>JANJUM010000061.1 GCA_024710585.1 Desulforhopalus sp.
GGGCTGGGGGGCTATGCCGTATTCGATTTTGGAACCTGGTTTGATGTTGCAGGCGTGATCTTCGAAATTACCAATACCGACCGCACCAAGTATGTCGAAAACCTTGATGTATATGTAAGCGCCACAACATGGGAGTTTTCAACAGACAACGGTGCATGGCAACTCGTTGGAAGCATAAGCAATATACAGAAAGAGACCGTTCTGGATTTTTCCTCAGTAGCCGGAGGCCCTTTCAGGTATCTGGGCGTTCTCGACAAAACCCCACTCGACTCAGGAAAGGATGGTTTTGATATCGACGCCGTCGGTGTGAATCCGGTCCCCGAGCCGGCCACCATGCTGTTATTCGGCACTGGGCTGCTTGGTCTCGCAGCCTTGAAACGTCGCAAGCGCTCCTGATTTTCTCACGACAAACGGTTACAGGGTGGGGGCGGCATGACGCTGTCCCCACCTTTTTTTATGCACCTGAGAGAAGAGCGCCAAAAGCATTTTCGTCGCTTTCCTCAAGCTTTGCTTCCTGCCAATGCGTCGCAACGCCCCGGAATGGAATTTCTCAACAAGGCGCCACGCCGTCGGCCCCGCCCGATGAGGTGATATCGCCAGCCCATGGAGAAAAAACAGGCAGAGCAACCGCGCCTTCGATCATAACGCTTCGACGTCAGTCGGCCCCAATGGCCGGCACCAAGACAACCTCCCGTCACCGTCCGACTATCTGCTCGCGCCCCCACAATCCCCAAAAAAGAAACGGCCCTTCTTCCGAAGAAAAAGGGCCGTTTTGAAAACTGGCTCCCCGGGACGGACTCGAACCGCCGACAGGGTGGTTAACAGCCACCTGCTCTACCGACTGAGCTACCGAGGATCACAGAGGTACATTCAACTGCATGTGTTTGTGTTCGCCGCCGCCCCGCCACAAGGCGCCGGAGCAGCGTAGGCGGGCACTATATACCGGCAGGGTGATGGTGTCAATAGATTTTTCCGAGGGCTCGTCTGGCCTCAAACGGCCTCACTGGCCGGGCTTGCCGCCCTGCAGACCCTTCATCATCTCCTCCATCTGCTGCATCATTTCCTCCCGTTCCTCCGGGGACATGTCCATGGCCCCCTCGCCCATGGCCTGGGGCGGCAGGAGCAGATTCTTCCTGGCGGTCTCCGGATTCCTGAGCATGGCGATGGCCTGAATCGCCATGTTCCTGGCCATCTCGTCGGCCTGGGGGTCGACCTGGGCGACGATGCCCTGCGGGTGCTGGAAGAAGCGGTCGTCCACCGGCGCCTTGTCGACCGATTCCGCCTGCATGGTCAGACTCATGCCCATGATGTTCATCTCGGTCTTGAGGGCGATATCGGTATCATGGATGAGATAGGTCACCGAGCCGCCCATGATCTCCACCTGATCGCAGGAGTACCCAAGTATTTCCCGGGCTTTGGGAGTGACCTTGCCGCCCATGCCCTCGGTGAAGGCCGCCCCCATCTTCTTGGCGCTCTCGCGCACTTTGCCCTGCTCCGCGGCCGACAGCTTCTTGTACTCCTCGATCATGTATTTCTGGGGGTTGACCGCCTTGAAGCCCTCCATCTTGCCGAGATCGTAGGTATGGATGAACTCCTCGTCACGGATGGTGACGGTGGAGTTGTTCATCTTCATGCCCATCATGTTGGAGACCGTCTCCCGATGGGTGGCCCGCTCCTTGCCGCCCTTGCGGATATAGAGGGTCTCCGTGCCCTCTTCCATGCCCTTGATGAGGTATTTGACGGTGGCTTCCTTGAAGGGCAGGGTCTTCTCCCAGAGCAGCTCGTCGGCCGCCTCCCCCCCGGTGGGCAGAGCCGCCAGCAGCAGCGCCAGTATCAACAGCGACAATGGTCTCATCGTAACCTCATAAAGGGGATCAGCTCTTGCGCGCCACCGCCAGGCTGGCCCAGCTCTGGCAGGTCGGCATCACTTCGACGCAGTTGATATTGACATGGGCCGGACGCTCCACCGTCCACAGGACGATCTCGGCGATATCGGCGGGCGTCAGCGGTTCGGTGCCCTCGTAGACCTTGGCGGCCTTGTCACTGTCGCCATCGAAACGGACCAGGGAGAACTCGCTCTCCGCCAGCCCCGGCTCGATATTGGTGACCCGCACCCCGGTGCCGTGCACGTCGGCGCGCAGGTTGCGCGAGAACTGCTGCACGAAGGCCTTGGTGGCGCCGTAGGTGTTGCCGCCGGGATAGGGCCAGGAGCCGGCCACCGAACCGATATTGACGATATGGCCGCAGCGGCGCCGCACCATGTCCGGCAGAAAGCGCCTGGTCATGTAGAGCAGACCCTTGATATTGGTATCGACCATGGTCTCCCACTGGTCGAGGTCGGTCTCATGGGCCGCCGCCAGTCCCAGAGCGAGCCCGGCGTTGTTGAGCAGCACGTCGATATCGCGGAACCCTTCGGGCAGCGCCGCGTACATGGCCTCGACCTCGTCGCGCCGCCGTACATCGAAGCTCGCCGTATAAACCTCCGCCGGGGCCAGTTGCCGCTGAAGCTCGGCGAGCCGGTCGCCGCGCCTTCCGGTCAGCACCAGGCGCCAGCCTCTGGCGGCGAACAGCTCGGCACAGGCCCGGCCGAAACCGGAGGTCGCCCCGGTAACGAGTAGTGTTCTGGTCATCGTCTGTCCTTTTTTTCTGGTGGCGATCATCGCCTTTTGTTCGACCTTCACGGCGCCGCATCGTGGCGCCTTCCCCTTCCGTCAATATGGCCCCAGCCTACTCGACCCTAAGGAAAAACTCAAATTCAAACCCTGCAGGGGCTGTGCCGGGCGATTGTCGTTGCACCCGACAACTCGTTGGGCGTATGATCGAAAGAGAGGACGATTTCTCCGCACATCCGGCCGCTTCCCGCGGCTTATGCCATACAGGAAATCTACGGGACGCACGTCCCGGAAAGGGGGGAAACGATGAACGGCACCGACTATCTCAGTCCCGAATCCTGCACCACCCTGCCCGGCCTCTTCCTCGCCCGGGCCATGAAAGACCGGAAGCGCACCGCCTACCGCTGGTTCGACAGGGTGGCCGCCTCCTGGCGCGACCTCACCTGGGGGGAGATGCTCGCCATGGTGGCGCGGCGCCGCGGCGCCCTGGCCGCCGAAGGGCTCGCGCCCGGCGAGCGGGTAGCGGTGATGCTCGCCAACGGCCCGGAGTGGGTGGCCTTCGAACAGGCCGCCATGTCCCTGGGCCTCATCGTCGTGCCCCTCTACGCCAACGACCGCCCGGAAAACATCGCCTATATCCTCGACAATACCGAGACCCGGGTGCTGCTCTGCCCCGGCGACCACTACCGCGAGCGCCTCGCGCCGGCCGTCTCCGGGCTACCCAGCCTGCAGCGCGTCGTCACCTGCCTCCCGGAGGTCGAGGGCGGCGGCGACGGCAAGGTAGTCCCCCTGCGAAGCTGGCTGCCCGCGGCGCCGCCGCCGGCGGAACCCTTCGCCGTGACGGCCCGGCCCACCGCCACCATCGTCTTCACCTCCGGCACCACCGGGCCGCCCAAGGGGGTGATGCTCAGCCATGACAACATCCTGCAGAACTGCGCCTCGGGCTTGTCGACCATGGCCATCTACCCCGAGGACATCTTTCTCTCCTTCCTGCCCCTGTCCCACATGCTCGAACGCACCGCCGGCTACTACATGCCGATGATGGCCGGGTCGACGGTGGTCTTTGCCCGCTCCATCCCCGACCTCGGCGAGGACCTCGTCAGCCAGCGGCCCACGGTGCTGGTAGCGGTGCCGCGCATCTTCGAGCGCATCCACGCCGGCATCGTCGCCACCCTCGAGGCGGGGCCGAAAATCCGCGCCGCCCTCTTCCACCAGGCGGTATCCGTCGGCTGGCAGGATTTCCTCCATCGGCAGGGGCGGGGCCACAGCTCGCTGGCGCTCCTCCTGCGGCCGCTTCTCGACCGGCTGGTCGGCGCCAAGGTTCGCGACAAGTTCGGCGGCCGCCTGCGCCTCATCATCAGCGGCGGCGCCCCGCTCTCGGCGGAAATCGCCAGGGTGTTCATCGGCCTCGGCATCCCCGTCCACCAGGGCTACGGCCTCACCGAGACCAGCCCGGTGATCAGTGTCAATCGCGCCGGCGACAACCGCCCGGAGACCGTCGGCCCACCCCTGCCGGGCCTCGAGGTGCGCATCGCCGACAGCGGCGAGCTGCTGGTGCGCGGCCCGGCGGTGATGCAGGGCTATTGGCGCAACGAGGAGGCCACGGCGCGCACCATCGACGAGCAGGGCTGGCTGCATACCGGCGACAAGGCCGTCCTCGAAGACGGCCACCTGCGCATCGTCGGCCGGCTCAAGGAGATCATCGTCCTCAGCAACGGAGAAAAGGTCGCCCCCGGCGACATGGAGATGGCCATCGCCATGGACCCGCTGTTCGAGCAGAGCATGGTGCTCGGCGAGGGCCGTCCCTACCTCACCCTCATCGCCGTTCTGCACCGGCCCCTGTGGGAGGAACTGGCGGGGCAGCTGGGGGTGAGCGCCGATCCCTCGTCGCTGGTCCTGCCGCAGGTCAAGAAGGCCGTCCTCGGCCGGGTGGAGAAGCTGCTGCGCCACTTCCCCGGCTTCGTCTTCATCAAGGACCTCACCCTCAGCCTGCAACCCTGGACGGTGGACGACGGCCTCCTCACCCCGACCCTGAAGCTGAAGCGCAACGTCGTCGAAAAGCGGCACAAGGCCGAGATCAGCAGGATGTACCAGCGCTGAAGGTGTCGATGGCGGCAAGCATCGCCGCAAAGTGGGGGTTGGCCGCCTCGAGGGGCTGGCCGCCCCCGCCGACGCCATAGACCGGCCGCCCCAGCACCACCGAGGCATGGGCGACCCCTGCCGACTCCGGCAGGACAAAGGGGTGGAAGCGGCCCGTTGCGGCGCGCTCGTTAAGGGCGCGGATTCTCGCCACGCTGACCACCCTGTCGCATTCGCTCCAGGCGGCGAAAATTCTCCCCGCGAAACCGGCCGCGGATGCGGCATCAAGCGCGGCGAGCCTCTCCATCAACCGCACCAGCTGGGCGGCGGCGACCAGCGGCACGCGGTCATAGCGCCAGGGATGGCGGCCGACCAGGGGCAGGGCCAGGTCGAGGAGGCGGTCCGCCGCCGCCACCCAGCGCTGCCGCAGCAGCCGCTCCTTGAGCGGGCCGGGGAAACCCGAGGGACCATCGGCCAGGCCCAGTGCCGGGGAGAACAGGAAGAGGTCGCCGTCGACGGCCCCCTCCCCCAAGGCCAAAAGGAGCGCGAGAGCCCCGCCGGTTGACAGCCCACCCAGGGAAACCACGGCGCCGCCGCGGGCGGCAGCGGCGACGGCGAAATGGACATTGTCCAGCCATTGCTCGAGACGCACCCCGCGCATGCCCCGTGGCTGGCACAGGCCATGGCCGGCGAGCAGCGGCAGGTAGACGTCGTAGCCGAGGCGGCTATGGAAGTGCTCCGCCAAGGCGCCGAGAAAAGCCGGCGAATCGCTCAGGCCATGCACCAGCACCAGAGCCCGCTCTGACCGCGGGTTATAGCGGAGGAGGCGGGGGTGGCAGCCGGGGCGCAGCACATCCGGACCCATGTCGGCAAATTTGTCGCAGTAGCCGCGCCACAGCTCCCCGCGGTCCTGCATGTCACTCGTCTCCATGGTCTCCTTCCTCGCTGGTCATGTCGTGGGGATGATCTGCGCCGTTGAAGGGGGCCCGCCGACAGCATGCAGCGGCGACACAGGCCCCGCCATGACCATCGACCGCGCCGCCGCCCCTCATCACAGCGTGTCGAGAAAGCTGGCGATGCGCCGCCAGGCTCGCTCTTCCCCCTCCCCGGCGACGAGGACATGCCTCGCCCCGGAAAGCATGGCGAACTCCTTGTCGGCCGAGCCGAGCATGGCGTAGATGCGCTGCGAGCCCTTCGGGTCGACCACCGGGTTGGCCTCGCTCTGCATGATCAGGGCGGGCACGGCGATTTCGCCATAGCGGCCGGAGATCTCCTCGAGGAAGTCGCCGACCTCATTGACCCCGGAGACCGGGTTACGCGAGTAGTTGCCCCGCTCGTCATCGCCGCTGAACTGCAGGTATTCGTTCGATTTTTCCTCCCGCTTGAGCTTTGCCAGGAAGCGGTTCCAGACGTCGCTGGGAGGGATGATGCGGGCCGAGTAGTCCTTGAGGGCGAAGGGCGGCGACACCGCGAAGACTCCCGCCAGACCCCGCCCGCGCACCCGCGCGGCAAGGTCGAGGGCGAGACTGCCGCCAAAGGCCACCCCGCCCACCGCCACCCGGCGGCAGACGGTGCGCAAGAGCACATAGGCGCTCTCCACCGTCTCCATCCACTCGCGGTGCTTGCGCAGGGCGAGGTCCTCGACGCAGGTGCCGTGGCCGGGCAGTCGCGGGGCGAAGACCCAGATGCCGCGACGCCGCAGGTACCTGGCGAGGCCGCGCACCTCGGCCGGACTGGCGAGGTAGCTGTGCACCAGCACCACCCCCAGGCTGCGTCGCCAGCTCGGCAGGAGGAAGGAGCGGCCGTCGGCGATCTGCCGCCCCTCGGCCACTACCGGAAAGAGCTGGCAGGCCCGCTCGTGGGCGGCGCGGTCCTCCCTCAGCAGGTAGCGGACGATGGCCAGGCGGACGACGAACGACGGCAGGCGCGCCAGGCGGCGCAGGAGGGCGGAGAGCTGCTGCAGCGGCTCGACCTCGTTGGCCATGACCTCGATGGGGTTGTCGATGCGCCCGCGATGGAAGCTGAGCGGCCCGGAGAGCTTGGCGCGGTCGCAGACCAGCATCTCGCCGCGACGGCGCAGAACGCCTTTTTCCCCGGCCAGAGCGAAGAAATTGGCGAACTTGCCGTAGCGGTCGTCGGTGAGCAGGTGCGCCTGGTTCTCGCGCAGAGAGCGGTGCACGAAGAAGATATCCTTGCCCCCCTTTTTGCCGGTGACCAGCGAGGCGGCATAGAAGATGCGGCGTTTGAGGTCGCTCTCGCGGATCTCCCGGAAGGGGTACATGCGCAGGAAAGCGGCAAGGAGGTGCTCGTGGTTGATGGTGGTCAGGGCATAGATATCGTGCATGTAGCGCTGCATGATCTCGTAGGCCACCGGGCGCATCTTTTCCTTGAGGCCCGGGGAAATGGCGTAGGCCAGGGGGGCTTCGGCTGCCGCCGCGTCCTCGAGGCCGTTTTGCGAAAGGTAATCGCCCATGGCCAGGGGGGCGCCGAAGCGGATATCGAGATCGACCCCGGAGAGCAGCATGGTACCCTCGGTCATGATCTCCTCGACCATCCGCTCCGACATGTCCTTGACGAGGCGCGAGGCGATCTGCAGGGCGATGTTCTCGGCGGTGCGGATCGGGTAGTAGGTGAGGTTGACCGGGACGATGGACACCCCGGTGGTCGGCACCTCATCGAGGCTGCCTATGCCGAGCGGGCCGAGGGCCGCCGCGGGGCCGGACGGCTCCCGGGCCGCCTGCAGCAAACGGCGACGCAGCAGCTCGGCGCGCAGGGCGAGGGCGGCGGCCCCGGTATGGGGCTCGCGCATCCCGTCGGGGTCAGCGACCATGTAGCGCCCGCCATGGACGATCTTCTTGGTCTTGATCATGCTCCCCTCGGGGAAGATGATCCAGTCGGCGGCACCGGTGAGCAGGTTCCTGATGATCAGCTCGTCGCGCCGCGGGTCGTCTGTCGCGACCACCCCGACCATGGTCAGGAACTTTTCCAGGCCGCCCTTGAAGAGGGAGGCGGCGGCCAGGGAGAGCACCGGCTTATGGGTGAGGCGGTAGATGGAGTAGGGCAGGAGCAGGGTCTCGACGCGGGTGAAATGGTTGACGACGAAGATGATCGGCCCGGGCGGCAGGTGCTCCTGGCCATGCACCGAGATATCGGCCTTGGAAAGCCGCGAGAAGATCTTGATGGCCAGACCGGTGGTGAGGTAGGCGGAGAGGAGCATAGGGCTGCGGATTCGGGGCTGTAGGGTGAGACCCATGTAATTTCGAGCCTTTTCATTGTAAAGGGATTCCTCCGGCAACGCAAGCGCCGAAGCCCCGGCGGTCATCACCTATTTGCATTTTTGTCAGCCTACCCCTATACTGTCTCAAACACTGAGGCCCCCTCTCCCGCGACGCCGGCGCCTGCCGGGTCGACATCACCCTCTTCCAGTACGAGGCCGCCATGGACCAGACCTTCGTCTACACCCCGCCGGATTTCTCCGACCCCCGCCTGCAGCGCAGCCCGGCGGCAAGCCTGGCCCCGGCCCCGGCCGACGGCATCGCCCCGGCCAACTACCACGCCACCTCCAACCACCCGGAGTATGTCAAAGTGACATCCGGCGCCTGGCTGCTCGCCCCGGAGTCGCGCATGGACGCGGTGTTCGTCATTAAAGACGGGGGTATCGAAGTGGTCGAGGCGCGCCGCCTCAACAAGGGCGACATGGTCGTCGTCGGCCGCAGCGAAAACGGCGAAGAGGGCATCCTCGTCCACGAGAAAGGCTTCAGCCAGGCGGCCGCCAACGCCGACAAGTTCTCCTTCCGCTCGCGCGGCACCCGCGAGACGCCCTTCTCCTATTCCTACGACGCGCTCTACGAGATCCTCAAGCACGACCGCCGCCATGGCTATATCGTCTGGGTGCTCGGCCCGGCGGTGGCCTTCGACAAGGACTCGCGCAACGCCATGCAGGGCCTGATCGAGAACGGCTTCTGCCAGGCCCTGATGGCCGGCAATGCCCTGGCCACCCACGACATCGAGGCGGCCATCTACAACACCGGGCTGGGACAGAACATCTACACCCAGCAGCTGCAGCCGATGGGCCACTACAACCACCTCGACATCCTCAACGAGGTGCGCAAGGCCGGGTCGATCAAGCGGGCCATCAGCGAGATGGGCATCGACAACGGCATCATGTATGCCTGCGAGAAGCACGGCATCCCCTATGTCCTCGCCGGCTCGATCCGCGACGACGGCCCCCTGCCGGAGACGGTGGGCAACGTCTACCAGTCCCAAGACCAGATGCGCGCCCACGCCCGAAAGGCGACGACGGTTATCACCATGGCGACACAGCTGCACTCCATCGCCTTCGGCAACATGACCCCCGGCTACAAGGTGCTGGAGGACGGCACGGTGCGCCCGGTGTGCTTCTACGTCGTCGACATGTCCGAGTTCAGCGCCGACAAGCTCGCCAACCGCGGCTCGGCCCAGGCCCAGGCGATCCTCACCAACGTCCAGGACTTCATCGTCAACCTCTGGAACCACCTCAAAAACGAATAAGCCATGGGCAGAATCGTGCGCATCATCGGCGTGCCGATGGACCTCGGCCAGAGCCATCGCGGTGTCGACATGGGACCGAGCGCCATCCGCTACGCCGATCTCGCCGGCACCCTGCGCGACCTCGGCCATGTCGTCTTCGACGGCGGGGATATCGTCATCCCCGGCCACTACGCCCTGGCCGACACCAGCCTCGGGGCGCGGCTGCCCCTCATTCGCCAGGCCTGCGAAGAGGTCTGGCGCCTCGGCCGCGCGGCGGTGGCGGCCGGGGAGACCCCGATCTTCCTCGGCGGCGACCACAGCGCCGCTATAGGCACCGTCGGCGGTGTCGCCGACGGCCGCGACCTCGGCCTCATCTGGATCGACGCCCACGGCGACTTCAACACCCCGGAGACCTCGCGCAGCCAAAATGTCCACGGCATGGCCCTGGCGGTACTGCTTGGCCTCGGCGCGCCGCAGCTGGTCAATATCGGCCGCCCCGGCGCCAAGGTCAAAGCGGAGAACGTCGCCCTGATCGGCGTCCGCGACCTCGACCGGGAGGAGAAAGGGCTGCTCAAGGCCTCGGGCTGCACCGTCTACACCATGCGCGACGTCGACGAGATCGGCATCGGCCTCGTCTTGTCTCGGGTGCTGAAGCGCTTCGAGCACCTTGCCAGCATCCACGTCAGCCTCGACCTCGACGTCATCGACCCGCTCAACGCCCCGGGGGTCGGCACCCCCTCCCAGGGCGGCCTAACCTACCGCGAGGCCCAGCTGATCATGGAGATCCTGTCCGACAGCGGCAAGCTCCTCTCCATGGATATCATGGAGATCAACCCCATTCTCGACATCCAGAACCGCACCGCCGAGATGGCGGTGGCCCTGGCCGCCTCGCTGTTCGGTAAAAAGATTCTCTGAGGTTGCAAGGAGCAAGACCTGCACCAACGGAAAGAAACCTCCAACCGCTCCATCCGTCGGCTTTTTTTCACTCCCTGGCCGTCCCTTCGCTCTCCTCTGTTGCGAGAAATTTTCCTACGTATTACATATCGTGCGAGTACCAGGAAGCCGGGGAAATCACCGGCGAGGGCCCGTCAGGGCCTTGACCAAGGAGGTATCGCAACTATCTGCCATGGAGGAAAAGATGAAACATTTTGGGAAAGTCGTCAGTGTGTTGGCCGGCTGCATGCTGCTCGCCTCGCCGGTTCTGGCCGCCGAGAAGGTTCGCTGGAAGTGCGCCATGACCTGGCCGAGCACCCTGACCCCGCTGGCCTCGGCCGCGCCGAAGCTGTCGAAGATGGTCGGCGAAATGACCGGCGGCAATTTCGAGATCAAGGTCGAAGGCGCCGAGAAGCACAAGGCGCCGCAGGAAATCCTCGACATGGTCAAAGGCGGCCAGTTCGAGATGGGCCACACCGCTTCCTACTACTGGAAGGGCAAGGACATCACCACCGTCTTCTTCACCTCGGTACCCTTCGGCATGACCGCCGACGAACAGTATGCCTGGCTCTACTACGGCGACGGACAGAAGCTGCAGGAGAAAGTCTACGGCAAGTTTGGCGTCTACTCCTTCCCGGGCGGCAACACCGGCGTACAGATGGGCGGCTGGTTCCGTAAAGAGATCAAGACCCTCGACGACCTCAAGGGCCTGAAGATGCGCATCCCCGGCCTGGCCGGCGAAGTTTTCGCCAAGCTCGGCGTCAACGTCACCAACATCGCCCCCGGCGAGCTCTACACCTCCCTCGAACGCGGTACCGTCGACGCCCTCGAGTGGGTTGGCCCGGGCATGGACATCAAGATGGGCTTCCACAAGATCGCCCCGTTCTACTATGCCGGCTGGCATGAGCCGGCCTCCGACATGCAGTTCCTGGTCAATAAAGCTCAGATGGACAAGCTTTCCCCCGAGTACCAGGCCATCCTGAAAACCGCCATGCAGGCGGTAGTCGCCGACCTCACCTACGAGAACACCCACGAGAACTCCACAGCGTGGGCGCAGATGAAGCAGGAATTCCCCAACATCAAGGTGATGATCTTCCCCGACGAGATCCTCAAGGCGATGAAGAAGGCCAACGACGAGGTCATGCAGGCCTATGCGGCGCAGAACCCCGAGTTCAAGGAAGTGTACGAGTCGCAGCAGGCGTACATGAAGAAAGCGCGTGAATACAGCCGCATTTCGACGGAGAACTACCTCAAGACCACCAAGATGGTCGAATAGCCCCTTCCCGTCAACCCTGTAGGAAACCGGGCCGCCCGTCGCCGGATTGACCGGGACGGGCGGTTTGTCATATACCACCGGAGTTCTCGCCAATGCTGCTCAAAATCGAACGGTTCTACCGCCGTTGCAACCGTCTGCTGGGAAAGGTCCTCATCGCCATCTTTCTGCTCATGACCCTCAACGTCTTCTTCGACGTGGTGATGCGCTACGCCTTCCACAACAGCTCCGTGGCCATGCAGGAACTCGAATGGCACCTCTTCGCCATCGGCATCCTCTTCGGGGTGTCCCTGTCGCTCCTCGACGAGGCCCACGTCAGGGTCGACTTCCTCTATGATCGCTTCCCGGCGGCCACCAAGGCGTGGATCAACATCCTCGGCACCATCTTCTTCCTCTTGCCACTGGCCGCCCTGGTGTTCTTCGGCTCCATCGACTTCGTCATCGACTCCTACCAGATCAAGGAGATCTCCGAGAACCCCGGCGGCCTGCCCTACCGCTATATTATCAAAGGCATGATCCCCCTGGCTTTCTTTACCCTGATCTTCACCTCATTCGGCTACGTCGTGCAAAACATCAACATCCTGCGCGGCAGCAAGACAGAGACCCGGCGCGTCAGCGCCTCCATGGAGGAGAGCAAATGATCGGCCTGATAATGTTCTGTGCGGCGCTGCTGCTGCTCGCCATCGGTTACCCGGTCGGCTTCACCTTCGGTTCGGTGTCGATCTTCTTCGGCATCCTCGCGGCGGTGGTCGAGGTGGCTCCGGACATCACCCTCGCCGCGGTGTCCGACGAGTTCCTGCGCATGTTCTCGATGATGCCTTTCCGCGTCTATTCGATCATGAACAACACCATTCTCATGGCCATCCCACTGTTCATCTTCATGGGGATCATCCTGCAGAAGTCACAGCTGGCCGAGAAACTCCTCGAGTCGATGGGCACCATGTTCGGCAAGGTCCGCGGTGGCATCGCCGTCTCCACCATCCTCGTCGGCACCATGCTCGCCGCCTCCACCGGCGTGGTCGGCGCCTCGGTGGTGGCCATGGGGGTCATCTCCCTGCCGGTGATGCTCAAATATGGGTACTCCAGGCCGTTGGTGGCCGGGACCATCTGTGCCGCCGGCACCCTCGGGCAGATCATCCCGCCCTCGGTGGTGCTCATCGTCCTCGGCGACATTTTTCAGATCCCGGTGGGCGACCTCTTCAAGGCGGCGGTCTTCCCCGGCCTGACCCTGGTTGCCCTGTACATCGTCTTCATCATGATATATTCCTTCATCGACAAGGACGTCGCCCCGGCCATGCCGACCACTGAAGGATCCCTGGCCGCCATCGTCGGCCGCGCCATGATCGCCGTCCTCCCGCCGCTGATCCTCATCTTTCTCGTCCTCGGCTCGATCTTCATGGGCATCGCCACCCCCACCGAATCGGCGGCGGTGGGCAGTATCGGCGCCCTCATGCTCGCCGCCATGTACCGCAAGCTGAGCTGGCAGGTGGTAGAGGACGCCGCCCTGGAGACGGTGAAGATCACCGCCATGGTCTTCGGCATCCTCATCGGCGCCACCGCCTTCTCCATGGTCTTCCTCTACAGCGGCGCCGACGGCATCCTCGAGGAGGCCCTGGTCAACCTGCCTGGCCAGAAATATACCTTCATCTTCCTGGTCATGCTGGTCATCTTCCTGCTCGGCTTCTTCATAGACTTCTTCGAGATCTGTTATATCGTCGTGCCGGTGCTGCTGCCCATCTCCCAGGTGATCGGTATCGAACCCCTGTTCTTCGCCATCCTCATCGCCCTCAACCTGCAGACCTCCTTCCTCACCCCGCCCTTCGGCTTCTCCCTCTTCTACCTCAAGGGGGTGACGCCACCGGAGATGACCACGGTCGACATCTATCGCGGGGTGGTGCCCTTCATCATCCTCCAGGTGGTGGTTCTGCTCACCGTCGTCCTTTACCCGCAGTTCTACGGACTGATCAAGTAGCCCCTGGCCGTCAAACGACCACGGCCCGCGCTGCCCCTGCTTAGGGGCGGCGCGGGCCGTTTGATATTGGCCTCCGGGCGGGCGGTGGCCGCTCAGCGGCTGCGAAAATACTCCTGGACGTAGCGGATATGCTTCTGCATGGCCTCGAAGGCCGCCTGCGGGCTGCGGCTCTCGATGGCGGCGTAGATGTCGCGGTGGTGCCTGAGCACCTCTTCCAGGGCTTCGCGGTTCATATACATATGGCTGAGGTTCTTCTTGATGCCGACGAAGAGGAAGTCGTAAAAATTGCGCATCAGGTGGATGAGCACCGGATTCTTGGTGGCGAAGGTCACCGCCATGTGGAAGGCGGTGTCGGAGATGGTGCCGATGCGGTCGCAGTCGGCGAGTTCCTGGGCCATTTCCTCGAGACTGTTGCTGATTGCCCGCAGATCGGCCTCGGTGGCCCGCTGCGCCGCCAGCATGGCGGCGTTGGCCTCGAGCCCGAGGCGCACCTCGAGCAGGTCGTCGGGGGTGGCCTCGTCAGTGGCCATGGCCGCGGTCAGCGGGTTGCCCTGCCGCGATTCCGGGGAACTGACGAAGGTGCCCTGGCCCTGGCGATGCTCGAGCAGGCCGAGGGTGACCAGCTTGTTGATGGCGTTGCGTACCGAAGTGCGGCTCACCGCCATGGATACCGCCAGTTCCCGCTCCGGCAGAATCTGCTGGCCCGGCTTGAACTCCCCTTTGTAGATGAGTTCACGGATCTGTTCAAAGACCTGGTCGGAGATGCGCTTCGGCTTGATTGGTTTCAGCTTCATCAAAAGTGTTCGCTCATGGAGTGTTGAGGTGGGGTGCGGCACGGCCCGCACCTGATATTCCGAGGCGGGCAAGGTGCTGCGCTGCCCCCGCAGGTTATAGAAAAAACCAGAAGAATGCAATCGACTTTTCCCCAAATACGGTATTTCTTCTTTCAACGACAACGGGTTACATCTTTGTCATGTGCAACCGTGCTGACGGCCGGTCGGTTTTTGACGACACCAGCGGCGGCGGCAATGGCCGCTGCCGCTCGTTTGTCCTTTGCAATTTTCGGGGAAGTTATCTATCATGCGAGGTCGCTCAGCCATGCCGCGACCGCAAGCCGCCCGGCGTTCCGCCAAGGACAGCGCCAGGCCGACGACTCGCCCTTTCCCCCAGGCATCCATGACCCACTACGTCGAACTCTATGACACCACCCTCCGCGACGGCACCCAGGCGGAGAA
>JANJUM010000158.1 GCA_024710585.1 Desulforhopalus sp.
AACATGGGCTCGGTCAACCTCAAAAACGCCACTGTCGGCAAGACCGGCGTCATCACCAACACCTCCGACGTCAAGCAGGCGGCCAACATCGCCATCGGCAAAGGCAACGAGGCGAGTATGGGTTCGGTGAGCGTGGAATAAGGTTGCCGGCGGCACTATGGGGGAAGTCAGCCTCAGATGCTGGCTTCCCCTCTCGCCCTCATCTGTGACGGAACCAACATCTCGGACATCCTCGAAATACAAAACGTCAGCGGCGGAACAACCCCAGACACGGGTTTTCCACCACTGACGTTTTTTTTTGCCCGTTGCGACGTGCCCGTGAACTGAGTCACCTCCTTCATGCCGCTTCCTGCCAGCAACTCCTGGCGAATATCCGGCAAAAATACCGAATCAATCGGGCACAGGCACGAATGTATACCACGATTTCATATAATAGGCAGAAAACAGCAAGCAGACCAAGAGCGCCAGAACTGCACCAGGAACAATGACTCTGATCGATGGAGAGAGGTCTTTGCTGCCAATAAAGACGATATATCCGGAGATCAGCGTAATGATCGGCGGCAAAAGGCTGGACACGATGTCGGAGCGGCTCGCCCCCATGAACATGCCTATGGTGGCGCCGAACGCCGCGAAAACCGCAAAGATCAGCAGGCAGGAGAAAAATGACGCTTCTTGCCAGCGTTTATGCATCAGGGCGAGACAGCATACCACCAGTGCCGCAAAAAGGAATACGGGAAAGAGAATCTTCAGAGCGTATGCTGCGGCAGAAAAATTCGCTGCAAGATCTTCCATATAGACTCTTATTAAAACCGGAAGCCTTCTTTTTTCTTCTTGGCGATCTGCACGGCGACCAGTTTGATTTCCGACTTGTACTTCTTCAGGCACCCGTAATATCCCGCCATATACTTGCCCTTCTCGCGGGTCTTGCCAAGTTCGGCGACAAGGTAAGCGTGACGCTGATCGTACACCGCCCGCGTAATCGTCCCCCGCATGTACTCCATTTCCAGTTGGTTGGCTGCATCAGTCAACTGGTCGATAAAGGCGACCACCGAGCGATTATAGCCTTCGAGAATCTCCTCCCGGAAATTTTCCAGTTCGGATCTGTACCTCATCAGGCCGTGCAGGATATCGCTCGTCGATTCCCGGTATTCAGGAAACTGCTCCATCGGCGGCTTCTCGAGAAACGAGGGGAGGCTGGCACCACTTTCGGAATTTAACCAATGAGAACTGTCGGCTATGGCGCTGGCTTCGCAGACAAAAACAAGCGATGCAACGAACACCATGGCGGCAAGTTTCCTGCTGAGAGCTTCCTGTTGCGTTCGCATCTGCACAATCCCTTGAATTTCACTCCTGGCGGGAGATGGTCCTTTGCTTGACGCCGACACGCGACGTCGCCCCCCGAAAGTAAATATCACAGGGCGGAGCAACGCACAATCCGTACAAATCCCAGCAATAATCTGCGATATTCACCAGGTGTGCCTCTCCTGCAAAAAGTGTTTCGGAAGACGACGACGGACCACCCGGCGAGAACCTTGGCCCAATGGCCGAGGCCATGTTCCACGACTGTTCAGCCGCAATCAACGTCAGGACTGCCGGATTTGGCAGAAGCGCAAAAAGCCAACGACTTGGAGCCGTACAACTACCTCCGCTATCTGTTTGAAATGTCGCCCTTTGCGACAATTGTAGAAGATTTCTCAGCCTTGCTGCCTACTAACCTGAAGGCGGAGAATCTGGTCTTGGGAAGTGGCGCTACTGGGGTTTGATAAGCGCTTACCTTTTATTGGGCAAGGTTATGGTGAAGGTAGTCCCTTTATCAACAACCGACCGCACTGTGATCGTCCCGCCGAGCATCATAATTTCATTGCGCACGGCAGAAAGACCAACCCCTCTGCCGGAGAGCATGCTCACCTCTTGTTTAGTGGAAAACGAATCGAGAAAGATGGTTTCGAGAATCTGTTTTTCTGTTAAAGACGACAATTGTTCCCGGTTGTAAACACCTTTCTCTAATGCTTTTGCGGCGATAACGGCTGTATCTATGCCTCTCCCGTCATCGGTGATCTCAATGACAAACCACTCGTCTTCCTGGTGGAGATGGCAGTGGATCTTTCCTTGCTCAGGTTTGCCTTTCTCGACTCTCTCCTCGGGGACTTCAATGGCATGATCGACAATGTTGCGGAAAATATGGATCATCGACCTGAGAAAACTAGCATACAACTGCCGGTTGATATGAAAGGAATCGCCGACCACCTCAATTTCATCGATTTCCTTACCGAGTTTCAAGGCGAGGATTTCTATATAGCCGCTATACCCTGCGAGAATGGTGTTGAGCGCAGGGTAGGTGAGTTCCTGGATGCTTTGCACCAGGAACTCGCAATCGCTCCCGTTATAGCGATCTTTGATGACATTGACCAGCGACTCTATTCTCTCGGCACTGACGGCAATCTGTTTTTCAGTGTCAAGGAAGTCATCTCCGAGGTACTCGCGAATGACCGCCAAGTCGTCTCCAACCATCGCAGCAAAATCGACACCCGCGGCGAGATCGCGAAGCTGTGCCTGATGGCAACTCTCACCTGCGTTCACCAAAACGGCTAGACGCTCCTCCAACTGGTGCAGTTTAACAGCGGTGGCGTACAAGGAGCGCAAGGCAAAATCACCCTTCATGGTATGCACGACCCGAAACATGACGGCCAAGGCTTCACTGACGGAGTTTTTCTCCCGAAGAAGACGATCCACCTCACCTGAGAAAAAGCTTTCCGCTTCCTCAATGGCATCGAGAATTTCGGCTTTATTATTGATGGCCGACAGGATCAGTTTCATGTTGTTTCGTTCTTCCTGGGCTTTTTTCTCCAAGGCCTTCTTATCGGTGATATCGGTAAGGATCACCATCAGGCTTTTCGTTTCGGCAAAGGAAAGAATCTTATAGGCGATGCTGATAGCCCGGGACCCAGTATTGAATTCGTTCGGCAGGATCTTGAGGTAGGCCTTAGCTCTCGATTCTCCGGTGAGTTGGAAAAGGCTTGTTAAGGAATCGACGAGGAGTCGGTGCTGGTCCCGGTCGAGATACTCCTCCATGAGGGCACCGAAATTCATGCCGGCAATAGGCCTCCGGAAGATTGCCGAACAGACACTGCTGTGCCCTTCGCTAATGCGCAAATCGGCGTTGAATGAGAGAAATCCCTGATCGGCATTGTCGAGTAGCATCTTGAGGGAACGATTTTTCATCTCGATTTCTTGCCGCAGGCCCTTTTCCTGGACGTGCGCTTCCTCGAGAATGCGCTGCTGCACATTGAGTAACTCGATCTCCCGCTGTTTGATCTCCGACATCACCGAAAGAAAGGTGTTGATGCTGACAATACCGTGATAATGATCCTCCCTGAGGACGATGACGTAATCGAAGACATCGTTGTCGTCCCGGTTCATGGCCTCGAAACCGAACTGCGCCAGTTCGCAGGACTCGTCGAGACAGAGGAGTTTGGTCTTCATCAACAGGTGCACCGGCCTGTTCATGTAGATGGAGAAACCGAACTGGGTCCCGATCATCTGGTAGAAATGGGTGCGCATGATCAGCCCGATGGGCCTCAGTTTATCGTCGACGATGACCACCCCATTTGATTTTTTGTTTCCCTCAAAGTGCTTATGAATAGTGTTCCCCACCTCGTCCCCGGAAAAAACCTGGGCAATCTCGACAAGGCTGGCAATGGTCTCGGTCATTGCACGGTACCTGAAAGGGTCGATGACAAGTGCAGTCGGTTACCCTTGCTCCAGGGCACCGGCAATAACCCCAAGAACATTGGCATCCTCGAAGGGTTTGGTGATGTAATCGGCGGCGCCGGCATCAAGGGCCTCGAGCATGGTATCACCCTTGCCGAGGGCGGTGATCATAACCACCTTGGCGTCGCTCTTTTCGGCGAGAATCTCTCTCAGGCACTGCAGGCCATCCATATTCGGCATGGTGACATCGAGAGTAACCAGGTCCGGGGACAACTTTTTAAATTTTGCTAATCCTTCAACACCGTCCTGGGCTTCCCCGACCACGGTGTGATCGCTGCTGTCGAGAATCTTTTTTAGTTTATTCCTCGACATGACCGAATCGTCGATAATGAGTATGTTGGCCATTGAATCCCTCCAAGATTACCGATTGAAAATGATAGTGATCTTGCCAAAGCTGAGTTGACAAGGCAGCACATAGAGCCGCCCCCTCTGCCTGATGTTGGTTCGGTTCATGAAATGCTGCGGGTTGAGATTGCAATTGATGTTTTTATGGTAGAGGTTGGAAACAAACAGGCCATTCTGGCTGTTCATGAACTCACCCAAGGCATCCTTGGCCAAGTCATCAAGACTACTCAAGGTTTCTCCGGCGTAGATCGAGGCAAAACGTACCAAGACCTCATCCTGCCCGGCCAGGCCTGTTTCGATGCGGTGATCCCCGACGATCTCCTGGACAGCCATCCCTTCGCTTTCATAGTTGGCCACGCTATACGCCCAATCGAGGATGACGTCGCTGTCAATAAACCTGACAAGGTTACGAATGAACAGTTCGACATACTCCTTGAAGAGTTCGACGACGGGGCCGGTGCCATCTTCCTTAACGAACAGGTTGACGACCTCGTCGGCGTGGCTTCGTTTGAGGATATCGATTTCCAGGTCGCTGAAACCCGAATCCTTCTTGTAATCTTTGAGCAAGGATTCGTATCCATCGTAGGTCAGCAACCCCTCATCGACAAGTATCTGACCCAGGAGTACCTGCGAGGTTTTCTGCTTATTGAGCAACTCTTCGAGTTGGCGCTCATCCAAGTACCCTTCCGCTATCGCCAGCTCACCGAACCTCTTGTCATGAAGAACCTGTAACCGATGCACCCTGTCAACCTGGAAAGCGGTTAAATATCCAGACTCTATGGCTAAAACGCCGAGTTTAGGGCGGGCTGCCTGCTGCTTGGCGAGAACAGACTTGATCTGCTCTATATTGAAAATCTTCCTGGAGAGGATATAATTGCCGAAATATTTATTGAACATCTGGATTTTTCTCCTTTTTACATTCCAATAGATTGATGATTTCCTGGTCGAGGACGCCTTTTTCGGGAATGAGAGCGACGAGTATGTCCCTGATTTTCTCGAAGGTATCATAATCGATGGCCGACACCTGAAGGCCCAAAAGGCAGCCGCTCCTCCTCACTATATGGCACTCAATTTCCGAAAGGATGCATTCGGGGCAGAATTGCTCCATAAGTAAGGAGACCCTCGTTCCCTCAACCAGGTCAAGGCACTCCGATACTTCGACCAGCAGGCCGGTAAGACTGATGTTGTGGATAATGCAGGGGTGAGCTTGTCCGGCAACTGACAGCGAGCAATGCTTCCGGTAAGCTACTCTCGATATCCATCGCTTTTCCTCCATCACCTTCCTCCTTGCCGGTTTGAGAACCATGCAACAGTGACGGAACAATGTTACGCCTCGTTCACGGCTGCATTAGGATTCGATAAGAAAGGAGACAGTGGCTTGAAGAGCACTGGGAAAAAACAGAGGGGAAAGATACGACAAAGGGGGCTTCTAATGGTCAGGCACCTGGGCCATCAGTCATTAATCGCCAAAGCACGACGAGAAGATCACCAGGTTAGCTAACTACCTCGGCAATGATCCGTTGAAGATCTTTAAAATCATAGGGTTTTGCCAATGCGCCAACGAACCCGAACCGCAGGGGATCAGCCAGGATCGGATCATCACTGTAACCGCTGCACACGACAACCTTAGCGCCAGGATCGAGGGCAAGGATTTCCCGTACCGCATCCTTTCCCCCCATGCCGTGGGCTACCACCAGGTCCATTAATACCACATCGGGTGGTGCTCCTGAATCCATTTCCTGGCGATAACGGAGTATGGCCTCGCCCCCATCAGGAGTGACCGTCACTTGATGGCCCAAAAGGCTCAACATCGCCTTGACGATATCGCGAATCATAGAATCATCATCCATCACCAGGACGCGTAGCGGTGAACCCAGCCCCTTTCCCGTGTTGGCAGAACTCTGCTGAGGCAACAGGGCGCCCGGGGCAGCGGGTAAGTATATGGAAAAGATGGTTCCCTGCTCGGGTTTTGAATCGACGGTAAGCAGCCCCCGATGCTTGCCGATGATCGAAGAACAAATCGCCAGTCCCAGCCCCCGCCCTTCACCCTTGGTTGAAAAATAGGGATCAAAAACCCGGGAAAGAAGTTCGGAAGGCATGCCGGGCCCATTATCGGCAATGGTGATGGCCACATAGCGGCCCGGCGGGAGTTGCGCCTGTGGATACTGATCATCAGCGTCGACATTGGTGCAGGTTATGTCAATGGTGCCGCGCTCATTCACGGCTTGGGCGGCGTTTGCCACCATCTTCGAAATTACCAGCTCGATTTGCTCGGCATCGACCTCAACCGGCCACAGATTGAGAGAGGGAGAGAAACGACAGGCAACCACGGCACCCTCGGTTCCACAATCGATTCCCTTACGTACCAACTCTCCGACATCGACAAGTTTTTTGCGGGGATCTCCTCCCTGGGAAAATGTCAGCAATTCCCGCGTGAGCTTTTTCGCATTGCTTACGGCTTGTTCGACGACGGCAAGATACCTGGCAGTCGCGTCGCTCAGCCGCCCGTCGTGCTGCATCAAATTGACATTGCCAAGAATTACCGCCAGAAGGTTATTGAAGTCATGGGCAATGCCACCGGCCAACAAACCGATAGCCTTAAGTTTTTCGGCTTTGAACAGCTCCTGCTCCAAAGTCACATGACGGGTGACATCGTCAATCCGCAAGACAAAGCCGGCATCGTCACCCACGGAAAATGGATAACTGGTTATATCGAGATGGATGCGCCTTTCTCCAAGTTCCAGTTCGAATCGCTGGGTTCGCCATTGCTCACCGTTATTTCGCAACCTAGCCAATAGCTCGTCACCGGAAATCCCATAGATACCGGAAACGGTATGCAGCGGACGGCCTTTGAGCTGCTGCAGGGACATGCCGCACATGCTTTCCGCCTCGGCATTGGCAAAAGTGATCATCCCTCCGGTATCTACCACCACCAACACGCAGCACATCGAATCGAAAATACTTTGCAAGTGGTTTTTCAGACCAAGCTCACGGGCTTCCGCCTGCTTGCGCACTTGCACCTCACGCTCCAG
>JANJUM010000124.1 GCA_024710585.1 Desulforhopalus sp.
CAACACAATGTCGGCTCCTGGCAACCACGCCATCATCCTTCACGGCACATGCCCCAGCAAGGGGAGCATTGCCTGCAGTGCCAACACTCTTCGGCGGACATCTCGCCATACCTCTGCCAGGTCCTCCCCGGCATCGTCCCCGCCAAGGCTTGGGCGAAACCAGTAAGGGATCCTCAGCACAGCGCCGATATCTCTTGCAACGACACCCGGTTCTCCCCTATAGTCACCGGATGGCAATGCAAAAAAATATCATATCCTCCGGCCGCCCGAAAAACATGCGGAACCGAGCAGTCCGATCACCGTCACTCTGCCTGTTCGCATCCTCCGCCTCCTCGAAGGCGTAGACGCCGACCGCAGCAAGGCCATCGTCAAGTGCGTCGAGGCGCAAACCTCCCTTGCAGGACCCGACAAAGGGATCAATATCGTCAAAGCCACCGAGGAAAGCGCCGTCATTATCGTCTCCTCGCGCCGTCATCTGCAAAAAATCCCCTGGCTGCGCCTGGTGGAGATCGCCCCGAGCCGTTTTCTCCTCGCCATGCCAGGCGGCACCGAAATCGCCACCCTCGAGGTTTCCCAGCTCGACCTCCTCGAGCACCTCCCCACAGATGACGAGGAACGGACGATGCTCGAGGAGCTGCGCCGCCACCTCACCCACCACCGTCGGGAAAACAATGTCTCCAAGGGAGAAATCCTCTTCGTCTCGCTGTAGTGGCACCAGGCCTCACCACTCGACCTGCTCTGCCAACGACCTGTGACCCGGGGCATACCCAGTCCCATTTTCCCCTTGAATGATCGTTTGGGAATCAGTAGGTTACTGTCGGTTTCACCGTTAATATCCCAACCCCCGGGGCCGGTGGCTGACGCCTGCCCCCGGGAGACAACGACAATCGGGATGGAACAGCGGTTTCTCGCCCATGCCCAGGTTTTCTTCCCCCAATCTCCTTTCCCGCACCGCCCTGCTCGCAGCTCTGGCCATCGGGCTCGCCCTGCTGCTGCGGCTGCTGCTCATCGCCGCCAGCCTTGAACAGGTACCGGCGACCAGCGACGAGGCCTCCGTCGTCCTCCAGGCCAAGGAGATCGCGCGCGGCCATTTCCCCCTGCTGTTCCTCGGGCAGCCGCTGCTCTTTCCGGTCGAGGCCTATACCATGGCGCCTCTAGTCGAGTGGCTGCCGCGCACCACCGCCGGCGCCCGCTACCAAACCTGGATACTGGGCAGCCTCTCGGTTCTCGGCTTTCTTCTGCTCGCCCGCACCGTCTTTGCAAGGGGCGAGCGATGGCCAGCCTCCCTGCTGATCCTCTTTCCGTCTTCCTATCTCCTGCTGCTCACCGCCGGCTATGCCCCACCCCAGTACCCAACCTCGCTGACCCTGGCTTGGGTCAGTCTTGTGCTGGTGCTCAGGCATCGCCACCACCCGAGACCTACCCTGATGTTGTTGGCTGGCGCGGCCTGCGGCCTGGGGATCAGCAACCACTTGCTCTTCCTGCCGGTGGCCGTTGCCGTCTTGGCCCTGATCGTCTTCAACGGCAATTGCCCAAAAGGCCTGGCCGATTCACTGCCCTTCGGGCTCGGACTCAGCTTGGGGCTGGTGCCGTATTTCGTCGCCATCGCCTTCATCCCCGGGGCCTACCAAGGGTTCCTGCCGGCTCAATCCCTGAGCGACACCTTCGACAACCTCCTCCACTTCGTCATCTCCGAAAGCCTGGCCGGGGCGATGGGGATGTACCCGACCCTTTTTCCCGACCTGCGCGAGGCGCGCATGGTCTGGGCCAAGGGCATCCGCCTGGTTTTCGCCGTCGGCTACCTTTCGCTCTGCGGCTATGTGCTGGTCCTCCGTTGCACCGCCCTGGTGCGAAATCTGCACGAGAAGAGCTGGCCGCGGCTGGAGGTGGTCGACGCCGCGTTGCTCATCTGCCTGCTGACCATCGCCATCTTCGCCTCCCACAACAACGAAGACTGGGCATTTCGCTACCTGCTCCATGCCGTCTGGTGCTTTCCTTTTCTCATCGGATATGCCTTTGTGGCAAGTTTCGGTCGAGCCAGGCGGCTCATCGCCGCCGTGGTCGCCTGCTGCATGCTGTTCAACATTGTCTGCTCGATCAAACTGATCCGGCAATGGCGCAAGCCGGGACGGATCAGCGCCTATGCCGATCTCCCGCCACTTGACCCATTGCTGCAAACCCTGGCTTCGATGGGGGTCGACCACTGTTACGCCTCGTTCTGGCTCGCCTACCGGATCTCCTTTGCCAGCGACGAGACGATCAAGTGCACCGGTCCCTACAACGAACGATTCGTACAATGGCCGATCCCCTATAAAAAAGCCGTGGATGAGAACGAGAAAGCAATCTATGTGCTCACTCCCACTCCTTTGGCAAAATTGCACCCCTTCGAATTTGAAAACAACATGACAATCCAAGATATTCGCTTCGAAAGAACTATCGTGGAGCCCTATTTTCTTTACCGAAACTTCTCCCAGGCCAACACCAAGCCGGAGCGACGCCTGCAATCAGGGGAATACATGCCTTGCCGCGAGTACCGCGAAGGAGGTGGCTGCGCCGAGACTGTCAAATATGGGGGATGCTGCTCACCGCCCAAACCCTCGCAGACCCCATTGGTCGAGATCGGTTTTTCCCAACCATTCGATATCGTCGGCCTGCGACTCAACGTCAACCCGCTGCTCGCCGATTTTGAGCGGAACTTGAGCATCTCGGTGCACCAGCAAGGCGTCTGGCGCACCCTGGAGAATTCCGTCGAGTATCGCTTTGCCCGGCTGAGCTTTGCACACGGCCACCCGATCTATCACGACAAATCTCATCTTCTCCAATTCGAAAGGATCAGCGGCGACGGTCTGCGTCTTGAGCTTCCCTCGCCCCCACAACAGCTCCTCCGGAAGCCCCCGGACTTCGAAGTTTTTGTCTCTTCTTGAACATGCCCGACCAGCCCCTCACGCGGCTCGACAGAACTATTTGCGCTGCAGCAGGTTCCTGGCGGTGCTGATCTCGACGTAGGAGGCGCCGAAGGCGGAGCCGAAATTCCCGGCCAGCACCGTCACCAGGCTGTCCTCGTCGAAGCGCCCTTCGGCGAGCAACCGCGTCAAGGCGGTGTGCAGGAACTCGTGGGAGGTGACGTCGGGGGGCATGTAGGAGGCGTAGACGCCATAGGAGAGCGCCAGCTCGCGCATCACCCGCTCGCTGTAGCACTGGGCGAAGATGGGGTTGTCGCCGCGATAGGCGACGAGGCTCTGGATGGTGCGGCCGCTGATGGTGTCGGCGATGAGGGCGCTGGTCTTGAGGCGCAGCGAGGCTTTGACCGCCGCCTTGGCGAGATAGCTGGTTACCGTCTTTTCCGCCTCGTAGGGCGAGTCGGTGAAGGTCGGCAGGCTCGACTCGATCTCCCGGGCGATGCGCGCCATCATCTGCACCGCCTCCAGCGGGTACCTGCCGTAGGCGGTCTCCCCGGAGAGCATCACCGCGTCGGTGCGGTCGAGGCAGGCGTTGGCGACGTCGGAGACCTCGGCCCGCGTCGGGCGCGGCGAGGAGATCATCGACTGCAGCATCTGCGTGGCGATGATCACCGGCTTGCGCCGCTCGATGCACTTGCGCACCAGGCGCTTCTGGATGATGGGGATCTTCTCGGTGGGGATCTCGATGGCCAGGTCGCCGCGGGCCACCATCACCCCGTAGGCGTGGTCAAGGATCTCGTCGATATTGTCGACCCCCTGCTGGTTCTCGATCTTGGCGATGATCTTGACCTTGCTGCCCTTGCGGTCGAGGATCTCCTGGATGGCGAGGACGTCCTCCTTGTTGCGCACGAAACTGTGGGCGATGAAGTCGATGTCGCGGTCGGCGGCGAACTCGACGAAGGCCCGGTCCTTGTCGGTCAGCGAGGGCAGGTTCTTGATCTTCACCGACGGCAGGTTGATGCTCTTGCGCCCCTTGACCACCCCGTCGTTTTTGACCTCGCACATCAGCCGATGCTCGTCCTTTTCACGCACCTCGAGCTCGATGTCGCCATCGTCGATGAGGATCTTGTCGCCCACCGACAGCTCGGCGACGAAGTTGTCGTAGGTGAGGCAGATGCTGCCCGGAACGCACTGGCCGTTTTTGTTGCCGACCACGCAGACCATGTCGCCGGTGCGCACCGGCAGATCTTCCCTGGCGGAGGTAGTGCGAATTTCCGGGCCCTTGGTGTCGACGATGATGGCGATGCGCTCCGACACCTGGCGCACCTTGTCGATCACTTCCACGGCCTCATCGATGCCCTGGTGGGCGGTGTTGAGGCGAACCACGTCCATGCCCTCCTGGTGCATGCGGGTCAGGAAGGGCACGTCGCAGTTGTGGTTGGAGATGGTGGCGATGATCTTGGTCTTTTTCATAACCTCTGGCTCTCTGGCGAAGGGAAGGGGGTGTCTGTCGCGGGGGGTGTTGTGCAATGGTACGTTGCAGCAGACGAAAATGCAAGGCCACGCCTTGACGGGGTGGAAGAAGTGAGGCCCGCGGCGCGCCAGCCTCGCCGGCAAAAGTAGTTGCAGCCCATGGGTTCATGACGTAGGATGACCACAGTCCGGGCCGCGCCTTCGCCGTCCCGGCCCCCATGCCGACGCAACGAGGAGGCCATGCCATGCCGACCGCGCCCCCATGCCGCCCGTGGCGGCATCCCCTGCCCGCAGCCAGACCCTCCACCCTCCCCGGCCTGCTCCTCCTTGCCCTCCTCCTCGCCCTGCCCGGGCTGGACGCCCTGGCTGCCGACGCCGACGGCAGGCTCCAGGTGCGGCGCATCACCCCCGCCGGCAACGACGTCCCCGCGGGACGCCAGCTGGTGGTGGAGTTCGACCGGCCGATGGTGCCTCTAGGAGTCATGGAGCGCGACGCGGCAGAGCTGCCGGTCGCCATCGAACCGCCCCTCGCCTGCCAGTGGCGCTGGCTCGGCCCGGAGAGCCTGGCCTGCAACCTCGACGAAAAGGACGCCCTGCGTCCGGCCACCCAGTACCGTGTGACGATCGCGCCCGGCCTCGCCGCCCTCGACGGGGCCACCTTGGGCGGCCCGGTGAGCCATGAGTTCGCCACCGTCCGGCCTCGCATCGGCGAGACCTGGTTCAAGGCCTGGCTGTCGCCGCGCCTGCCGCAGACGGTGCTGCGCACCACCCTGGCGGTAGCCCAGGAGAGCCTCGCCGCCCACCTCTTCTACCAGGCCGAGGGCCGGCGCATCGCCGCCCAGGTGCGACCGGACCCGGACTACGCCACCGCCTCCTCCGAGCCTCGGGTGTGGCTGGTCACCCCGGCCAGCGAACTGCCGGCCAAAGGCCCGGTCCGCCTGCAGGTCGAGCCGGGCCTGCAGGCCCTGCAGGGCAGCCTTCCCGGCGGCGAGCGGCGCACCATCGCCACCCTGCAGGCCATCCCCGAACCGCGCTTCCTCGGTCTGCGCTGCCAGACCCGCGACAACAAGACCATCACCTTCACCGTCGGCGGCGCGGCAAGCAGCCAGCGCTGCCTGCCTTCGGCGGGGGTGTCGCTGCTCTTTTCCGCCCCGGTAACGGCAGGCGAGCTGCGCCATGGCCTGACCTTCACCCCGGGGCTGCGCGCCACTGACGGCGACCCCTGGGAGCAGGTCTACTCCTACTCGCAGCTCTATGAGCCCTACGACCGCAACAAGCGCTACAGCGTCGACCTGCCGGAGCAGTTGCTCCAGCCGGCCACCGGCTATCGCCTGCATCTTGCCGCCGGCAAGGTCAGAGACGAGTTCGGCCGCCCCCTCGCCGAGGCCGCCGAGCTGGGCTTTGCCATGGATCATCGCCTCCCCGACTACGCCTTGCAGAAGACCCTGCCGGTCCTCGAGAAGGGTCAGGACAGCGACCTCCACGTGTGGTCGGTCAACCTTCGCCAGCTGCCGCTTTCCTATGACCGCATCACCGTCGACGGCACGCGGAGCGCGGAGACCGCGGTCATCACCCCGCAGGGGCCGCAGGACACCTCCCTCTCCGTGCCGCTGACCCTGCGCAGCCTGCTCGGCGCCGATTCGGGGGTGATCCGCGGCCAGCTCGGCAGCGTCCCCGCGGTGGCCGGCAAGGGTGCCGAGGACGGCTGGTTCTTCGCCCAGATCACCCCCTTCCACGTCCACCTCAAGCTCGGCCATCACAACAGCCTGGCATGGGTCACCGACATGGCCAGCGGCCTGCCGGTGCAAGGGGTCGAGGTGGCGATGGTCAAGAGCAACTTCCCCGAGTTCACCGCCGCGGCGCCCCCCCTGGCGGGGGCGGTCACCGACGGCGAGGGCATCGCCATCCTCCCCGGCACCACCACCCTCGACCCCCGCCTGCTGCACGTCTATGTCGCCGACCGCAACGAGCAGGGGCTCTTCCTCCTCTGCCGCAAGGGGGCGGACATGGCGGTGCTGCCCCTCCGCTACGACTACCTGGCGGCGGCGGAGGGCGCCAACCGCCAGTATATCCCCGAGTGGCTGCGGCCGCTGCACGGCCATATCAAGGTGTGGGGGACCACCGCCCAGGGCATCTACCGGGCCGGGGACACCATGCAGTACAAGATCTATCTGCGCGACCAGGACAACCTGCGCCTCACCCCGCCGCCGGGGGCGAATGGCGCCGGAGGGGCGGGAACCGCCCCGGCACGGTACACCCTCAAAGTTTTCGACCCCACCGGCAAGGTGGTGCATGAGGAGGCCGACATCGCCCTCTCCCCCTTCGGCGCCTTCCATGGCGAGGTGGCCCTGCCCGCCAGGGGCGCTGTCGGCTGGCACCGCTTCGTGGTCAACGCCTCCTTCACCTCCGGGGAGTGGGAGGCGATGCGGGTGCTGGTCAGCGACTTCACCCCGGCCCCCTTCAAGGTGAGCACCGACCTCAACGGCAAACGCTTCCGCCAGGGCGATGAGGTGGAGGTCTCCACCTCGGCAGCCCTCCATGCCGGCGGACCCTACGGCGGAGCCTCGGCCCGCACCTCAGCCACCGTCGAGGCGGCCCCCCTGGTCGCCGCCGACCCCGTGCTGCAGGGCTTTCACTTCGACAGCCGCGACAACAGCGAGGAGTACGCCAGGGACGTCGAGATGATCGACGAGCACCAGGGCCAACTGGACGACCAGGGCCTGCTGCAGCACCGCTTCACCCTCGCCGACAGCGCCATCTTCCACGGGCGGCTGACGGTGGAGAGCGCCGTCCAGGACGACCGCGGCAAGAGCATCGCCCGGCGCAGCGCCGTGCCCTACTTCGGCCGCGACCGCTATGTCGGCCTCCTCCAGGAAGACTGGACGCTGGGCGAGAACAAGACGGCAGCGGTGGCTGTCGCCGTGATCGACGAAGACGGGCGGGCCCTGGCCGGGGTGCCCTTCACCCTGACCTGCGAGGAGCGGGTAACCTTCGCCGCCCGCGTCAAGGGCGCCGGCGACGGCTACCACCACCAGTACCAGCACCGCTGGGAAAAGGTCGAGGAACGGCAGGGCGTCTCCCTGCAGACGCCGGCGCAGCTCTCCTGCACGCCGAAAAAGGCCGGCCTCTTCCGCCTCTCGGCGTCCATCGCCGACAGCCGGGGCCGCCCCCATGTCAGCCGCGTCGAGCGCTGGGTGACCGGTGGCGGCCAGGTGGTGTGGGAAGCGCCCCCCGGCAACCTGCTCAGCGTCTACCCGGAGAAAACGAGCCACGCGGTGGGCGAAACCGCGCGCTTTCTCGTGCACAACCCCTTCCCCGGGGCACGGGCGCTGATCACCGTCGAGCGCTTCGGGGTCATCGACCGCTGGACCAGGGTCTTCGCCGGCAGCACCGAGATCGTCGAGGTCCCCATCCGCCCCGACCACCTCCCCGGCTTCTATCTCTCGGTCCTCGTCGCCAGCCCACGGGTCGAGAAGGAACCCGGCCCGCAGGGCGAGGACCTCGGCAAGCCCACCTATCGCCTCGGCTACGTCAAGGTGCCGGTGCACGACCCCGGCAAGGAGCTGGCGGTCAGCGTGACCCCGCGCCACAAGACTTACAAACCCGGCGAAACGGCGCAGGTCGACCTGGCGGTGACGCCGCGCCGGCCCTTCGACGGTCCCGCCCCGCCCCTTGAGCTGGCCGTGGCGGTGGTCGACGAGGCGGTCTTCGACCTGCTCAAGGACGGCCGCCGTCAATACGACCCCTACGACAACTTCTACCGCCTGGAAGAGCTCGACCTGAGCAACTACAACCTGCTCATGCAACTGGTGGGCCGCGAGCACCTCGCCTTGAAGGGCGCGGCGGCGGCCGGCGACGGCGGCGACCTCAGCCTGCGCTCCCTGTTCAAGTATCTCGCCTACTGGAATCCGGCCCTCCCCGTCGACGGCGACGGCCGCGCCACCATCGCCGTGCCCCTGCCCGACAACCTCACCGCCTGGCGGGTCCTCGCCCTGGCGGTGTCTCCCGGCGACCGCATGGGCCTTGGCGACGGGACCTTCACCGTCAACCGGCACACCGAGATCCGCCCGGTGCTGCCCAACCAGCTGCTCGCCGGCGACAGCTTCTCGGCCGGCTATACCCTGCTCAACCGCACCGAGCAGACGCGCACCCTGCGCTACGCCTTCACCGCCACCGGCCCCTTGCGCCCTGAAATAGCGGGGCCAGTGAGCGGCGACATCACCCTGGCCCCCTTCCAGCGCCAGATGCTGCGCTTCCCCCTGGCCACCGCCGGAGCCGGCGAGCTGCGCCTCGCCTTCACCGCCGGCGACGACCTCGACAAGGACGGCCTCGACAGCCGGCTGACCGTCTCCCCTGGGACGCGGCCGACCGTCGCCGCGGTGTATGGCATCGTCGACGGAAACGAGGCAGCCCAGCCGGTCGCCTTCCCCAAAGAGATGGGCGCCGAGGGCGGCCAGCTGCGGCTGTCGCTGTCGCCCACCATCCTCGGCGGGCTCGGCGGCGCCTTCACCTACCTCCGGGACTATCCCTATGGCTGCTGGGAGCAGAAGCTCAGCCGGGCAGTCATGGCCGCCCATTACCCGGCCCTGGCCCCCTATGTGCAAGGCGAGTTCAGCTGGCCGGAGAGCGCGGAGGTGGTGCGCCAGACCCTCGCCGAGGCGACATCCTTCCAGGCCCCCAACGGCGGCATGGCCTACTACCAGGCCAGCGACCAGCTGGTCTCCCCCTACCTCGGCGCCTTCACCCAGCTCGCTTTCAACCGCATGCGTCTGCAGGGCTACCAGCCGCCGCCGCTGGTCGAGGAGCGGCTGCAGAACCACCTGCGCAACCTGCTGCGCCAGGACGCCATGCCCAGCGACTACGGCCGCGCCATGACCGTCACCGTGCGCGCGGCAGCCCTGGCCGCCCTGGCCGAATCCGGCCGCATCGATGCCGCCGAGGTGGAGCGCTTTTTCGATCAGCTTGGATCGATGAGCCTCTTCGGCCGCGCCCTCTACCTGCGCGCCCTGCTCACCGTCGGCGCCCCCGCCGAAAAGTCGCGGCAGGTGCTGGACACTATCCTCGCCCATGCCGAGCAGACGGCCGGCGCGGCAGTGTTCACCGAGACCCTCGACGCCCCCTTCGCCATGCTCCATAGCTCCAGGGTGCGCGACAACGCCGCCGTGCTCTGGGCTCTGCTCGCCTGGCTGGACGCCAACCCCGGCGACGCCTCCGTCGGCCAGCTGGCCCTGCGGGTCTGCACCGGTCTTGGCCTCGCCCGCCAGGGCAGCAGCCACTGGGCCTCCACCCAGGAGAACCTCTTCGTGGTCATGGCCATGGCCGAATACGCCCGTCTCTACGAGGTCGGCGAACCACGCCTCGAGGTGAGGGCGGAGCTTGGCGGCGAAGTGTTCGCCGCGGGGAAATTCACCGCCTACAGCCAGCCGCCGCTGGTCGCCGAGAGGCCGGTCGCCGCGCGCGAGGCCGGCAGCAGCGCCCAGCTGCACCTGGACAAGCAGGGCGAGGGACGCCTCTACTATGGCGCCCGGCTCTCCTTCTTCCCGGCCGACCAGAGGAGCGACCGGGTCAACGCCGGCATCGAGGTGTTCCGCGAATACAGCGTGGTGCGCGATGGAAAGCGGCAGCTGGTCGATGACGACACGGTGCTCGCCACCGGCGAGGTGGTAGGCGTCGACCTCTATGCCAGCCTGCCCGGGGAGCGCTATTTCGTCGTCCTCGACGACCCCGTCCCCGGGGGGCTGGAGCCGGTTGATCGCGAGCTCGCCACCACCTCGCTACGCGAGGAGGACGACAGTCCCCCGCCCGGTTCCCTGCGCAATTCGCCGGCCTGGCGCGGCGGCGGCCTCGGCGGCGGCTTCTACCATCGCGAGCTGCGCCACCATGCCGCCCGCTTTTACGCCGAGCGGCTGCCGGCCGGACGCTACCACCTCCACTACGCCGCCCAGGCGGTCGCCCCCGGCCGTTTCCGCGTGCCGCCGCTCCATGCCGAGGAGATGTATTCCCCCGAGGTCTTTGGCGACTCGACGGGGGCGACGCTGACGGTAGAGGCGGCGCCATAGCGGGGTCATGGCCACCCACCACCCTCGACAGGCCGGGGACCTCCCCGGCCGACCGCGGAAGGCCCTCGCCATCGCCGCCCTCGTGGCGATGCTGCTGGCGGTCGCCGCGCTGGCCCTGCTGCTGCGCCAAAGCGACCGCCACCGCCTGCCCCTGCCGTCCACCCTGCAGCCGCAGACCGTGGACGGGCAGCGGCTCCGCTACCTCGATCGCCAGGGCCAGCCCCTCTCGGCAACCTTCGCCACCCCCTTGAACCTCCACGACCAGCTTTCCCTGCACGACATGCCGCCACTGCTGCCGCGGGCCATGGTCGCCGCCGAGGACCGTCGTTTCTACCGCCACCATGGCGTCGACTGGCTGGCGCGGGGCCATGCCGTGCTGCAGAACCTCCTCGCCCTGCGCCAGGTGCGCGGCGCCTCGACGATCAGCGAACAGGTGGTGCGCATCCTCCACCCGCGGCCGCGCACCCTGTGGTCGCGCTGGCTTGAGGGGCTTGAAGCCGCCGAGCTGGAGAGGCGCTTCACCAAGAACGACATCCTCGAGTTCTACCTCAACCAGGTGCCCTACGAGCGCCGCCGGCGCGGCATCCTCCAGGCGGCGCAACTCTACTTCGGCCGCGCCCCGTCGACGCTCCGCCCGGCGGAGATCCTCGCCCTGACGGTGCTGGTGCGCGCCCCCGCCCTCCTGTCGCGGCCGGAGCGCGGCGACGAGCTGCAGCGGGCGGTGCGGCGCCTCGCCGTCCGCCTCGACCTGTGCACGGCGGACGAGGTGGCGACGCGCCGTGATCTGCTCGTCGCCCTGCCCCCGCCGTCTGCGCTGCACCTGCCGGTGGCCGCCGACCATTTCCTTCGCCATGTGCAGGGCCAGGGGATGAGCGGAGGCGGGGCGCAGGTGGTGCGCACCACCCTCGACCCGGCCCTGCAGGCCAGGGTGCAGGATCTCCTCCGCCAGCACCTCGACACCCTGCGCCGCTTCGATGTTCATGACGGCGCCCCGGGGGGGGGGTGGCCCCCACACCACCAAAAAAACACGAGGGCGGGTGGGGTGGCGCTTGTTTTCTTTGGTTGGTTTTCCCCCCCTGGGGGGGGGGGGCCTTTCCCCCTCTTTTTTATTTGTGGGGGTGGGGGTACCCCACCCCCCCCGGCGCCGTCATGGACATCGAAGCGGCGCAGGGTG
>JANJUM010000169.1 GCA_024710585.1 Desulforhopalus sp.
AAACGACACAGGGTCACCGCCTTGGGACCGTGCCTTTCATAAAACTCCTTGGCTTTCGCATGGTTTTTGCGGTTGAAGATATAGCCCTCCTTGCCGCTGAAGGCCCGGTGGCCGAACCAGACCCCCATGACCCGGTTAAAGTTGTCGCCAAGAATGGCCGCCACCGGGAACAAGGACAGGACGATGGCCAGATCCATCGCCCCGGTGGCGCAGAGGGCGCCGATGACGAAGAGCATCGAGTCGCCGGGAAGAAAGGGGGTGACCACAAGGCCCACCTCGCAGAAAATGATCAGGGCAATGAGTCCGTATATGAGATGGCCGTGGCTGACCACCAGGGACGCCAAGTGTTTGTCGATATGCAGCGTAAAATCAATAGCCAGGGAAATGATATCCATAAGATGCGGGGGTCGAGGGGGGGAAAAGGGGAAGATGGCTCTGTGAAATCGGCTGCGAGACTATCCCATCTGCTCGTTTTGCGCAACAGGGAAGCGAAACCGCCGACACCGCGGCGAGCCCTTCCTGCTCCGCCCGTTGCCGGGACCGGTTATCGTCCTTATCGTAGGCCCTGTGGTTTGTTGATGGCGCAGGAAAGCGATACCCCGGGACAAGCCAGGCGGGGTCGCTCAGCAGCCGCTATTGAAAACGCACCGCCATTACTGCCGCACTCGATTTCAACTGCAAGGGAGGCACTATGAGTAACGCCATAAGGATGTACCGCACCGGCGGCCCCGAGGTCCTGACCTGGGAGGCCTACGACCCCGGCCCCCCGGGTCCGGGTGAGGCCCGGATCGTCCATGAGGCCGTCGGCCTCAACTTCATCGATGTCTATCAGCGCAGCGGTCTCTACCCCCTGCCCTCCCTGCCGGCCATTCCCGGTCTCGAGGGGGCCGGTCGGGTCGAGGCAGTCGGTGAGGGCGTCACCGAGGTGGCGGTGGGCGACCGCGTCGCCTACGCCGGGGTGCCGCCGGGAGCCTACGCCGAGGTGCGCTGCATCCCCGCCCATCGCCTGGTCAAGCTGCCGGAGCACGTCTCCTGCCGCGACGGCGCCGCCCTGATGCTTCAGGGCATGACGGCGCGCTATCTGCTCAAGGGCTGCTATCCGGTAACGGCGGGGACCACCCTGCTCGTCCATGCCGCCGCCGGCGGCGTCGGCTCGCTGCTCTGCCCGTGGGCGAACAGCCTCGGCGCCCGGGTCATCGGCACCGTCGGCAGCAGGGAGAAAGCGGACATCGCCGCCGCCAACGGCTGCCACCACCCCATCCTCTACAACGATGAGGACTTCGCGCAGCGTGTCAGGGACCTCACCGGTGGCCGCGGCGTCGACGTGGTCTACGACTCGGTCGGCGCCGCTACCTTCATGAAGTCCCTCGACTGCCTGCGCCCCATGGGCACCATGGTCTCCTTCGGCCAAAGCTCGGGGCCGATGGAGCCGATCAACGTCGCCATCCTCGCCCAGAAGGGTTCCCTCTTCCTCACCCGGCCCAGCCTCATGCACTACACGGCACGGCGTGAAGACCTCCTCGCCCATGCCGCCGATCTTTTCGCGGCGGTGGCGGCGGGAGCGGTGAAAAGCCGCATCACCCGGGAATACCCCCTGCGCGAGGCCGCCACGGCCCATGCGGACCTCGAGGGGCGACGCACCACCGGCAGCGCCATTCTCCTGCCCTGACCCTGGCCGCTCAGACTGTCTCGCCGCCGAGGGCGCGACGCAGGCTCAGGGCCAGATCCTGCAGGGAAAACGGCTTCTGGACGAAGACAACCCCGTCGTCGAGAACGCCGTCATGGACAATGACGTTGGAGGTATAGCCGGACATGAACACCCCGCGGCAGCCGGGGCGCAACTCCGCAAGGCGTCGCGCCAGCTCGCGGCCGTTCATTTCCGGCATGACCACGTCGGTGAGATAGAGGTCGATCTCCTCCCCCGACGCCGCCAGTTCCAGGGCCTGGCCCGGCCCGGCGGCGGAAAGCACCCGGTAACCGATCTGCTGCAGCATGATGGTGGTCATGTCGAGCAGGGTCGGGTCATCCTCCACCAGCAGCACCCTCTCCCCCCGGCCAAGGGGCAACTCATCGCCCGGCCTGGGCGCCGGCCGGTCGCCGGGCGACTCGTGGCGCGGCAGGTAGATGCGGATGGTGGTGCCCCTGCCGGGCTCGCTGTAGACATTGATGAAACCATCGTTCTGCTTGACGATGCCGTAAACAGTGGCCAGGCCGAGTCCGGTGCCGCGCCCCAGCCCCTTGGTGGTGAAGAACGGCTCGAAGATGTGCGACAGCACCTCGCTGTCCATGCCGACGCCGTTGTCGCTGACCGCCAGCACCGCGAAATCCCCCGGCCGGAAGCCGGCATGGGTCTCGCAGTACTCCTTGTCGAGCACCGCCCGGCCGGTTTCGATGGTGACGCGACCGATCTCCCCCACCGCATCCCTCGCGTTGACGCAGAGGTTGGCGAGCAGCTGGTCGAGCTGGGTGGGGTCGATTTTCACCGTCGCCGAAGGCTGCTGCGGGCACCACTGCAAATCGATATTCTCGCCGATGAGGCGCTGCAGCATCTTCAGCGTCCCCTCCACCGCGGCGCTGAGGTCGAGGAGCACCGGGGCCACCGCCTGCTTGCGGGCAAAGGCGAGCAATTGCCGCGTCAACCCGGCGGAGCGCTGAGCGGCGTCGAGGATGCGGCCGAGGTTCTCGCGCAGCGGGTGGCCTTCCTCCAGGCTGCCCAGGCACAGCTCGCTGTAACCGATGATCGCCCCGAGCATATTGTTGAAGTCATGGGCGACGCCCCCGGCGAGGATGCCGATGGCCTCCATCTTCTGTGACTGCAGCAGCTGGCCGTGCAGCTGCTTGCTCTCGGTGATGTCGCGGGCGATCCAGATGACGCGGTCCTCGGCCAAGGGGGCGACGATGGCCGAAAACCACACCTCGCGACCGGCGATGGTCAGCGGGTAATCGAAGGTGCGGGTGCTGCGGCATTCGAAAACCGCCTGGACTTCCGCCTTGAAGGAGCGGGCCAGTTCCTCCGGGAAGACGTCCTCCACCGTCTTGCCAAGGAGTTCCTGGGGCGGGCGGTAGAGAAGGGTGGCGTCGGTGGGGGCGATCTCCAGGTAGCGGCAATCGCGGTCGACGATGAGGATGACATCCTTGAGGGCGGCGAAGAGCGAGCGGATCTTCTCTTCGGAACGACGCAGGGCCTCCTCCATCTCCTTGCGGTCGGTGATGTCGACGGTCATCGACAGCACCTGGCGTCGCCCGGGGATATCGAGCAGCACCGAAGAATAGATGATATGGGCGCGGGAACCGTCGGGCAGGGAGAGCGTCGCCTCGCGGTTGCGCACCACCCCCTCGCGGGCCAGCGTGTCGAGGACCTGGGTGCGCTCCTCTTCGCTGGTGCCGTGGACCTGCCGCGGGTCGAGCTGCAGCAGCCGCTCCCGCGTTATGCCGCGGCTGGAAAGAAAGGCCTGGTTGGCGTCGAGGTAACGGCCGTCGGTGAAATCGTTGATCACCGCGGCAAAGGGGGCGTTGTCGAAGATCTGGCGAAAGCGCGCCTCGCTGCGCTGCACCTCTTCCTGGGCCCGGGCGAGGACGGCCACCTTCTCGTCGAGGCGTCGCTTGAGCAGGAGGCTGATTACGGCCAGGCCGGCCACCAGCAGCACGGCGAAGACCGCCCCGGCCTGGAGGAGGAGCCGTGTCTCCGTCGACAGCCCCGGCCCAAGCGAGATGAAGCGGCGCCGCACCTCCTCGATCTCCCCCGGCGGCAGCCGCTCCAGGGCCTTCTGCAAAGCACTGTAGAGCAGGGGATATTTGCGGCTGACGCCGATGCTCCAGGCGAAGGCGAAGTCGGTGCGCCCGGCGACGCGCAGGTTGGGGATGCCCTCCCGCTCGATATGGTAGGCGGCCACGGCGAGGTTCTCGACGAAGGCGTCCAATCCGCGGAAACTGAGGTTTTGCAGGCCCTCGGCCACCGTCTTCACCCGATGCAGGGCGAAGCGTCCCTGGGAGAGGTCGCTGAGGTAACGCTCGGTGGCATACCCGGAAACGACGCCGACACGACGGCCGGTCAGGGAGTCGAGGGTGATGCCGCCGACGGCATTGTCGGCGGTGATGATCACCACCGGGACGGTGGCGTAGGGGGTGGTGAAGAAGGCGAAACGTTCGCGCTCCTCGGTGCGCACGATGGTCGGCGCCACCGCACACTCCCCCGACTCGAGGGCCCGGAGGTGCTCGTTCCAGTCGGAAGAGGCGCGCTTGTCGAAACGGATGGCGAGGCTCTTTTCGAGGAGGGCGATGACCTCGGCGCCCATGCCGGCGAATTCCCCTTTGTTGTTGGCGTACTCCACCGGCGGGAAATCGGTGTTGTACCATAGCACCAGCTTGTCGGGGTTGTCATCCAGCCAGGCGCGCTCCTCGGCGGAGAGCAGCGGCGCGGACACGGCGGCGCTGCGCCCGCGCGCCGTATCGGCAGGAAGCGCCGCCAGGAAAAGCAGCACCAGCGTCACCAGCCGCCAGCAGTACCCCCTCGCCCATTGCCTGCACGTCCTGACCATACGATCGCTCCCGGCCCGTTCCAGCCGCCTGTCACCCCCATTCGCTCCACTCGCCTTTCGGGGTGACATCACCAGCCCTTTCTGAAGCGTATCGTGCTTCGGCGCCATTTTCAAATCCCTTTCTCCGTCCCCGTCCCCTCTGCGTGGGGCGATCTCAACCCTCGCCGGTCGCCCAATGCGCTGGCCGTTAGCTCCCCGGCGACTTCAGGGTAGAGGCGCGACAGGCAGTCTGGGCAGAACCCATGGCTCATGCGCAGATCGAGGTGGTCGGCGAAGTACTTCTCCAACTCCTGCCAGTAGCCCCGGTCGTCGCGCACTTTTTTGCAGGAGCAGCATAGCGGCAAGAGGCCGCTCAAGGTCTTGACCTCGGCCAGGGCCTTCTCCAGTTCGCGGTTGCGGTGGCGCAGTTCTTCCTCGATGCGTTGCAGTTGCAGGAAAGTGACCAGAAAGAGCCGTGCCGGCCAGGGGAAGATGAGCAGCGGCGCGACGATGCAGATGGCGATGCCGAGGCGGTCGATATAGCCCTGGAAAAGCAGCAGACAGATCGAGGTGACCAGCAGTGAGAGCAGGACGATGACGGCGGTGCTGTAGATGACCATGGCATTGGCGCCATGGCGCCTGGTCAGGGCGGCGAGCGACGCAGAGGAGAGGCAGGGCGGGGCCATGATCGGTACCTTCGGGAGCCTGGGCGGGGCGGCCTCATGCCACCTTTCGCAAAAGAGGTCGTACAATGATCGGTTTACCTCCATAGCGCAAGGGTTTCGATTCGCTCAAACGACCTTGGGCGGCGGCGGCACGGCGTTGCCAAGCCACCCTGCGGCGAGTATAGTCCGTTTCTGATATCATGACCGGCTGACAGCCACAGGCCGGGGCGACCAATGCCCCCGCCACCTTCCCGTCATCCCGCGAGGGCAGATCCAGCATGCGCCACATCCTCATTCTCTTTGCCCACCCTGCCCTGAAACGTTCCAGGGTCAACGCCGCCCTGCGCCGGGCGGTGGAGGGGGAGGCGGGCATCACCGTACACGACCTCTACGCCAGCTATCCCGACTTCCTCATCGATGTCCCCCGCGAACAGGCCCTGTGCCTGGCCCATGAGGTCATCGTCCTGCAGCACCCGTTTTACTGGTATTCGCTGCCGGCTATCGCCAAGGAATGGCTCGATCTGGTGCTGGAGCACGGCTGGGCCTACGGCAAGACCGGCCAGGCCCTGCAGGGCAAGCTCTTCTTCCAGGCGCTTACCGCCGGGGGCGATGCCCTGGCCTACAGCGCCACCGGCAGCAACCAGTACACCATCGGCGAGCTGACCCTGCCCCTGCGCGCCACCGCCAACCTGTGCCGCATGCGCTGGTTGCCGCCTTATGCGGTGCTCGGCGTCCATCGCGGCCTGCCGGCGGAGTTGCTCGCCCGCCATGCCGCCGACTATCGCCGCACCCTCCTCGCCCTGCGCGACGAGCGCCTCGACCTTCAGCAGGTCGCCGGCCTCGAGCTGCTCAACGGCGCCACTGCGTCGCCCCTCGCGGAGGGCTGAGCCATGGAAAGCGTCCTTGCCCAATTGCTGGTCTTCTTCGTCGCCTCGGTCATCGCCGTCCCCCTGGCGCAGCGCTTCAAACTCGGCTCGGTGCTCGGCTACCTGGTGGCCGGGATGAGCATCGGCCCCTATGGCCTGTCGCTGATTGGCGATGTCGAGCAGACTATGCACATCACCGAGTTCGGCGTGGTGATGATGCTCTTCCTGGTCGGCCTCGAACTGCGCCCCTCGCTGCTCTGGCAGCTGCGCGTGCCCATCCTCGGCATGGGCGGGGCCCAGGTGCTGGCCACCACCCTGGCCCTCGCCGGGATCGGTCTGGGCCTCGGCCTGCCCTGGCGCCAGGCGCTGGCGCTGGGCCTGGTCGGCGCCATGTCCTCCACCGCCATCGTCCTGCAGACCCTGCGCGAAAAGGGCCAGCTGACCACCGCGCCGGGGCGCTCGATCTTCTCGGTGCTGCTCTTCCAGGACCTGGCGGTCATCCCCATGCTCGCCATCCTGCCGCTGCTCGCCGCGGGTCCGGTCAAGACCGGCGGCGCCGGCGGCGCCTGGTTCGACATCACCCTTCTTCCCGGCTACCAGCGGGTGGCCATCATCGTCCTCGCCATCGCCTCCATCTACCTCGTCGGCAAGTACGCCAGCCGGCCGCTCTTCCGCACCATCGCCGCCACCCGCCAGCGCGAGATCTTCGTCGGCACCGCCCTGGCCCTGCTCATCGGCACCTCGCTGCTGATGACCATCGTCGGCCTGTCCCCGGCCCTGGGCGCCTTCCTCGCCGGGGTGGTGCTCGCCGACAGCGAGTACCGCCATGAACTGGAGAG
>JANJUM010000181.1 GCA_024710585.1 Desulforhopalus sp.
TCCAAACATCTCACTGTTCTCAAGCAGGCCGGAGTGGTGGTTGACGACAAGCGTGGCAAGCAGGTTTATTATCGCCTCAAGGTGCCCTGCATCATGCAGTTCATGCCCTGCATCGAGGCGGTGCTGCAGGCGACGGCACAACGGCATATCGAACTGGTTTCCTGAGAAGTCAGGGAATTTTTTTTGGCTTTTCATTTGGCTAATTTGCCAAATATTCACAGGAGAACGGCGTGAACTGGAAGAATGAGTGGAAGGTTTTAGCAGTAATTATCGGCAGTTTCCTCGCCTGCTTTTATCTGCCCATTGGCACCGCCCGCTTCGACGGGGCGGTGCTCGAAGCCTTTCATCTGGTTAAATGGTATGCCCGCGAGCATGTCCTGCTCTGCCTGGTACCGGCCTTCTTCATAGCCGGAGCGATCGGCGTCTTCGTCAGCCAGACCTCGGTGATGAAGTATCTTGGCCCTGGAGCCAACAAGGTGCTGGCCTACGGGGTCGCCTCGGTTTCCGGGACCATCCTCGCCGTGTGCTCCTGTACCATCCTGCCGCTTTTTGCCGGAATCTACAAGATGGGGGCGGGGCTCGGTCCGGCTTCGGCCTTTCTCTACTCCGGCCCTGCCATCAATGCCCTGGCTATCATCCTTACCGCCCGTATTCTCGGGCCGGAGATGGGCATTGCCCGAGCGGTGGGGGCGGTGGTCTTCAGCGTGGTCATCGGGATGTTGATGGCGCTGATCTTCCGCAGGGAGGAACACGACAAGCCGGCAGTGGTCATGGCCCTGCCGGAGCAGGCTGGACAGCGACCGCTGTGGCAGACCAGCCTCTATTTTGCCGCGATGATCGCCATCCTGGTCTTCGCCAATTGGGGCAAACCAGAGGAGGAGAGCGGACTGTGGGCGATGATCTACACCGAGAAATGGCGATTGACCGCCTTTGCCGCCGCCACGCTCGCCCTGATGCTGATTTTTTGGCTCCGAATCAAGGCCTGGAAGATGGCGTTGATGGCCGTGCCGGTGGTTCTGCTCGCCGTCGTCGCGCCCGAGCAACCTCTGCTCGCCTTTACCGCCGGATTCATCGGCTTATCGATTCTCACCGCCGGCGACCAGGGGGAGGGCGGCGCCTGGTTCGCCTCCTCCTGGACCTTTGCCAAGCAGATTCTCCCGCTCTTGCTCTTTGGCGTCCTCGTCGCCGGTCTCTTGCTCGGTCGGGTTGGCTACGAGGGGTTGATCCCCTCGGAGTGGGTGGCCCGGGCGGTTGGCGGCAACTCCCTGGGAGCCAATTTTTTTGCCTCTTTTGCCGGGGCCTTTATGTACTTTGCCACCCTCACCGAGGTCCCGATTCTTCAAGGTCTGATCGCCAGCGGCATGGGCAAGGGCCCGGCCCTGGCCCTGCTCCTCGCCGGGCCAGCCCTGAGTCTGCCGAGCATGCTGGTCATCAACACCGTGATTGGCTTCAAAAAAACGGCGGTTTTCGTCGGCCTGGTGATCGTCATGGCCACCATCAGCGGCCTGCTTTTTGGGATGTTCTTTTAAAAAACACTGGAGGAAGAAACATGATCGTGCACGTTCTTGGACCGGGTTGTGCAAAATGCAATCAACTGGCGGAGATGGTCACCGCTGCGGCGGCGGAACTCGGCGTTTCCTGCCAACTGGAGAAGGTATCGGATTTTAATAAGATCATGAGCTTCGGGGTGATGATGACCCCGGGCCTGGTAGTCGACGGCATCGTCAAGAGCGTCGGGCGGGTGCCGTCGGCGGCCGAAATAAAAGAGATGCTCAAGCAACCGTAACAAGCCAAAAAGGAGAATGACGATGATTCCACAAGCAGGGGCATGCGCGTGCAGCTGCAGTACCAGCAAAGGGCCGAGGTTGATTTTTTCCTGTTCCGGGGCCGCCGATGTCGGCGAGCTCGCCGACCGTGCCGGGCGGGCGCTCAATCGCCGCGGCCTCGGCAAGATGTTCTGCCTGGCCGGTATCGGCGGCCGCGTCCCCTCCATCCTCAAGACCACCGAGTCGGCACTGTCTGTCCTCGCCATCGACGGTTGCCCCTTGGACTGCGCCAAGAAATCGCTGGAAGAGGCCGGCTTCAAGAAAGTGCATCACCTGCGGCTCTCCGACATCGGCTTCGAGAAGGGCAAAACCGTGGTTGACGAGGAGGCTGTCGCCACAGTCGCCAAGAAAGCCGAGCGTTATCTCTGAGAGGTACGGACATGCCACGACACTCCCTATGTCACCGCATGCATGTCGCCTTGGTCGGGGCCTGCTTTCTCGTCGCACTGTGGACGGGGTTGGCCACCGCCGAGGTCGGCAAGGTCCCGGTTCCCGGCATGGCAACCATGGTCGATCTCGGGGCCAAGAAGTGCGTGCCCTGCAAGATGATGGCACCAATTCTCGAGGCCCTCGCAAAGGAATACAAAGGGCGTGCGGCCATCGTCTTCATCGATGTCTGGGAGAATCCCGAGGCGGCCAAAGAGTTCGGCATTCAGGTCATCCCCACACAGATTTTTTACGACACCAGCGGCCGCGAGGTAACGCGCCACCGTGGTTTCATGAGTCGTGAGGCAATTGTCGCCGAACTCGGCAAAGTGGGAGTCAGGTGACCATGGAGCAGGTCTTTCTGGCCATCAACTCCTGGATCGGTGACGGATTGCTGCTCGGCGCCCTGGGATGCTTTCTCTGGGGCGGCGTCAGCGTCCTTTTCAGCCCCTGTCACCTGGCCTCGATTCCACTGATCATTGGCTACGTCGGTGGCCAGGACCAGGTGGTGGAGGGACGAAAAGCGGCCCTGTACGCCCTGCTCTTCTCCTGTGGTCTTTTTCTCACCATTGCCGTCATCGGCATCGTCTGCTCGCTGCTCGGGCGGATGCTCGGCGACATCGGCCCCTACTGGACCATCGCCGTCGGCGTCCTGCTGCTGTGGGTCGCCCTGGACATGCTCGGGGTAGCCGCCTGCTCCCTCTCCGGGGGCCTGATGGCCAGGCTGAGGGTCAAGGGGCCGGTGGGCGCCGTGGTTCTCGGCCTCGCCTATGGCGCCTTGTCCGGCTCCTGCACCTTCGGCTTCATCGCCCCGATCCTCGCCATCATCTCGGTTCAGGAACAGATGCTTACCGGCCTGGTATTCATCGTATTCTTCGCAACTGGCCATTGCCTGCCGATCGTTATCGCCGGCAGCTCCACCGCCCTGGTCAAGCGCATGTTGGCCAGCAGCTCCTGGCAACACGGCGGGATGGCCTTTCGCCGTCTGGCCGGGGTAATGATCGGCCTTCTCGGCCTCTACTTCATCGGCCAGCCATTTTTCCCCGCCTGATCACTCAGCCTGCCAGCCACCCATTGCCTAAAAACTACACACGCGCCGCGTCGCCAGGTTGGCCTTACCGTTAACGCTCGTTGCGGCAAGGAGGGGCAGAGGCTGCCGGCGTCGCTTACAAGCGACCGTCATGATGGCTTTTCGGCTTCGATAGTGGCCGATAGGATGAAATTGCCAAGAGAAGCGTTCCGCTGCCAGGCCTGTATGAGATCGGCGCTTTCCCGCTTCTTTGTTATCCGAATCTCCTGAAAGCCGGCCAGCTGCAACATTGCCCCCAAATCGGCCATAGGCGTGGCCCCGGAGATGCATCGTGCAAAATTCGCCGCATCCTGCGTCACCTGCTCGGGAAGCTCGGCGGTCGCCACGATATCGGCGATGGCGAGCCTGCCGCCGGGCTTCAAGACGCGGTAGGCTTCCGCAAAGACACGCTTCTTATCGGGCGATAAATTGATGACGCAGTTGGAGATGACGACGTCCACCGAGTTGTCATCCACCGGCAGAGATTCGATCTCCCCTAAACGGAATTCAACGTTCCGATATCCGCTGGCCGCTGTATTGGCACGAGCTCTCTCTATCATTTCAGGCGTCATATCAACCCCGATGACCCGTCCGTGCTCCCCAACCTGGCGAGCGGCGAGAAACGCATCGAAACCCGCCCCGCTGCCGAGATCGAGAACCACCTCGCCCGGCTGCAGCATGGCGATAGCTTGGGGATTGCCACAGCCCATGCCAAGGTTGGCCCCCGCGGGAACAGCCGTCAGTTCATCCGCCCCGTAGCCCATTATCGACGAGAGCTGAGGTGCTGCTTCCTGGCAGCAGCCAGCACTGCCGCAGCCCTGTGTCACGGCCTGTCCGTAGAAACTCCTTACTGCCTTTCTCATCGCATCCCTCTTCACGCTATCCATGACGCCTCCATGACGGTTCCGCTCGCCCATGCTCGTTTAACCTTCACGACCAGGGTCAAATAATGGTGTTGAAGATGTAGCCGGTCAGGATGATGCCGGCACCGACCACAAGGATAAAGACGGCGATCAACTTTGCTTTGAGCACTTTTCGCAGGATGATCATCTCCGGCAAGGAGAGCGCGATCACGCTCATCATGAACGCGAGCACGGTGCCCAAAGCCGCCCCCTTGCCGAGCAGGGCCTCAACCACCGGCACGATACCGGCGGCATTGGAATACATCGGGATACCGACCGCCACTGCCGCCGGGACAGACCACCAGGCCTCCTTCCCCATGATCGATGCCATGTAGTCCTCGGGCACATAGCCATGGATGAAGGCGCCGACGCCGATTCCGATGACCACATAGATCCACACTTTGCCAACGATATCACGAACCGCCTGTCGACCGTATTCGATTCGATCGTGCCAGAGGAGTGGCCGCTCGAAGACCAGGGGTTTACCGACCCTTACCTGCTGCACCCAATCTTCGATCCATCCTTCAAGTTTCAACCGACCAATCACCCAACCGGATAACACCGCAATCGAAAGCCCAGTGGCGAGATAGAGGGCGGCCACCTTCCAACCCAGCAAGCCATAGAGCAGGACCAAGGCGATCTCGTTGACCATTGGCGCCGCGATAAGAAAGGAAAACGTAACACCGAGAGGAACCCCAACCTGCACAAAGCCCAGGAAGAGAGGAACTGCTGAACAGGAGCAAAAGGGCGTGACGGTGCCCAGAAGAGCCGCCATGACATTGCCGGTGCTCTCGCGTTTCCCCGCCAGGTAACGGCGCGTCCGTTCCGCGGTGAAGAAGGACCGCACAATGCCAACGACAAAGACGATCAGAGCGAGCAGCATCATGACCTTCGGTGTGTCGTAGAGGAAGAAATGGACTGCGTTGCCGAGTTGACTCCCCCGCTCGATGTTGAGCAAGGAATAGGTCAGCATGGACGCCACGGGATCCAGGTGGCGGTAAATCAACAGCCATATCCCGAAGACGAGAAGGCCCGTCAGACCGATCCTTGCTTTTTGTCCACGATGTCCAGCATTGGCCTGCTTCGTCAGCGGCCTGGTGCTCTCGCACCCAATGGGTTGCAGCGCTTTCATTGGTTCTCCCTGGTCAATTTCTCACTTTCACCCTGCGACAACAGGCCTCAGGCAGCGCTGCCAACAGGTTTCTCACTTCTTCATCCTCATTCAACCACCCTTTTACAAGAGCCAGCATCGTCTTGGCGTAAGGGGAGGGGGAATCCTCGGCAAGGCTGTAGAACATCCACGTTCCTTGCCGTTCCTTGTGAACCAGACCGGCATCCTCGAGAGTTTTCATCAACAGGGAAACGGTAGGTTGCGCGAGCCCCAGGACATCCTGGATTTCACATACGCAGAGCGCCCCCCCTTCGAGAAGCTTGAGGACCCGGACCCTGTTCGGGTCGGACAGGGCTTTCATCACACGCGAGAAGTCTTTCATGGTTCACCTCTTATTGTTTTATATATTGCTATATATAAATATAGCGATGCAATGTCAACCCCCTTTTATTGCCAGCACCCCACCAGTGACACGCGCCGCTGTCGACGAGTTGGCAGGGGTTGCGGTAGAGTGTTGGTCGAACCAGGGAGGGTGGGCCACTCGTGCCTTCAAGGTATTGAACGGTGCCGGCGGACTCGCGCTGAACAGACCATTCGCCTTCGTCAAATGCTCACCTGCTTGACGGCCCCGGCGAATCTCGGTACAATTGCTACGTTACTTAGACAACTATGCAAATATAGGATGCGCCCATGCGTTCGACTCTCGATGCCATCAAGGCGTTGGCCGACGGCAACCGCCTGCGGGTGGTTGTCGCCCTGGCGGCGCACGACGAGCTGTGTGTCTGCCAGATCACCGAATTGTTGCAGCTTGCCACCGCCACCGTGTCGCGGCATATGAGCATTCTGCACGGAGCGCAGCTGATTGAAAGCCGCAAGGACGGTCGCTGGGTCTACCACCGCCTCTCAAGCTCATTCCCCGCGCCGGTCCTGCAGTGGCTTGTGCAATCGATCGGCCAGTCAGCGCCAATCGAGGCTGACCGCCAGAGGCTGGCGGAGATCTTGTCCTGCAACACCGTGGAAATTTGCAAGAAACAGAAAGGGAGAAGGCCATGAATGAACAGGGAGCCTCCTTCTCAATCATTCATACGAAAAGAGTTGCGTAGGTAAACGACAGAGGAGCGTGGACGATGCAGAAGAAAATGAGTTTTTTCGATAAATACCTGACGGTGTGGGTGGCGATCTGCATGGCAGTTGGCGTGGGTTTCGGCAAGGTCATCCCGGATACCGTCGCCTCCCTGCGAGGACTCGAGTTCGGGGAGGGATCGCAGATCAACATCCCGATCGCCGTGCTGATCTGGCTGATGATCTATCCGATGATGCTCAAGGTTGATTTTTCCTCAATCATCAATGTCGGCAAAAGTCCCAAGGGACTCTTCGTCACACTCTTCGTTAACTGGATCGTCAAGCCGTTCAGCATGGCCCTGCTTGGCTACATTTTCTTCCGGCTGGTATTCAGCCCCTGGATAAGTCCCGCCGAAGCCGATCAATATATCGCCGGCAGCATTATTCTCGCCGCGGCGCCCTGTACCGCCATGGTCTTTGTCTGGAGCTACCTGACCGATGGCGATCCTGGCTACACCCTCGTCCAGGTTTCCGTGAACGACCTGCTGATGCTGCTGCTGTTCGCGCCAATTGTCAAATACCTGGTTGCCGGGGCCTCGAACCTCATCGTCCCCTTCTCCATCCTGTTCACTTCGGTAGTGGTCTTTATCGTCATTCCCCTGGTGGCCGGGGTTGTCACAAGGATCTTCCTGCTGAAAAGCAAAGGCAGCGTCTGGTTCAACGAGACCTTCCTGCCAACCCTCCACCCCGTGGCCATCTCCGCCCTGCTGGCCACCCTGGTGCTGATTTTCGCCTTCCAGGCCGACAATATCACCAACCGGCTGTTTCATGTGCTGTTGATTGCGATTCCCATAACCATCCAGGTCTATTTCAACTCCTCGCTGGCCTATGGCCTGATGAAATGGCTGAAGCTGCCGCACAGTGTTGCCGCTCCCGGCGCCTTGATCGGGGCCAGCAATTTCTTCGAGCTGGCGGTGGCGGTGGCCATCACGCTCTTTGGACCGGAGTCCGGGGCGGCCCTGGTGTGCGTGGTTGGCGTGCTGGTAGAGGTCCCGGTGATGCTCTCCGTATGCTCGGTCTGCAACCGGACCAGGCAGTGGTTTCCCGTGCGCTCCCTGGGCCGGTAATGTTTTCAGCGGCCACGATGCAACAGCGCGCGATGTACCCCCGGAAAATCCACGTCGAAATCACCACCCGCTGCAATTTGCACTGCCGGATGTGTGTAAAACATGCGCAAGGGAGCTGCATTTCCGAAGAGGATATCCCCGCTGCGACCTTCCGGCGGCTTGCGCCAGCCCTTGCTCACGCGGACACACTGGTCCTCAACGGTATCGGCGAGCCGCTCCTCCATCCGCGCCTGGATGAACTCCTCAGATTCGCCCGCAAGGCCATGAAAGTTGGTGGAAAAATCGGCTTCCAGAGCAACGGTCTGCTGCTCGATGAGAGGCGGGCCGAAGCGCTCATCAAAGCAGGCCTGTCGACGATCTGCCTGTCCCTCGACAGGATTAAAAAGGTGGAGGATTCGGCCGGAGAACATCAGGCTGAAGCGGTTGAGCGCGCCATTGCTGCGCTCGACCGAGCGAGAAGAACGCTGCAGGCCGATCTGACCATCGGCCTGGAAATGGTCTTGCACAGGGAGACCATTGCCGACCTCCCGGACATGGTCGAATGGGCCGCTGGGCAAAAGGTCGACTATCTCATGGCCACCCACCTCCTCCTCTATGACGAGATCTCGGAGAAGCTTGACCTCTTCAACCCCAACCCTGCCGAGGCGATCCAGCTGTTTCAAAAGCACGAGGAGAGGGCAGCGTCCCGTGGCATCAACCTTGCCCGCCACCTTCCCGGCTATTTCCGGCTGTCCCGGCAAAAGGAGGACCGGCAGGCGGCAGAGATTTTTGCGGAGATGCAGGTTGAGGCACGAAAGCAGGATGTCCGCCTGCATCTGCAGAGTTTGGTGCGCCACAGGGAAAACACTGCGCTGCCCCTCGGGGAGCTCTACAAAAAAGCCGAGGCTGCCGCTGCCCGGCGGGGTCTCGAACTCTTTCTGCCGGCCCTGGAGGCCCAGTCAGGCAGATCCTGTATATTCATGAACGACGAGGCGACCTTCGTCGCTGCCAATGGCGATGTCATGCCCTGCCACTTTTTATGGCACAACTATACCTGCCGGGTTCTCCAGGAAGCGGTTGCCGTGCGCAAGCGGACATTCGGCAATATCGCCAGACAATGCCTCTTGCAGATCTGGCAGAGCGAAAACTACCGTCAGTTTCGCGATGAAGCATCGCGTTCACAGTATGCCCCATGCTGGACTTGCTCCCAGGGGCCCTGCCCCACCCTCGTCAACGACGAAGACCAATACGCCAACGACTGTTTCGGCAGCCGGGTGCCATGCGGCCACTGCCAATGGAATCTTGGCGGGGTGCGATGCATGTAGTCCGGGACAAGACGGCACAGGCCACAGGAGGCGATAATGTTGCTGACAGGATATACCCTGGAAATCTTCAGGTCGAAATGTCATGCCGGGGCACAGACGCTGCATTGTTTCGCCCACCTGCACGACGACGTTTCCCAGGCCCTGCCATACCTCAACACCGTACTGGGCGGCTTTTCCTACACTAGGGAGCCTCCCTCGCTGACCCTCAAGAACTCCGGAAAACTCATCACCATCCACGCCCGGAAAATTGCCGTCAATGCCCTCCAGGACGAGGAGCAGGCCGAGAAGATCGTTGCCTGGCTGCAACGCGAGATCAATGACGCCTGGGAAGCGCGACAGAAGATCGAGCCGTCAGTTACCGGCGCCATTCAACCTTCGCTGATGGAAATTTTGAAACTGCTGCCGAAAACCAACTGCCGGCAGTGCGGGCAACCGACCTGCATGGTCTTTGCGGTCCGGGTCATGGAAGGCGCCAAGGATGGCAACGCTTGCCCGGCGCTTGCCGACGACAAAAGGGAGAAATTGTCAGCATACCTTGCGCAGTTTCGCTTTGAATGAGTGCTCGGGAGAAGGTATTCGGAACCTCCCGGAGAAAATCGGCCGGGCAGGCATCATTGAAAGGTTCAGCGTCGGCTTCTGCACAGTCAGGGCATGAGCACGATCCACACATTAAGGAGGGACTCATGAACATTCTCTTCCTCTGTACCGGCAATTCGTGCCGCTCCATCCTCGCCGAGGCCATTTTCAACCACCTCGCGCCCTCTGGCTGGAAGGCCATGAGCGCCGGCAGTCGACCTGCCGGCTTTGTCCATCCGCGTTCCCTGTCTTTGCTGGCAAGGGAAGGGATTTCCGCCGCAGGTTGTGCCAGCAAATCCTGGGACAACCTCCCCGTCACGCCGGATATCGTCATCACCGTGTGTTCCGGTGCAGCCGGAGAGACATGTCCCGCGTACCTCGGCCCGGTTCTACGCAGCCACTGGGGAGTCGACGACCCAGCCCGAGCCAACGGCACCGAGGAAGAACACAACGCCGCATTCCTCACCGCATACCGGATCCTGCGGCTCCGCATCGAAAGCTTTCTGGCGCTGCCCTTGGAAGAACTACTGCAGGATAGAGATCGTCTGAAATTGGAGTTGGATCGCATCGCCACGCTCAAGCCCTGAGATTTTTCTGCGGATGCCCTGGCAAGCTACGGCAGAGGAAAAAGGGGTATGGTTGTGCCGGATCGTTTTTCCCGGTCTTCAGCCATCGCGCTTGCCGTGTCGTGACGGCCCTGAGCTGATCCTATGCCGTGTCCAGGCTGACAGCCAGGTAACGAGATGCGCCAGCTGGCCGCATCCGCCGGCAATCGCCCATGAAGGCCGCTTAAAAATTGGGCGGGGGCGGGCGGAGATGTTGGTCTTATCAAGAGACGAACCAGACGGGAGGGGGCGGATATGTTGGGCGTGCCTGCTCCCCATGGCAGGGAGGAGGCATGGAAGACAGGCAAGCGGATGAACAAAAAAGCGCTGTCGGCTGGTGGCAAAAGGCGTGGACGGCATGGTTCGGCGGCAAGCTCCGTTTTGATTGCCTGCAAATCGAGGTCAGCTCGCGCTGCCCCGGGCGGTGTCGCTACTGCCCGCGCACCCTGCCCGGGACCGGCACGGGTGTGGATATGAGCATGGCGGTGTTTTCTCGCCTGGCCCCTCTTCTCGCTTGCGCCAAGCGGGCGCACCTCCAGGGTTGGGGCGAGCCCTTCCTCAACCCCCATTTTTTCACCATGGCGCGAATGGCCAGGGACGCCGGGTGCCGGATATCGACCACCACCTGCGGTCTCAGCATGAGTGAGAGCCAGGCCGAGGCTATCGTCGATGCCGGACTCGACGTCGTCGCCTTTTCCCTGTCCGGCACAGACGAGGCCAGTAATGAGCGGCGACGAGGCGTTCCTTTCACGCGGACCTGCCAGGCCATATCCACCCTGGCCAAGATAAAACACCGCCGGGGTACATGCGAGCCAGAGTTGCATCTCGCCTACCTGCTCTTCCCTCAAGAGGTCGAGGCCCTGGCCGGACTACCAAAGCTGATGGCCGAACTCGGCATTGCCGCAGCCGTGGTCTCGACCCTCGACTACCTGCCCGATCCCGCGTTGGGGGAAGAGACCTTCGCCTCCGCCGATCGCATCCAGCTCGAGCGGACGGCGGCCCTCCTGGCGGAAACCGCCGCTCAGGTCGAGCGGCGCGGTGGTCAACTGTATTACCACTTCCCTCAAGCGCACGGCGAAGGCCGTGGCTGCCTCGAAAACATCGCCCGCTCGCTCTTCGTCGCCGCCGATGGCGCGGTGTCGCCCTGTGTCTTCACCAACGCCCCGGGGGCACCGGACGACCCACGTCGCCGGGTGTTCGGCAACATCAGCGTGGCGGAGCCTCTTGCCATCTGGCGTGACCCGCAGTACAGGGCTTTCCGCCGCGACCTGGCTGTCGGCCGCCCCCAGGCTCCCTGCTCGACCTGTCGCAAGCGTTTCGGCGCACCTTATTGAGTCGTGCCGCGATGCTTTACAGGCGGCCCCGCACCTGGACCATAAGGCGCCTGGCGAGGTCAGGATGGCTCCCATGCTTGGAGAGATGGAGGGTGAAAATACGGCAGGTCATTGTCAATGGCGACGATAGCAGGACAATCGCCGAGGCCGGGCTTGCACGGAACATTTTCAATGCCCTGTGCAGCAAGGAATCCGGCCCCATTTCCCCTCTCCCCGGGTCAGAGGGTCTCTGTTTTGTTGCGGCACTTGTCGCCACTGATACCATCCTTGAAAAGCGAGAACCCCCGTTCCATTGCGCAGAAATCGCCGCACATGGTGCAGGTCGCCTGGTTTTCCGGTTTGCGGCTGTCGCGCACCTCGCGCATCTTTTCAGGGAACATCGATAACCTGAAATATTCCTCGAAATCGCTGTCCCTGCGAGCCAACGCGACCTGCTTTTCCAACTCTCGCCGCTCTGGGTACTTGGCGATATCGCCGATCCGGGCAGCCAATCGGGTCGCCCGCACCCCTTCCCGCACATCGTTTTCGTTGGGCAGGGCCAAATGCTCCGCCGGGGTGATATAGCAGATGAGATCCGCACCGTGCCACGCCGACTGCGCCGCGCCGATAGCGGCAGTAATGTGATCATAGCCGGCCCCCGAGTCCGCCGGCAGGGGGCCCAGGACATAATAAGGTGCGCCACCGCTCATCCGCTTTTCCAGCATGATGTTGCCGGCAATCTCATCAAGCGGCACATGGCCGGGACCTTCGACCATCATCTGGCACCCCATTTCCCGCCCCAGTTCGGCAAGCTCACAGTTGATGATCATTTCGGCCATCTGCGCCCGGTCATGGCTATCGTGAATCGCCCCAGCGCGGATGCCGTTGCCGAGCGACAGCACCGCGTCATACTTCTTCATCAGGGCGCAAACCCGGTCGAATTGCTCATACAGTGGGTTTTCACAACGGTTATAGTCCATCCATGAGACCATGAAGGTGCCCCCTTTGGAAACCAGGCCTCCGTAGCGAAACCCCTGTTTGCGAAGGCGTTCGACGGAAAAACGGTTGATGCCGCAATGGATGGCCATGAACGACATGCCGTCCGCAAGCTGTCTTTCGATAAGGTCAAAAAGGTATTCCGCATCGAGTTTATTGGGATTCCGATATTTCCTCCCTGCCTCGGCGAAGGCCTGGTACAAGGGCACATTGCCAACAGGCAGCGAACAGTGTTCGAGCACGGCCCGGCGAATGGCATCAAGATCACCGCCTGTTGACAGTTCCATCAAGGTATCCGCCCCCTCCTCCTCGGCAATACGCACCTTGCGTATTTCCAGCGCGACATCGGAGATGTCGGAAGAAGTTCCTATGGAAGCATTGACCTTGGTCCGCAGTCCCCTGCCAATCCCGCAAACCCTCTGCGTTTTGCGCTGCGGATTACACGGGATGACGATATGGCCGGCAGCGACCCCGCACCGTATCTCTTCAGGCGAAAAGCCCTCATCTTTTGCCACGATCGCCATACTCTCCGTCACTTGTCCTTCCTTAGCCAACTCAAGCTGTGTTTTCATTGCTGCTGTTCCTCCATGCCGGTGATTCCTGTCGGGCGGGCAATAAAAAAGTCCGCGCCACGGGATACACACCGTGACACGGACTTATATGGACAAGAAAGTCTTTGTTCCCCCGGGCAGGTCTTCTGACTTGCGGTTCATCCTCCGACTGTACCTTCCCGTTCCCAAAACAGGAACAGTGGTCATCACACAGTCATCGTCACCGCTTACAGCGCTGGCCCAACGTTACGGTTTTGCACCGTATTCCCTTTTCACCCCCGCTCTTTCAAGACGGCAGGCACCCGGAAGATATGGTTACACTCAGCATGCGAAGATACTCGAATAGCAGGCAAAGGTAAATTACCAATGCCGTTTCCTGCCCCGCCTCAGTTGAAAATGGACAATCCAGCCGTTTGCACCCCCCTACAAACATTCCTCCCCTAGGATCAAGCGGGCTGCTGAAGCCTTCTCCCGCATTTGGGTATTGATCGCTTTTTTGCTCGAGACATTTCTCATGTATCTGTCGACCGCTGTACCGAAGGAGACCTGCATCGCCAGCCGGGGGTCATGGAATTTATTTGCTTTGATCTCCTCTTCGGTTTTTGCGGCCCAAGCTGCGGCCTCTCCTTTGGTATCAAAAGTCCTGCCAACAGCAGGACAACCCTTGATGCGGATAGTCGCGGAATAGCTCCAGCCGTTCTTTTTCTTTCTCTTGATGATTCGGGCCATTTTTTTGATCCATTTTTGATCCATCGCCATGGAATAAAATAGCACCAGATCACCCCAATTAACAAGAGCATCTGTAGGGTCAGCCAAAAACAAAAAAGGCTTTATCCCTGTAATTTCGGGATAAAGCCTTAGTTTTCGCTTGGTGCCGGAGGTCGGGATCGAACCGACATGGGGTTGCCCCCGCTGGATTTTGAGTCCCACGAACAGCATCATATGATGATGTTTTTACGCCATTACAAGAGATTATTTTGCGTCTACGGTGGACACGAAAACCGACTTTACTTGGTAGGCTTCCGCTCCTTATTTATGCTCGGAAAACTTCTTCATGTCGGCCGTGAGGTGCTCCGCTGCCAAGGTGGTGTAAAGCTCGGTCACCTGGC
>JANJUM010000183.1 GCA_024710585.1 Desulforhopalus sp.
TGGTGGAGCTAGACGGGATCGAACCGACGACCTCTTGACTGCCAGTCAAGCGCTCTCCCAGCTGAGCTATAGCCCCAAAAATCGCTCATCCGTAAAACACGGACATCAATACCAGGGTTTCAAAAGCGTGTCAACAGAAAACAGGCACTTCTTTTAAGGAAACCAGCATAATTGTTGCCAACCACCAGGAGGTTTGGTAAACTTTGAAGTTTCGTGGGAATGTTTTCAACCCTGATCCACTTGCTTATCCCCGACGAGGCTCGCCTTCCTTTCCCGGCCGCGAGTCCGCGCGCCTTTGGCGGTGCCGGTCGCCTGTTCTCCTCATCTCAAGGACTCCCCATGTATTCACCTTTCAATTTTCTTTTTGGCTGGCTGTCAAACGATCTGGCCATCGATTTGGGCACGGCCAATACGGTTCTTTATGTCAAGGGCAAGGGTATCGTGCTGCGCGAACCGTCGGTGGTGGCGGTGCGGCAGGATGGCCGGATGAACAAGGTGCTGGCGGTCGGCCAGGAGGCGAAGATGATGCTTGGCAAGACGCCGGGCAACATCACTGCCATCCGCCCCATCAAGGATGGGGTTATCGCCGATTTCGAGGTCACCGAAGCGATGTTGCGCTATTTCATCAATAAAGCCCACAACCGGCGGACTTTGGTGCACCCGCGGATCATGATCTCCGTGCCTTCGGGTATCACCCAGGTGGAGAAGCGGGCGGTGCGTGAATCTGCTGAATCTGCCGGGGCGAGAGAAGTGTATCTCATCGAGGAACCAATGGCGGCGGCCATCGGCGCCGGCCTGCCGATCACCGAACCCACTGCCAATATGATCATCGATATCGGTGGTGGTACCACTGAGGTCGCAGTCATTTCCCTGGCCGGCATTGTTTACGCCAAGTCGGTGCGGGTGGCCGGCGATAAGATGGACGAGGCCATACTGCAATATATCAAGCGCAAGCACAATCTGGCCATTGGCGAACGGACCGCCGAGCTGATCAAGACGACCATCGGCAACGTCATGCCCGAGGAACCTTACGAAACCATGAATATCAAAGGGCGCGACCTCGTCTCCGGCGTTCCCAAGACCCTGCAGATCACCGCCGACGAAATCCAGTCGGCCATCGCCGAGCAGGTCGATGTCATCGTCGAAGCGGTACGCGTTGCCCTGGAAGTCACCCCACCCGAGTTGGCCGCCGACATCGTCGATAACGGTATCGTCCTTACCGGTGGAGGTGCCCTGTTGAAAAACCTCGACAAGTGTCTCAAAGAAGCCACGGGCATGCCGATCATCGTCGCCGAGGATCCGTTGTCTTCCGTGGTGCTCGGCTCTGGCAAGGCACTGGACAATCTCGACATCCTCAGGGAAGTGACCATAGAGTAGCAGAGCGTCAGGGCCCACTGCCGGAAGGACCGCGACGGCGGCGCCATCGCGGTTTCAGGTTTCGCTCATCCAACGAAGGGATTTGTGCGCAAGAATTCCAAAGCCCATCAGGAACGGTCGGTTGGTTCCACCGTCCGGGTTCTGCTGCTGATCACCCTGCTGCTCGTCGTCGGTCTGTTGCTCCTTGCTGCCATGCTCGGTGGCAAATTCGGACCCTTGCACCAGCTGACCCTCGACTTCATCGGGCCGTTGCAGAGTGTGGTGACCCGCACCGCCACCGGAGTCGTCAATCTCAAAAACGACTACGTGGCCCTGCTCGACGTGCGCGAAGAGAACAAGAAGCTCCAGGCGCAGATCGACAGGTATCTCAACGAACTGGGGGAATACCGCGAAGGCTACAGCACCTATCGGCACCTCCAGGAACTTCTCGCGATGAAGGAGAAGCTGACCTTCAAGCCTATCGCAGCCAGGGTGGTTGGCAAGGAACCCTCCTACTGGTACCAGACCATCGTTGTCGACCGCGGCAGAAATGACGATATTCTCGAGGGCATGATCGCTCTCGCCCCTGGTGGAGTGGTGGGGCAGGTGCTGCATACCGCAGAGAACTACTCCAAAATCCTTCTCGCCAACGCGCCGAGCAGCGCCATCGACGCCATGGTGCAGAAGAGCCGCACCAGGGGGATACTCAAAGGGGCAGGGGAGAAAGGCTATGTGCTGCAGTATGTCTTGAAGACAGCCGATGTCGAGGTCGGTGACCATATCGTCACCGCCGGAATCGGCGGCATCTTTCCCGCCGGCATCCCTTTGGGGCGGATCTCGAAAATCGAGAAGAAGCAGCGTGGCATGTTCCAGGAGATCGAGGTCGAGCCATCCATTGATTTCCAGAAGCTCGAGTACGTGCTCCTCGATCCCACCGATCGCAAATCGATGCTTGATTCTCTGAATATGTCGCCCAAGAGGTAGCCGTGGCGATTCCGGTTATCGTCTTCTGGGCCATCGGGGTGGCGTTGATTGTTGTACAGACCACCCTGCTCGAGCATCTCCCGGTGTGGCTGGCGCGGCCAGACCTGCTCTTCGTTCTGGTGGCCTTCCTCTCCTACCGTTTCGCCTGGATCCCCGGCATAGCCGTTGTCTTTTCGCTGACGTGGATGGTCGATGTGGTAGCCGGCATCTATATGGGTCTCTATCCTCTGGCTAGCCTGCTCGCCTTCACTGCCTTGAAAACCATGTCCAACAAAAGCCTGCTCAAGGAATCCACCTACCAGATTCCTTTGGTCGGCCTGAGCTTCTTCCTCACCCAGATCTTTCTTTATTTCGTGAGTTCGCTTCTTCTGCCCGATATACTGCCAGAGTGGTCGTGGCCGGGGAGCATGCAGCGCACCATCCTCGTTGTTCTTTCCGCCATTCCACTCTTTGTTCTTTTCAATCGCCTTAACGAATATCTTCTCAAGCGCCGTCTCCGCGGCAAGGCTCCGCGCAGGCGCCCACCACGGCCGTTATGAACCAGGAAGAAGAAAACGGTCTCAAACTTGCCTTTTCCGAGATAGAGGAAATCGAAGAACGGGACGATACCACCCTCGACCTCCTGAAAAAGAGGCTGGTCGGGGTGTCGGTGGTGGTGCTCTTTTTCTTCGTGGTCATCATCCTGCGTCTGTGGAACCTGCAGATCGTAGAGGGTCCGGAGTACGAAAAGCGCTCCTTTGGCAACCGTGTGCGCATTCGTGATATAGCCGCGCCGCGCGGACATATTCTCGATCGTAACGGCCGCGAGATCGTCACCAACCGGCCTTCCTTTGATGTCCTACTCATCCAGGAGGACAGCAGCGATATCGGCGATGTCCTGGAGAGGATCGCGCCGGTGCTCAAGGTCGATGTTTCCGATCTCTGGGCCAAGGTGCGCGAGGCCTCCGGCAATCCGCGCTACATGCCGGTGCGCCTCAAGGAGGATATCGATTGGGAGACGCTCGCCTATCTGGAAAACCATAACCGTGATTTTTCCGGTATTCGCATCGAAGTGCAGCCGGTGAGGGTCTACCACTACGATGACCTCGCCGCCAACACCATCGGCTACCTTGGCGCCATCTCAAAAAAGGAACTCGACGAGGCTGACAAGACTATCTACTCCGGCGAAGACATCATTGGTAAGAAAGGGATCGAGAAGTTGCGCGAAAAAGACCTCCGCGGCCAGAAGGGACAAAGCTTTTCCGAGGTCGACGCCAGGGGGTTCGAACAAAAGCAGCTCAAGACCGTCGAGCCCCTCTCCGGTAAAGAGATTCGTCTCACCCTCGACGTCGACCTGCAGCAGATCGCCGAGAGCTATATGGCTGCCGGAGACAAGGCCGGTGCAGTGGTGGTCATGGAGGTCAATACCGGCCGCTTGCTTACGGCTGTGTCTGCACCGAGCATTAAGATCAAGGAATTCATCGGCGGCATCTCCCAGGAGCAGTGGAAGGCCCTCCTCGACAACCCTAAACATCCCCTGATCAACAAGGTGGTCCAGGCCACCTATCCCCCGGGTTCAACCTACAAGATGGTTACCGCCCTGGCTGGCCTTGCCAAAGGGGCCGTAGACGAAAACACTTCGGTCTATTGTCCCGGATCATATACCTTCGGCAATCGCACCTATCGCTGCTGGCGGCACAGCGGCCACGGCACGGTCAGCCTGACCCGGGCCATCGGTGAATCCTGTGATGTCTATTTCTACCAGGTCGGCCAGCGGGTCGGTGTTGATGGCCTGGCGGAATATGCCCAGAAGCTCGGCCTCGGTCTCAAGACCGGGGTGGAGATGGAGTACGAGAAGGAGGGGCTGACCCCGACGAGAAAATGGAAGCTCAAGGCCCGAAAATCCAAATGGCAAGATGGTGAAACGCTTTCCGTGGCCATCGGCCAGGGTTTCAACCTCGCCAGCCCTCTGCAGATTTGCGTCATGACCGCCGCTCTCGCCAACGGCGGCAAGGTCTACAAGCCGAAGCTGGTCGAACAGGTGGTCGATCTCGACGGCACCATCGTCGAGAGCCTGCAGCCGGAGCTGGTCAGCCAGATCAGCGGTTACGATAAATACTTCAAGTTGATCCGGCGGGGCATGGAAGAGGTGGTACAAGGCAAGTCGGGGACAGCGCGCAATGTCGCCATTCCCGGCCTGCGCATCGCCGGCAAGACAGGCACTGCGCAGGTTGTGCGTCTGGCACAGTACAAGGGGCTAAAGGAGAGCGACATCCCCTATCAGTATCGAGACCACGCCTGGTTCACTTGCTACGCCCCGGCGGAGAATCCGGAGATTGCCGTCACCGTGCTGGTTGAGCATGGCCTCCATGGCGGTTCGGGGGCCGGCCCCATTGCCCGGGCGGTGATGAATAGGTATTTCAAGGGAAAAACGGGGGTCGCCGACCCGGGGCAAGTGGCTCCAGTGGTCATCGACCCGGAAGACGGGACAATCGAATGATCCGTATCGACCGCAGGCTGTTCGCGCATTTCGATGTGGTGCTGATGCTGCTGATCCTGCTGATCTGCACCATGGCCTTCTTCAACCTCTACAGCGCCTCCTTCCCACCCAAGGGGGGAGCAGCGCCCTATATCAGGCAGGGGTATTTCTTCTGCATGGCCCTCTGTGCCTTCGTCTTCGTCATTTCCTTCGATTATCAGGCCCTCCATACCTGGAACTATCCCATCTACGGGCTGGTAATCATCCTGCTCATCCTCGCCGAGACCATCGGCAATACCGCCGGCGGAGCCCAGCGCTGGATCGATCTCGGGTTTTTCAAGCTGCAGCCATCGGAGCCGGCCAAACTGATGTTAATCATTACTTTGGCGAGCTATTTCTCGCGGCGCGAGGCGAACGATGGCTATTCTATCAAGGATTTGGTGGTCCCGGGGATCCTCACCGGGGTGCCCTTCATCCTCATTCTCCTGCAGCCGGACCTTGGTACGGCCTTGATGCTGGTGATCATCGCCGGTTCCATGGCGATGTTCGTCAAGCTGCGCTTCTCAACCTATGTCATTCTTGGCACACTCGCCCTGGGGCTGAGCGTCTTTGCTTGGGAAAAAGTGCTCAAACCCTATCAGAAACAGCGCATTTTCACCTTCCTTGAGCCAGAGAAGGACCCCATGGGGCACGGCTACCAGGTGCTCCAGTCGAAGATCGCCGTGGGCAGCGGTGGCAAGTTCGGTAAGGGCTACCTGGAAGGCACCCAAGGGCACCTCCATTTCCTGCCGGAACGCCATACCGACTTCGCCTTCTCCGTCTGGGGGGAGGAATGGGGCTTTACCGGCAGCCTCATTCTTATCGGTGTCTATTTTTTCCTGATACTCTGGGGGCTTTACGTAGCGATGCATGCCAAGGACCGCTTCGGAGTGCTTCTTGCCTTCGGCGTGGTGTCCCTGATTTTCTGGCAGGCGGTGATCAACCTCTGTATGGTTCTCGGCTTTCTGCCGGTGGTTGGGATTCCTCTGCCGCTCTTTTCCTACGGCGGTTCGTCGCTGATGACGACAATGATCGGCCTGGGCATCCTCATGAACGTGCGCATGCGGCGCTTTCCCAATTCCCTGGCGCGGGAGTGATGCACTAGGCGGCAAGGACCAGTTCGCGCAGGGCGGCGATGAACGATCCCCGATCATTGAGCGAGGGACAGGAGTGCAGGCGCATTCCCAGCGCGGCGGCCTGGTCCCTGAAGAGCATGTCTATTTCGTAGAGGGTCTCGATGTGGTCGGAGACGAAGCTGATCGGCAGCACCAGAATATCCCTGCATCCTTCATCGGCGAGACGCGTTATCGTCTCCGCGGTAGACGGGCCGAGCCACTGCACAGGGCCGCTCCTGCTCTGGTAGCATATCCGCCCCGGCAGGCCGGTCAGCCGTTCCAGGGCGGCGATGGTCATGTGGAGGTGATCGACATAGGGGTCGCCCTCCTCGATGAACGACACTGGCAGGCTATGGGCGCTGTAGATAAGCGTCGGCTGGGCGCCTTCGCCGAACGACCTGCGCCCTTCTTCGACGGTCTCCGCCAGGGCGCGGATATAGGAGGGTTGTTCTGGCCAAAAGTCGATGCTGCGTACCGGCAAGCGGGGGACAAGGCGTCGCAGTTGGCGATGGAATTCGGCCAGCGACGACCCTGTTGTGGCCTTGGAATAATGGGGATAGAGGGTGAGGAGGATGAGGCGCTCGACCTTGGCTGCGAGCATCTCGTCGATAGCGTCCTCCGCCGAGGGGCCCCAGTAGCGCATTGCCATGGTCACTCTGAAGTCTCCATCTTTGCGCAGGGCCGTAGCCAGCGCCAGGGCCTGTCGAGCGGTAATCGCTTTCAACGGCGAGCCGCCGCCGATGCGGGCGTAGTTGGCCATGCTCTTTGGGGCACGGCGCCGGGAGATGAGCCAGGCCAGGGGTTTTTGCATGAAAGGCGGGCCGAGGCGGATGATCTCCCGGTCACAGAACAGGTTGTAAAGAAAGGGCCGGACATCTTCCTGGCGATCAGGGCCGCCCATGTTGAGAAGGACGATGCCGGTCGTTCCCGGAGTTGGAGAAAATGGATTCATGGCTGGTTGTGTCACCCCGCGCTGCGGAGTAGAGGAGGGAAAAATAACGAGGCACTCCCCGGGGAAGGTATATCAGGCTGGCGAGACAAGCCGGAGGGAATGCGTTTCTATTCAGGAGGTTACTTGGAGCGTTGCACGGGATATTTGCATGTGGGCAAGTATTCTACTGGTTCCGTATGGAGATATCCAGGGTTGTCGCTGGAATCGCCTAAAAAACTTCCCAGGGAGCGCTGGGGTATCGAAAAGTGTTTGGACTCGCTTGATTATCCTTGGTGGGGCAATATAATATAACCATACGCGGAGCGCCTGGCGGCTGTTGCGGCTCTTCCACCCTCCTGGGGACAAAGCCCGACATCACCACATTCACGGCCCCTTGCGAGCGGCATGGATGGTTGGGCGACAACGAGAGAAGACGACAGGCGGCACCAGCCGCCGGCGCTTCGCAAGGGATTGCATCGCGAGATGCGTGAGGCGAACGACGGGTTTCCCGTCGTTTGGATCCGAGATGGAGGAACTCTATGGAACTCAAGATCGAAGCCCGAAATGTTGAACTACGCAAGAGCTGGCAAACGAAGATCAGTGAGGAACAGGAAAAACTCATTCGTCACTATCCCAATTTCGTCCTCCACCTGCGTGTCAGCATTGAAGCCACTACCCATTACAAGGAGGGAGGGTTTGAGATCAAACTTGTCGCCACCGTGCCCAACGATACCGTCGTCGTCAACAGGAGCGGCGAATCGGTGCGGACGGTTCTCACCGAGTCTTTCGATGTCCTCGCCCTGCAGCTGAAGGAGATCCAGCGTAAGAAACGGAAGAATCAGAAGGTTGCGACAGCGGTGGATCCGGGTGACCGGGTTGGCGTCGTCAGGATGGTCTCGCCACATGAGTCCTATGGGTTTATCACTTCGGACGACAAGCGTGACGTCTATTTCCATGAGAATGCCTTGAAGAACGTCAATATGGAAGACCTTGCCGAGGGTGACAGCGTTGTCTTTGGCGAGACACAGGGAGACAAGGGGCCGCAGGCCACCTGGGTGCGTGCCGCCGAATAACCGCCGCCATTCTGCGGAAGATTGAGGCCTTGGGGAATACCCAAGGCCTTTTTTGTTGTCTTTCGCTCTGGGCCAGGTGGCGAAGAATCTACGGTAAAACCGGGTAAAAGCAGCTATAGTGGCGTCCACGTCCTTGCTGCGACCGGCGTTGCCCTAGGTCGCGGCGGTTTTTACCGGAAAGGAACTCGAGAGGAGGCAGAACGTGCAACACGAAGTGTATCTCATCGATGGCAGTGCCTATATCTATAGGGCCTACCATGCCATAGCGCCGCTGTCCACCAGCGGCGGGGTGCCGACCCATGCCGTTCTCGGCTTCGTCAATATGGTCAGGCGTCTGATGCGTGACAGGCAGCCGGCCTTCGTGGCCATCGCCTTCGACAGTCGTGGACCAGTATTTCGCCACCAGCTCTACGCCGACTACAAGGCCACCAGACCACCGATGCCGGAGGACCTCCGCCAGCAATTGCCCTACATCAAACGCTTCGTGGCCGCCAGCAACATTTTAACCCTTGAAGAACAGGGAGTCGAGGCGGACGATATCATCGCCTCTGCGACAAAGATCTTCACCTCCCAAGGGCACCGTGTGGTGCTCGTCTCGGGCGACAAGGACCTCCTCCAGCTGGTCGGCGAGGACGTGACCGTCTGGGATCCGATGAAGGACAAGGTCATGGACAGTCAGGCCGTCCATGAGAAATACGGCGTCTTTCCCGAGCGATTGCTCGACCTCTTCGCCTTGATCGGGGACAGCTCCGATAACGTCCCCGGGGTTCCGGGAGTGGGGCCGAAGACAGCGGAAAAACTAATCAATTCCTACGGCTCGCTTGACGAACTCTATGCCCGCCTGGATGAACTCGGCCCCTCGAAGATGAAGGAGAAGCTCGCCCTCAACCGCGAATCCGCCTATCTTTCGCGTCAGCTCATCCGCCTCAAGAGCGATGTCGCCATTCCTGCCGAGCTCTCCATGTATCGAGTGGCGACGGAAAACGGCGAAGAACTCAGCAGGCTCTATGCTGAGCTGGAATTTTCTAGCCTGCTCAAGGGGGTGGATCGGGCCCAACCGGTACCAACTGAGGGCTTTATCGCCGTGCGCAGCGCGGCGCAGTTGCAGGCGATGCTGGCCGAGTTGGGCGAGCCGGCGGTGCTGGCGGTGGACACCGAGACGACCTCGCTTACCGCCCGCACTGCCATGATGGTGGGCATCTCCCTCTGCGCCGACCTTGAGCGCGCCTGGTACATTCCCCTCGGTCATCGGGACGAGGGTGGTGGGTTGGCAGCCGGACAACTTTCCGAGGAAGAGGTCTCCCGGGCCCTTCTGCCCCTGTTGCGCAACCCGCGGGTAACCAAGGTCGGTCACAATCTCAAGTACGACCTTACCGTGCTGCGTCAGCGCTGGAGGGTGGAGGATTTCGGCAGTCTCGCCGACACCCTCGTCGCCGCCCACCTGCTCGAGTGTGGCAGGTCGCTCAAGCTTGACGATCTCTGCCAGGCACGCGGACTGCGCCTGACCAGCTTTGTCGAGGTCACCGGCGGTGACAAGCGCGATGGGTGCTTCGCCTATGTCGATATCGACAAGGCGGCAATTTACGGTTGCGAAGACGTTTACGGCGCCCTGCTGCTGTGGCGCGAGTTCGCGCCAATGCTCGAGGAGCGTCGCCTGGCGAGGTTGTTTTATGAGGTGGAAATGCCGCTGGTCGCCATTCTTGTCGACATGGAGCTTGCCGGGATCTGTGTCGATGGCGCGGTGCTTGACACGCTGTCTGTCGATTTTCGCAGCAAACTGGCGGATCTCGAGACGCGTATCCATACCCTTGCCGGGCATCCCTTCAATATCAACTCACCCAAACAGTTGGCCCATGTGCTCTTCGAAGAGCTCGGCCTGAAAGGGGGCAAGAAAACAAAGAGCGGTTTCTCCACCGACGCCGACGTGCTCGACAAACTCGCCGGGCGCCATGCGTTGCCTGCACTGGTGGTCGAATACCGTACCTTCGCCAAACTGCTTTCCACCTATGTAGAGAAACTGCGGCTGCTTCAGGATGGACTGACGGGCCGCGTCCATACCACCTACAACCAGGCGGTGACCGCCACTGGTCGCTTGTCGAGCAGCGATCCCAATCTGCAGAACATCCCCATTCGCGGTGAAGAGGGTGGCCGCCTGCGGGCGGCCTTCGTCCCCGCCGCCGGATTTCGTTTTCTCGCCGCCGACTATTCGCAGATCGATCTGCGGGTACTCGCCCACTATTCCGAAGATGCGGCGCTGATCGAGGCCTTTCATGCCGGGGAGGATGTCCACCGGCGCACCGCCGCGGAAATCTTCGCCGTCTCTCCCGCATTGGTCACCGGGGAAATGCGTCGTGTCGCCAAGTCGATCAATTTTGGCATTGTTTACGGTATGAGCAGCTTTGGCCTCTCCGAGCAGCTCAATATCGGGAGGAAGGAGGCACAGCGCTTTATTGATCGCTACTTTGCCCTCTATGGCGGGGTGCGTCGCTTCATGGAGGACATCGTCGCGCGGGCGCGACAGGATGGCTTCGTCACTACACTGCTGGGCAGACGGCGCAGCGTCGCCGACATCGACGCCAAGAACAAGGTGCAGCGGGACTTCGCCGAGCGCATGGCGATCAACACGCCGATCCAGGGAACCGCGGCCGATATCATGAAACTGGCAATGATCGCCTGCCGCAAAGCCTTGGCCGAGGGGGGGCTGGGCGGGAGGATGCTTCTGCAGATCCACGATGAGTTGGTCTTCGAAGTGGAACCTGCAGAGATGGAACGCACCACGAAGCTGGTTAAGGAGGCCATGGAGGGGGTTCTGGAACTCAAGGTGCCACTGGTGGTCAATTGTGTGGTAGGCGACAACCTCGCCAAATAGGGTACGATATGCAATACGTGTGGCATCACGAGATGCAGCAGGAGGGAGGGTATGGCTGGGTTGACGCAATTTGAGAAGCTGGTCGATGAAGTGCGACTGTTTCTGACTTACGGCGTTCCGCCGGAGGATCGTGGGCAGGCGGTGGCCCTGGTGGAAAAATACCGTCACCGGCGGCGGGCATTACAGCTTCTCCGTCAATATTACATGGATCTGCCCGATGCGCGGGAGGAGGCCGCCATCGGTCTCAGCCTGCTTCTGCAGCGTCAGGGCATCGCGCTGATGGTGCTCTCGACGCCCTCCACAGCCCACCTCTATGCGGTATCTGCGGAGGAGGCGGTGTGGCTCGGGGAATATCGCCAGGAACTCGACGCTGAACTTCTCGCCTTCTGGGGATACGCACGCTGGGAGGATTTTTTGGCGATCTGCAAGCCGGTGGAGGAGTTAGGAGAATACCCCGTCGAAGCTCGGCGAACCTCGCCGGAGTGCCCCGCCTGCGGGGTCGGCGAGGGTGAAGAGCATTTCTTCGGATGTGTGGTAGAGATCTGTCCGTGGTGCGGCGGCCAGTTGAGCCGCTGCAACTGCCGTTTCGAGCAGCTGCAGCGGGATTGCATCGACGATGAGGAACAGGTGGAGAAATTCCTGCGCATCCTCGAAGAGAAGGGGCGCATCCCCTTCTCCCGCGGGCAGGCACCCGCCTATCCGGGGACTGGCGAAGGTCTCGACAAGGGCCGGCCGTAACAGGCGGGCGAAGGGCCTCATGCCTCCGCCCGCTGGTGGCTACTTGCCGCTGACCGATTTAAGGTATTGATAGATCTGGGAGTCTGAGGAGAGCACCAGGGAGGTGTTGCCGCCGACCACTTCGCGATAGCTTTCCAGAGTCTTGTAAAACGCGAAAAAATCAGGGTCGAGGCTGTAGGCGGCGGCGTAGATGGCGGTGGCCTCGGCGTCGGCCTTGCCCTTAAGGGTCATGGCCTCTTTGTTGGCGGCGGAGATGATCTCCTGCAGCCGCCTCTCCACCGTGCCGAGGATTTCCGCTTTCTGCCCTTCACCCATGGAACGTTTCTCGGCGGCGATGCGCTTGCGCTCGGAGATCATCCGGTCGAAGACCCTGAGGCGCACCGAGTCGATGTAGTTGACCCGTTTGAACATCACATCGATCAGCTCGATGCCGTATTGCGGGGTTATCTTCGCGGCGATCTCCAGCACGTGGCGGCTGATCTGGTCGCGGCCGTTCTTCGGCTTGGTGCCGATGGTGTCGGCGGCGGTGGTCTCCGACATGGTGTCCACCGACCAGTCCGAGCTGCGGATGATCTCGATGAGGTCGTTCTTGTTGACCATGTCGCGCACCGTGCCGTCGATGATGTCGCTGAGCAGGGACTGGGCACGGCTCTCGGTCTTGACCGCCTGGAGGAACTTCAGAGCGTTGGTGATCTTCCAGCGGGCGGTGACATCGAGGTAGATGAAGGTCTTGTCGTTGGTTGGGATCTGGTTGGGCTGGCCGTTCCAGATCTGGATGCGTTTGTCGAAGATCTCCGTATGCTGAATGAAGGGCATCTTGAAGTGGAGGCCGGCGTCGGTGACTGGATCGCCGACCGGGGCGCCGAACTGGGTGACCACCGCCTGGGTTCCCTCTTCGAGGATGTAGAAGCCGTCGTAGATGATGGCGATGGCCAGCACCACCAGACCGGCGAGAAAGAATTGGGCAAGTTGTTTCATGGCGTGTTTCCTTGTGTTCTTGAGCTATTTGCCTTCGATGGCCGGAATCTTCTGGGTGGCGGGGTTCGCCGTCAGGTTGAGAAAGGGCAGGGGACTCTGCTGGCCTTTATCGAGGACGTAGACCGACTGAACGCCTGGGAGAATCTCCCGCATCGTCTCCAGATACATCCGCTGGCGGGTAATCTGCGGCGCCTGCTGGTATTCCTTGAGAATTGAGAGGAAACGCTCCGTCTCGCCCTGGGCGTTATTGATACGCTGCGCCTGATAGCCGTAGGCCTCCTCGACAATCTTTTTGGCATCGCCAGCGGCCTTGGGAATGACGCGGTTATATTGCTCCTCCGCTTCGTTGACCAGCCGT
>JANJUM010000186.1 GCA_024710585.1 Desulforhopalus sp.
CACAGCTCGCCATGGCACGGGCCTTGCTCAAGGGTGGCATGGAGTAGCCAAGGGGACAGGCCTGCCCAGGCAGACCTGCCGGGATATTCACCACCACAAGGAGAAAGCAATGGAACCACAAGGTCAGGGCTTGAAGAAGCATGTCATCAATCTGTACGGGTTGCCGTCGTTCGGTTTCAACATGTTCGTGTGCATGGAGGTGTTCTTCTTCGCCGCCTTCCTCACCGATTACGCCAAGATCCCGGTGGCCATCGCCGGCACCGTGCTGATGCTGACCAGCATCATCGACATCCTCCTCGTCCCCACGGCGGGGGTGATCCTCGAGAAAAGCAACATGCGCTGGGGCCGCTACCGTTCCTGGCTGCTCGTCGGCCCGCCGGTGGCCGCCCTCTTCTACGTGCTGCAGTTCTCGAAAATCGGCGAACCGACCACCAACGCCATCCTCATCTGCATCGGCTTCGTCGTTTCGCATCTCATCTGGAACATTTTCTACGCCGGCCATGTGGCGATGAACAACTCGCTCACCCCGCTGCGTGAGGAGCGCATCTCCATGGCCTCCAATCGCGGCATGTTCAACGCCCTCGGCGCCATCACCTTCTCCATGGTCGGGGCCAAGGCCATCGAGTTCTTCGGCAACGGCGACAAGGCCATGGGCAGCACCCTGACGGTCATCGTCGCCGGCATCGTCATGACCCTCTGCTACTGGACCCTGTTCGTCCTCACCAAAGACTATGCCTTCCGCGGCATTTCCGTCACCACCGAGAAGAAAGACCGCATGTCGGTGGGCGAGATGCTCGGGCAGATCATCGTCAACCCGCCCCTGCTCGGCCTGATGCTCGCCGAGCTCGGCCGCTATCTCGGCCGCTTCGTCATCTTTGGCCTGGCCTTCTACTATTTCAAATACGTGGTCAACAACCTCGCCGTCATCGCCATCTTCTTCACCGGCCTCAACGTCGTCTGCTTCTTCGGCGCCATGGCCACCGCCCCCCTGGCCAAGCGGCTCGGCGAGCGCAATACCTACATGCTGTCGATGATCCTCTTCATCGGCGGCCTGCTCGCCATCTGGCTGCTGCCCATGAACCACGTCTCGTTCATGGTGCTGATGTTCATCGCCTATCTTGGCTACGGCATGCCCGACGCCCTGAGCATCGCCATGTATTCGGCCACCGTCGACTACGGCGAGTGGAAGACCGGCAAGAACGCCCGCGGCTTCATCATGTCGCTGATCAGCTTCCCGATCAAGACGGCGGTATTCATCAGGAGCGTCATCATCACCAGCATCCTCGTCTCCGCCGGCTATGTCGCCGACATGGCGGCCACGCCGCAGCTCATCGACGGCATCAAGAACGGCATCACCCTCATCCCCGCCCTGTTCCTTGGCGCCGGCCTGATCATCATCCTCCTCATGTACAAGATCACCCCGGAGAAGCAGAAACAGATGCAGGAGGAGATCGCCGCCCGTAAAAACGGCTAGGCGGGTTCACCAAAACGAGGAGAAGGAGATTAGGCCATGAACGATCCCAAAGAACGTATCGACAGGGGCCCGATGGGCCCCCTGCAGATAGCGGTGGTGGCAATCACCGTGCTGATGAACGGCATCGACGGCTTCGACGTGCTCTCCATCAGCTTCGCCGCCCCCGGCATCGCCAGGGAATGGAACGTGCCGCTCGGCGATCTCGGCATCGTCATGTCGATGGAACTGGTCGGCATGGTGCTCGGCTCCTTCTTCCTCGGCGGCCTCGCCGACCGCATCGGCCGGCGCCCGACCCTGCTCGGCTGCCTCAGCGTCATGACCCTCGGTATGGCGCTGGCCCCCACCGCCACCGGCCTGTGGCAGCTATCGCTGTGGCGTATCGTCGTCGGCCTCGGCATCGGCGGCATCCTCGCCTGCATCAACGCCGTGGTGGCCGAGTTCACCAATGTCAAGCGGCGCGGTCTGTGCATCTCCATCATGGTCATCGGCTACCCCCTCGGCGGCACCCTGGGAGGGATGTTCTGCTCCTACCTGCTGCAGCACCATGACTGGCGCGCGGTGCTTTATTTCGGCGCGGCGATCACCGGCCTGCTCATCCCCGCCGTCTTCTTCCTGGTGCCGGAGTCGGTCCACTGGCTGGCTAAAAAACAACCGGCCGGCGCCCTGGCCAGGATCAACCATACCCTGGCCCGCATGGGCTTCGCCCCGGTCGACGCCCTGCCCCCGCCTGGCGACGAGCCGGGGCGGCATTCCGCGGCCACCATTTTCGCCAAGGGGATGCTGGCGCCGACGCTGCTGCTTACCCTGGCCTATTTCCTCCATGTGACCACCTTCTACTTCATCCTCAAGTGGTCGCCGAAAATCGTCGCCGACATGGGCTTCGCCCCCCACCTCGCCGGCGGGGTCCTCGTCTGGGCCAGCCTCGGCGGCGCCCTCGGCGGGATAGTCTTCGGCTGGCTGACCCTGCGCATGGAGCTCAAGCGGCTGACCATGGTCATCATGGCCCTGACCTGGGTCTTCGTCGCCATCTTCGGCCGCACCTCGCCCGACCTGGCGCAGATCAAGCTCCTCGCCGCCTGCGCCGGCTTCTTCGGCAACGCCGGCATATCCGGCCTCTATTCCCTGCTCGCCGTGGCCTTTCCGACGCAGATTCGCGCCACCGGCACCGGCTTCGTCATCGGCGTCGGCCGGGCCGGGGCGGTGCTCTCCCCCATCGCCGCCGGATTCCTCCTGCAGTTTGAAGCCGGCCTGCCCACCGTGGCCCTGGTCATGGGGACCGGCTCGCTCCTCGCCGCCATCGTCCTGTTCTTTATCGGCTCGACCGCCCACAGCGAAACCGAGCCTTCATCCACCCCTCCCGCGGCGACGGCGTCGCTGAAGACGCCCGCCAGGGGGAAGACCGTCATAGAGAGGTAGCACATGATTATCATCGGAGAAAAAATCAACGGCGCCATCCCCGCCGTGGCCGAAGCCATCGCCAGGCGCGACGCCGCCTTCATCAGGGACCTGGCCATAAGCCAGACGGAGGCCGGCGCCAACTACATCGACGTCTGCGCCTCCACCAACGTCGAAGTGGAACTGGAGACCATCGAGTGGCTGATCACAGAGGTGCAGGAAGCCGTCGACACCCCCATCGCCGTCGACAGCCCGAACGCCGAGATCTGCGCCAGGGCAATCGCCTTCTGCAACAAACCCGGCCTGGTCAACTCGGTCTCCCTCGAGGGCGACAAGATCGACACCATCTTCCCGATCATCGCCGACACGCCCTGGCACTGCGCCGCCCTGCTCTGCGACGACAGCGGCATCCCCAAGAGCGGCGAACAGCGCCTTGCCGTCTTCGCCGCCATCATGGACAAGGCCAAACAGTATGGCATCGACCCGTCGCGCCTGCATATCGACCCGCTGGTGGAGATGCTGTGCACCTCCGAGGACGGCATCAAGGTCATCCTCGAGGTCATCGCGCGCATCAAGGAACTCTACCCCACCATCCACGTCACCGGCGGGGCGAGCAACATCTCCTTCAACCTGCCGGCGCGCAAGTTCGTCAACCAGGCCTTCATCGTACTGGCCATCGGCGCCGGCATGGACAGCGCCATCATCAGCCCGCTCAACAAGCACATGATGGGCCTCATCTACGCCGCCGAGGCCCTCATGGGCCAGGACGAGTTCTGCATCAACTATATCACCGGCTACCGCGAGGGCCTCTACGGCCCGGTCAAGTAGGTAGTGCCACAACCCCAGCCGCAAAGAGGAGACAGACATGTCTAACATCGCAGCAGTACGACAACTTGTCGAGACCGGCAAGACCAAACTGATAGCCGCCGCCACCGCCGAGGCCCTGAAGGAAGGGGCCGCCGCCACCGAAATCCTCGAGGCGATGATCGACGCCATGGGCGTGGTCGGCGAGAAATTCTCCACCGGGGCGATCTTCGTCCCCGAGATGCTCATCGCCGCCAAGGCGATGTCGAAAGGGGTCGAGGTGCTCAAGCCCCATCTCGCCGGCAAGAGCGCCACCTCCCTCGGCACCTGCGTCATCGGCACGGTCAAGGGCGATCTGCACGATATCGGCAAGAACCTCGTGGCGATGATGCTGGAGAGCGCCGGCTTCACCGTCGTCGACCTCGGGGTCGACGTTCCCGCCGAGAAATTCATCGCCGCCATCGGCGACGACGTCAAACTGGTGGCCTGCTCCGGCCTGCTCACCACCACCATGCCGGCGATGCGCGACACGGTTGCGGCGATCAAGAGCAGCGCCGCCTCCCATATCAAGGTGCTGGTCGGCGGCGCCCCGGTGACCAGCGAGTTCGCCAGGGAGATCGGCGCCGACGGCTCCGCCCCCGATGCCGGCAGCGCCGTGGTGCGCGCCAAGGAACTGCTCAAAGCGGCCTGAGGCCGAAGGAGAAACACATGCTGACCATCCGTGACAACCTGCTCGAGACCATCCGCGGCGGCAAGCCCGACCGCTTCGTCAACCAATACGAATACCTGGACATCATCCTCGAGGCGCCTCTCAAGACCTCGCCCAAGCGGGGCGAGACCATAACCAACGAGTGGGGCATCACCTTTTCCTGGCCGCAGGACCAGATCGGCCACTTCCCGGTCCACGACGAGGAGCACCGCCTGCTCAAGGACATCACCAAATGGCGGGAGATCGTCAAGGCGCCGTCGGTGCAGTACCCCGACGAGCGCTGGGCGGCCGCCGTCAACCACGCCGCGGCTGTGGACCGCCGCGACAAGTACGTCACCGTCTTCTTCGCCCCCGGCATCTTCGAGATGTGCCACCACCTCATGGGCATGGAAGACGCCATGATGAGCTTCTACGAAGAGCCGGAGTGCCTGCACGAGCTGATCGACTACCTCGTCGACTATGAAATCCGCTATGCCAAGGAGATCATCCCGCGGCTCAAGCCCAACGCCCTCTTCCACCATGACGACTGGGGCGGCCAGATCGCCTCGTTCTTCTCCCCGGAGATGTTCGCCGAGTTCTTCGTTGCGCCCTACAAGAAGCTCTATGGCTTCTGGAAGGACAACGGCATCGAGCTCATCGTCCACCACAGCGATTCCTACGCCGCCAACCTCGTGCCGCACATGATCGACATCGGCATCGACATCTGGCAGGGGGTGATGACCACCAACAACACCCCGGAACTGATCAAACAGTATGGCGATCGCATCGCCTTCATGGGCGATATCGACAGCGGCGCCGTCGACACCATGGACTGGAAGGCGGAGGTCATCGCCGAACATGTCGAGAAGGCCTGCACCCGCTGCGGCAGCCGCGCCTTCATCCCCTGCCTCACCCAGGGGCTCGGCATCAGCTCCTTCCCCGGCGTCTACGACGAAACGAGCCGGGCCATCGAGCGCATGAGCGGCAGGATGTTCCCCCGCCCCTAGGGCGCTTTTTCCCCTCTGGGGGTGGAGAGGCGATAGCCTTCCTTCTCCACCCCCAGCCGCTTCATCATCGAGTAAAGGGTTGTCGGCTTGACGCCAAGCAAAGCGGCGGCGCCAGCGGGGCCACCGACCCGCCCCCGGCAGTGCCTGAGGGCCCTGAGGATATGGCGCGCTTCCATCTCACGCAGCGTCGCCAGGGGTTCGTCTCCTGTGCCGGATGGCATTGCCGCCCCTTCCAGCGGCGGGATGGTGAGACGGCTGCCCTTGCTGAGCAGCACCGCGCGCTCGATGACATGACGCAGCTCGCGGATATTGCCTGGCCAGGAGTATTCCAGCAGGGGTGTGAGCTCGCGGACGGAGAGCGCTTCGAAAGGCTTGGCGAACTTCTTGGCGAAGAGATCGAGGAAGTACTGCGCCAGCAGGGCGATGTCGTCGACACGCTCGCGCAACGGCCTGATATGGATGGGAAAGACGTTGAGGCGGTAGTAGAGGTCGGATCGGAAGCGACCCAGGGCCACCAGTTCCCTGATGTCGCGGTTGCTGGCGGCGAGGAGGCGGAAATCGGTCTTCAAAGTGCGGCTGCCGCCGACGCGCTCGAACTCCCTCGTCTCGAGGACGCGGAGGAACTTGGCCTGGATGTCGAGGGAGAGGGCGTCGATGTCGTCGAGAAAGAGCGTGCCGCCGCCGGCCAGCTCGAAGCGCCCCTTGCGGGTGGCGTTGGCCCCGGTGAAGGCCCCCTTCTCGTGACCGAAGAGTTCGCTGGCGATCAGCTCGGGGCTGAGCGAGGCGACGTTGATGGCGATGAACGGGCCATCGGCGCGGCCGCTGCCACGGTGCACCGCCTGGGCGACGAGATCCTTGCCGACCCCGGTCTCGCCGGTAATGAGCACGGTGGTGTCGGAGGCGGCGACATCGTCGACGAGGCGCAGCACCTCGCGGAAAGGCGCGCTGCGGCCGATCATCCGGGCCGCCGTCTGCCCGTTCTCGTGGCTCTCGCGGTAGAAGGCGGCCTCGGCGAGCAGCGAGCTGTTGCGGTCGCTGACCTCCTCGTAGGCGATCATGTTCTCCAGCACCACTGCCGCCTGGTTGCTGATGATGCGCAGCAGGGCGACCTCGTCCGCCGGCAGATGCTGCCGGGCGAGCTCGCAGTCCATGAAGATGGCGCCCATCACCCTGGCCCGCAGGCGCACCGGGAAACAGGCGCTCCAGCCTCTGACCCCGTCCCCGGACCCATCCTGAGCCTCCCCGCTCTCGCCATTGCGCACCGCTTCGCGGCCGGACTCGAAGACCTCGTCGAGGAGCCGCTGCTGCGCCGCGAAGTGTGGCGAGGCGATCTCCGCCGCCTCGAGGTTGCGGCAGGCGGCCATCTCCAGGCGGCCGTCGTGGCGGAGGAAGATGGCGCCGCGCTCGGCCCCGGCGATGCGCATGGCGTGTTTGATGATCTGCCCGAGGAGCTCCTCGCGCTCGCGGATCGAGCCGAGGCCGTCGCCCACGGCGATGAGCGCCTCCACCCACAGGGCATGCCGGGCGGTCTGGTCGAGGTAGGGCTTGAGGTCTTCCGGGAAGAGCTCGGGGTTGACCCGGGAAAAGACCTCCCAGGCGGCGTTGAGCAGCTTCTCCGCCTCGTCGCGACGCTTGCCGGCCAGCCGCAGCCGCGCCAGCAGGAGCTGCGAATGGGCCATCTCGATTTTGCCCCCGGCACGGGTCAACAGGGCGATGCTGCGCTTGAGGTCGGCGACGATGCCCTCCATCGGGTCCCCGTGGCGATAGGCCTTGAGGGCGCGGAAGCGCAGGGCGACACCTTTCATGAAGATATCCGGCCAGCCGAGGAGGCGCTCGATCTCTGCCTCGAAATGCCACTCGGGGTCGAAGTAGCCGCGCTCCTCGAGGCCGAGCATGACCTCGATGTTGTCCGGCCCGCGATGGTGCGGCACGCCGATGGCCTTGGCCTTCTCCCAGGTGAGGCGGTGGTAGTGGAAGGCCTGTTCGTAGTCGCCGCGGCAGAAGGCGAAGTAGGCCCGCTTGCCGTAGCCCGGCCAGAGGATATAGTCGTCGAGCAGCTCGCTGGCGCTGGCGAAGACCTCGTCGAGAAAGGCGGCGCCCTCGTCGATGCGCCCGGCGTCGGCGAGGACGATGACCAGTACCAGGGTGGCGTAACGCTCCAGCTCGCGGGCGCCAAGCTCGCGCGCCCGGCGCCGCACCCGGCGGATGAGGCCGACGCCGCGGGCGGTCTCGCCGGCGACGCCGTAGATCCAGCCGAGGCGGATGCAGCCCTTGAGCGTCTCGGCATCGCCGGGCAGCTCCTCGAAGGTGCCGATCTCCGATTCGTAGCGCTCCACCGCCTTGCTGATATAGCCCTGCCAGAAGAGCAGCTCCGACTGCGCCAGGGCGACCTGCATGCCAATCTCCCGCGAGACCTGGTAGCCCTCCAGCATGTGCCGGGCGCGGTCGAGGTGCTTGTCGGCCTCATCCGACCTGGCCGTCTTGAGGAAGGTGCGGGCGAGCAGCACGCGCAGGCGGATCTCCTGCTCGGGCTTGTCGGCGATGAGGCAGAACTCCAGCGCCTGCTGCAGATAGAGGCGCTGCGTCTCGGGCGGCAGCGAGTTCTCGCGGCAGGTGCACAGGCCGATGGCCGCCTCGATGTAGCTCTCCTGCTCCTCGGCGTCGAGGGTGGTCGGGTCGCAGTTCTCGACGGCGATGCGGTAGTAGGAGGAGGCGTCGAGGAGGAGATTCTGCGCCTGGCAGTGGTGGCCGGCCTGCACCACCTCGCCAAGGTGGGCCAGGGGCAGTTCGGAAACGAGGTAGAGATGGGCGAGGTGCAGCCAGCGGCGTGGCCCCGGCGGCAGGCAGCGGCAGACGCCGTCGATGGCCTGCGCCGCCACCCCTCGCAGTCTCTCGACGGGGAACTCGGCCAGGCGGGCGGTGACATTGCGGAAATCGGCGAGACGGTAGTAGCCGAAGCCCTTCTCCTTGTAGCGGCAGAGATGCCCGGCGGCGACCAGTTCCTCGGCCTGCTGCAGGATGGTCACCGGCTGGCGGCCGGTGATGGCGCAGAGGATGTCGAGGGACAGCGGCGGCGGCAACAGCGAGGTGAGCAGGGCGAGATCGCCCTGGCCCTCGCCCTCTTCGGCGAAGGGTTCCATGGGGACCGTCAGGGTAAGGGAATGAGCAGTGTTATTGCAGGGCTTGGCCTATGGTCCCGACAGTACTATAGTACCGGCGCGGCGATGTCAATTCTTTCCGCCAGCCACCGCTGCCGGGACCTTTTGCGAGAACCATGAACAGCACCAGGACGCCATGACCACCCTGCACCATACCCTCACCCTCCCCACCCTCGCCGTAGACCTGACCTGGGAGGACGTCGCCAGTCACCTGCGCCGCATCCCCGGCGGCGAGAGACTCTTCGCCCTGGCCGAAGAGGTCTTCGCGGCCAGCGGCCGGATCTCCGCCCCGGCGGCCCTGCTCACCACCCTGACCCCGCTTTCCCGGGAAGACGGCCAGGTGGCGGTGCGGCGCAGCGACACTGGCCAGGAAGCAACCCTGGCCCTCGGCTGGTCGGCCACCTTCCTCGCCGAGGCGGAGGTGGTTGTGGCCGGCGCCTATACCATCGGCCCGGAGCTGCAGCAACAGGCCACCGAGGTGGCGAAAGTTGGCGACTATCTCCACGCCTATCTCCTCGAACAGCTGGGGCTGGCGCTGCTCGGCAGGACCGCGGCGGCCGTCAACGCCATCATCGAGGAGCACGCCCTGGCACGGGGCTGGGGGCTTGGGCCGCTGCTCAGCCCCGGCTCGGTGCACGGCTGGGAACTGCCCGATCAGGCCGCCCTGTGCCGCCTGCTGCCCCTCGCCGAGATCGCCATGGCCTGCAGCGAGGCCGGCGTCCTCTCCCCCTTCAACTCGCTGACCTTCATCGTCGGCCTCGGCCCGGGCTACCGCGCCACCCGGATCGGCTCCCCCTGCGAGGTCTGCAACAACCGCGACAGCTGTCAGCTGCGCCGCCAGAACCCATGAACGAACGGCACCCCGCGGACACCCGCACAGTCACCATCCTCCCCGAGAAACGCACCATCGCCGCTACCCCGGGGGACAACCTGCTCGCCATTCTCGCCGACCACGGCATCCTCCTGCGCTCCGACTGCGGCGGCCGCGGGGTGTGCGGCAAATGCCTGGTGGATCTCGTCGGCGACAGCGGGCCGGCCCTCGCCACCCCCGCTTGCCGTTGCACCGTGACGGACGACATGGCCATCGTTATCCCGCCGGGATCGCTGGTGCCGCCCCATATCGTCGACAAGGCGGAGATCTTCCTGCCCGCATCCTTCCAGCACGCCGCCACCGGAGCAGAGGACCACTCCCTGGGCATCGCCGTCGACCTCGGCAGCACCACCATCGCCGTCTACCTCGTCGACCGTTCCGCCCGCCGGGTGCTCTCCTCCCTTGCGGTGAAGAACCCGCAAAGCCTGCATGGCGACGACGTCATGAGCCGCATCGGCTACGTCGGCGACCATGCCGAGCGGCTGGCCCGCCTGCAGCGGCTGACCTCCGGGGCGATCCTCTGGGCGGCGGGCGCCCTGACCGCCCGCGCCGCGCCGCGCCGGCTCCTCCCGAGCGCCATGGTCATCGTCGGCAACCCGACGATGATCCACATCCTCCTCGGCGTGTCGCCGGCCTCCATCGGCATCTCGCCTTACGAGCCGCAGTTCTTTTCCGCCAGGGACAGCGAAGCCGCAGCCCTCGGCCTGGGGGCGGTGGCGACCACCGTGCGCACCCTGCCGCAGATCTCCGGTTTCATCGGCGGCGACATCCTCGCCGCCGCCGTCGCCACCGAGCTGACCGGGCAGCCCCCGGGGACCCTGCTCATCGACCTCGGCACCAACGGCGAGCTGCTTCTCAAGGGCGAAGACGGCTTCTATGCCACCTCCTGCGCCACCGGCCCGGCCTTCGAGGGAGCGGCCATCTCCTGCGGCATGCAGGCCATGCCGGGGGCCATCGAGCGCATCGCCATCGATGCCAGGCAGCGGCCATCCCCCTCCACCATCGCCCCCGGCTCAGGCCCGGCCGTCGCCCCCCAGGGCATCTGCGGCTCGGGCATCGTCAGCGGCATCGCCGCCATGCTCGCCAGGGGGGTCATTGACCACAGCGGCGCCCTCGCCAGGACCCTGCCCGAAGGGCTGGAAGGCCAGCGGGACGGGGTGCGCACCTACCGCATCCACCGCGAGGCCAGCAAGGAGGAGATCGCCATCAGCCAGAAGGATGTGCGCCAGGTGCAGCTCGGCAAGGCGGCCCTGATCTCCGGCATCGACTTCCTTCTCGCCAGGGCCGGCATGGCCAAGCCAACCAAGGTCCTCGTCGCCGGGGCTTTCGGCAGCCACCTCGACAAAAGGGACCTGCTGACCCTGGGCATGCTGCCGCCCTTGCCTCCGGAAGACATCGTCATGGTTGGCAACGCCGCCGGCAGCGGAGCAGTCATGGTCCTCTGCGACCCCGGCTATGTCAAGCAAGCCGAGGAGCTGGCGGCGCGCACCACGGTGATCAACCTCGCCGCCGACCCTCTCTTCCAGGAGCACTTCATCACCCGCCTCTCCTTTCCCTGAGGAGAGGCGCAGCGGACGACGCCCTTAGCGGTCGGCGGAGATATTGCGGCAGTTGGTCTCCCTGAGGCACAGCGCGCCGAGTACGGCGATGGCCGCGAAGGCCAGCATGAGGAAGAAGCCGCGCTGGTAGTCGGCGACGGCGTAGACGCGGATATCGTTAACAATGCGCCCGTCCCAGGCGAGGTCGGCGAGGTAGCCGAAAAGCGGCTGCATGAGGGCGGTGCCGATGAAGCAGCCGGTGTTGACGACGCTCACCGCCATGCCCGACAGCCGCGGGTCGATGAGCTCCTTGGCGGCGGCGAAGGTGAGCACGAAGCCTGAACCGGCCACACCCATGGCGGCGAAGAGCAGCATGCCCGCCAGGCCCGGCTGCCAGGGGAGGTAGACGAGGGCCAGCCACACGGCGACGTAGAGGGCGACGCAGAACAGCAGCGGCGCCTTGCGGCGGCCGATCCGGTCCGAGAACCAGCCGAAGAACAGGGCCCCGAAGGCGAAGGCAAGCAGCATCACCGTCATGTGCTGGGCGGCTACGGCGCGCTGCACGGCGAAGACGTCGCGCAGATAGGGCACCCCCCACAGGCCCATGAAGGAATAGAGGCCGCCGATCATGCCGAACTGCACCCAGAAGCCCGGCCAGATGCGCCGCGTGGCGACCACCGAGAAGAGACTGCGCCACCAGCGCCCCTCCCGCCCGGCCGGCGCCGCGCCGATGGCGTTGACCGGGGGGTAGCCGAGGTCTTCCGGCCGGTTCCGCACCACCAGCACCGCCACAAGGCCCAGGGCCAGCGACAGCAGGCCGATGCCGATGAAGACCGCCCGCCAGGTGAAATAGGCGAGCAGCCCGGCCAGCGGCCCGGCGGCGAGCACCGAGCCGAGGTTGCCGATGAGCAGGGTCAGCCCGCTCATCAGGCCGAAGACGCGCTCGGTGAACCACAGCGAGTTGCTCTTCATGATGCTGACGAAGATCACCGACACCCCCAGGCCGACGAGGACGCGCCCCAGGCAGGCCATGGCGAAGGTGTCGGCCAAGCCGAAGCACAGGGAGCCGACGCCGGCGACGAGATTACCGCCGATCACCGAGGCCCGCGTGCCGAGGGTGTCGGCGATGATCCCCGAGGGGATCTGCATGCAAGCATAGACGATGAAGTACAGCGCCGACAGGGTGCCGAGGCTCGAGCCGGTGGTGCGGAAGGCGGCCATCAGATACTCCGCCACCACCCCCGGGGCCATGCGGTGGAAGTAGACGAGGATATAGGAGAGAATGAGCACCGCGAAGATGCTCCATTTGACCAGGGCGAAGGTGCTGGCGGCCGCCGGCCGCGTGGGGATGGGCGCTGACATAGTCGTTCCTTAAAAAAAGACGCAGGTATCCACCGGCCGAAAGCGCCCCTCCCCTCGGGCAAGGGGCTCTTCAGCGGGCATGAAAACGCCGCCACATGTGGCGGCACTCCACACGGCAGGCAAAGACCTCCCCCGGGCAAGCCGTGGAGAAGCCGAGACCGTGCCGTCTCTCAGGCTTCCCGCCGCCCGCCGCCTATCTCGCCATCAAGGACGAGGCGCAGCTGCCGTGACAGCAGGGCAAGGCTGTAGGGCTTCTGGATGAAGCCGCGGCAGCCCCGGTCGAGGATCGCCTGGGCGGTATCGTCGATGGCATAGCCGCTCGACAGCACCACCGGCAGGTCCGGAATGCGGCGGTGGATCTCGTCGAATACCGCCGCGCCGTCCATGACCGGCATGATGAGGTCGAGGAGGACGAGGTCGACCGCCTCTCCCCGCTCGGCCAGGGTCTGCAGGGCCTCCTCCCCGGATCCCGCCGGCAGCACCCGGTAGCCGAGGGACTCGAGCATCGCCGCCCCCACTTCGAGGATGAGTTCCTCGTCGTCGACGAGCAGCACCGTCTCCGTGCCGCGGTGCAGCTCGCCGTCCTCGCGCACCAGCCGCGTCGGCTGCGCCGCCGACAGCGGCAGGTAGATGGTGAAGGTGGTTCCCTCGCCGGGAGTGCTTTCGACGGTAATGATGCCGCCATGGTTGTCGACGATGCCGTAGGCCGAGGCGAGGCCGAGGCCGGTGCCGCGCCCCTGACCCTTGGTGGTGAAGAAGGGGTCGAAGATGCGCTGCTGCGTCGCCTCGTCCATGCCGACGCCACTGTCGGCGACGACGATCGCCCCGTACTCTCCGCCTCGGCGACGGTAGCGGCGACAGAACTCCTCGCCGAGGGTGACCGCCCTGGTGGTCAGGCGCAGGGTGCCGCCGCCGGGCATGGCCTGCCAGCCGTTGACGAGGAGATTGAGCAGCACCTGCTCGATCTGCGGCCCGTCGACCTCGCTGACCAGCGCTTCCGTGCAGGGCGCGACGACGATCTCCAGCTCCTTTCTGGTGCGGCCGAACATCTCGACGCTCGACGCCACCAGCTCGTTGAGGTCGAGCGGCCGCGGCTGGTACTTGCCGCCGCGGGCGAAGCCGAGCAGCTGCCCGGTCAGGCTGGCGGCGCTGGAGATGGCATCGTCGATGGCGCGCAGCTGTTCGCGCCCCTCGGGCTCGAGCATGGCGGTCTGCGCCAAGAGGGCGGTGCGCCCCTGGATGCCCATGAGGATATTGTTGAAGTCATGGGCGATGCCTCCGGCAAGGGTGCCGATGGCCTCCATCTTTTGCGCCTGCCGCACCACCTCCTCGAGCTGGCGCTGCTCGGTGATGTCGCGCACGAAGTTGAGCGTCGCCGGCTTCCCGTGCCATTCCACCAGCACCACGTTGAGCTGCACGGTGTGTTCCCGGCCCTCCTTGTCGACGATGCGGAAAGAATAGGTTGAGGGGATATCCCGCCGCCCACCAAGCCGCCCCACGTGGCGCTGCACCACCATGTCGCGGTCATCAGGGTGAATGAGCGTGGCAAAGGGCAGGGCGTTCAACTCCTCGGCGGTAAAACCGGTGATGAGCGAAGTGCGCTGGTTGCTGAAGACGATTTCTTTCCTCTCTATGACGAAGATGGCATCGCCGCTGTTCTCCACCACCAGGCGGTACTTGTTCTCGCTGTCACGCAGCAGGTTTTCCGCCCTCTTGCTGGCGGTGATGTCGCGGATGAAGGCCACCAGCAGCGGCACCCCGCCGTCGTCGCCAAAGCCCTTGAGCCGCACCTCGCAGTCGAACTTACGCCCGTCGAGCCCCTGGTGCAGCCACTCGAAGGTCTGCATCTCCCCCGGTCCGCTCTGGCCGATGAGCTCTTCCGCCAGCTCCGCCGAGCTCCGCCCGCTGGGCTGACGCTCCGGGGAAAGGTGCAGCACCGTCCTGCCGAGGAGTTCCTCCCGCGTTCCGGCGAAGAGGGCCAGCGCCGCCTGGTTGCAGTCGATCAGGGTCTGGTCGCGGAGGACGATGACCGCGTCGGGGCTGGTCTCGAAGAGGATGAGGTAACGGTCTTTCTGCCGCCGCAGCTCTTCGCCGGTGGCCTCGATGGCGGCCAGGAAGAGGTTGAACTCGCCGGCCAGCCGCGCCATTTCGTCGTCGCCAAGCACCGGCAGGGGATCGTGACGCAGCTGTCGGGCATTGCGGTCGAGCTGGGCAATCATCGCCGCAACCGGCCGGGTCAGCCGCCCGCTGAGCAGATAGCTGACCAGGGCGGCGGCCAGGCAGAGCAGCAGGGTGGCGCCATAGGCCAGCTGGCGCGCCCAAATGGCCGGCTCGAGGATCTCCTCCTTGTAGCTCGAGGAGACGATCACCCAGCCGTATTCGTCGATGCTCTCGTAGACGGCGATCTTGTCGCTGACGGCCGCCTCGCCGGGGTTGCGCCAGCGGTACTCGATCACCCCGGAGCCCTTGTCGATCATGGTGCGCAGAAAGGCCGAGGAG
>JANJUM010000224.1 GCA_024710585.1 Desulforhopalus sp.
CTGAAACGCCCAGGTCACCACCTGCTGCTTTTCTTCGTTGACGTACATGTCGAGGATGGTGGTCTCCATCTCCATCCCCAACTGCAGGGTCTTCAGATCGGTATTGGTGATGATCCCGGCCACCTGGATCTTCTCGTTCTCAAACTCCACCAGGCCGATACCGTAGGGGGTGATCTTCTGCTCGGTCTTGAACGGCGCCGGGCAAGGGTAATACTGGACAGTGTAACTGGCCAGCTTGCCGCGGCGGGGGAGAAGGACGTTCTCGACCCCTTCGCGCGAGCACCCGGGACGATGCTGATAGTGTTCCCTGGGGAAGAAATAGGTGCCGCAGGAGTTGCACTTCGCGCTCATCAATCTCACTTCGCCCGTCGACCAGTCGACCAGATTAGGTATCCTGGCCACTTTATTCGCCATGTTTTCCATTGTCTTCTTTCCTTGTCGCAAGTTGTCTCGTTGATCCCACAAAGGCCGTTCAGCGGCCGACAAAGGTGGGCGTCCGTTTCTCCAGGAAGGCGTTGACCCCCTCCACCTTATCCTCCAGGGTAAGGGACAGGCTGTACAGCTCGTATTCGTACTTGAGGCCGCTCTCCAGATCGGTCTGCATGCCGCGGTTGATGGCCGTCTTGGCGAGCTTCAGGGCGGCGGCGCTCTTGGTGGCGATTTTCTTGGCCATTTCCTTGGCGGTGGGCATGAGTTCCTCCAGCGGCACCACGCGGTTGACCAGGCCGATGCGGTCGGCCTCCTCGGCACGGATGATATCACCGGTGAAGATGAGTTCCTTGGCGCGGCAGGCGCCGATGAGCCGCTGCAGGCGCTGGGTGCCGCCACCGCCGGGGATGATGCCGATGTTGATCTCGGTCTGGCCGAATTTGGCCTTGTCTGAGGCGATGATGATATCGCAGCCCATGGCAATCTCGCAGCCGCCACCCAAGCAGAAGCCATTGACCGCGGCGATCACCGGTTTCTCGAGTTTCTCCACCATCTCCCCCAGCCGCATGATGTTATGGGCGGCGTAGGGCGTCGTCTTGTTGAACTCCTTGATATCGCTGCCGGCGACGAAGGCCTTGCCGTTGCCGGTGAGGATCAGCACGCGGACCGCCTCATCGGCGGCGACATCGGCGATGGCCTCACGGAACTCGGCCCTGGTCTGGATGTTGAGGGCATTCATCGCCTCGGGGCGATTGAAGGTGATGACGGCAATGCCGTCTTCTTTTTCGAGAATGATGTTTTCGTATGCCATGTGCTCCCCCTCAGGCTGAAAGTTTCTGCCGGCGCATGCCGTACTGGCACAGCTTGCTCAGGGCCTTGACCCCGGAGATGAGCGACGGGAACACCGGCAGCTCCTTGCCCATCTCGTCCATGATGACGTGCTTGTACTTGTTGTAGCCGACGATCATGCACACCACCACCGGCTTGCCGACATCCTGGACGATCTTCTGGATGATCTTCTTCTGCACCGCTTCCTGGGTATATTCGAAGCCGGCGAGGATGAGGACCGCGGCGTCGATGTTGGCATCGCGGAAGGCATCGGGGAAGGTGGTCTCCAGGGTTTTGGTGAACCCGATCTTGGTGACGCTGAAGTAGAGGTCCACAGGGTTCGAAACCGGGGTGTCAAACATGTCTTTCAGCTTCTCGGTGGTCTCCGCGGTCAGCTTGGGCAGTTCCAGGCCATGGCTGGCGCAGAGGTCGGAGACGTTGACGCCGACACTGCCGGCAAGGGTGATGACGGCGACGCGGTTCCCCTTCGGCAGGGGCTGGGTGGAGAAGACCTTGGCGAAGTCCTTCAACTCGGTAAAGTCGTCGGCCATGATCATGCCGGTCTGCTTGACCGCCGCCTCGACGATCTTGGCGTTGCTGGCGATGCTGCCGGTATGGCTCATGGCGGCCTTGGCGCCGGCCTCGGTACGTCCGCCGCTGAGGAAGATGACCGGCTTTTTGGCGGCGATCTTCTTGGTGATCCTGGTGAGGTTGCGGCCGTCGCTGATCGTCTCGAGGTACATGGAGATGACGTCGACATCCGCTTGCTCACCGAAGTACTCCAGCAGGTCGTTCTCATTGACATCGCATTTGTTGCCGATGGAACACACCTTGCTGATGTTGAGACTTTCGTTCTCGACGATGTCCGAGGCCATGCCCGCTGCGAGCAGGCCAGATTGGCCTATGAGCACCACATTGCCGCGCGGCACCTTCTTGGTCATCGGGTAGATGGAAGTGACGATGTCACGCGAGACGATGCCCGAGCAGTTCGGCCCCATGACGCGGATGTTATTTTTCTTGGCGATATCGACAATCTGCTGCTGATAGACCTTGCCCTCGCCACCCATCTCGGCGAAGCCGGCCGACTCGATGATCACCGCCTTGACCCCTTTCTGGGCGCATTCTTCGAGAGTGGCGACGGTCATCTTCGGGGTGGGCAGGGCGGTGATGACCAAATCGACCGCGCCGGGGATCTCGGCGATGGACTTGTACACCTTGTAGCCGAGGATCTCGTCCGCCTTGGGGTTGACCGGATAGACCGCGCCGGCGAAGTCGCTGCCTTTGATATTGTTGACTATGACATAGCCGAGCTTGCCGGGCGAACCAGAGGCCCCGACGATGGCTACGGATCGTGGTTTGAAGAAGAGTTCCATCATAATGTTACCGTCCTTTTGAGAAGGTGTTGGCACCTTGGGAGTGAGGGCCCGGGTCGGCCTGGGCTCATTCCTCGCTGAGAATGATACGGGCGTCGACGACCATCGCCCCGTCGCTGTAGGCAAAAACCGGGTTCATGTCGATCTCCTCGATGCCGGGAGTGGCGTCGACGAAAGACGAGAGCTGCACCAGCATCTCCTGCAGCCGAGCCTTGTCGGCGGTCTCTTTGCCACGGTACCCCTCGAGGAGCTTCTTGCCCTGGATGCCGTCAACCATCTCGGCGGCGTCGTTGCCATCGATGGGTACGATGCGGAAGGCCACGTCCTTGAGCACCTCGACGAAGACTCCGCCGAGACCGAACATCACCACCGGCCCAAAGCTCTTGTCACGGGTCATGCCCATGATCACTTCCGTCCCCGGCCTGGCCATGGGCTGCACGGACACACCCTCGATATCGGCGCCAGGGGCGTAGGCACGGCAGGAAGTCATGATGGCGTCGTAGGCGGCTTCGACTTCCGCCCTGTTCTTGAGACCCACCTTGACGCCGCCGGCGTCGCTCTTGTGGCTGATGTCCACCGAACTCACCTTCAGCACCACCGGGTAGCCGAACTCCTCGCTCACCGAAACCGCCTTCTCCCGCGAGGTCGCCAGGACCGTGGGAGTGCAGGTGATCCCGGCCTCGCCGAGGATGCTCTTGGCCTCGATCTCGGTGAGCACCTTCCGTTTTTCCTGCCTGGCTCGACTGAGAATTTGCGCAGTTGTCATCGATTGTCCTCTTTTAAGATAGGTTGTCACCATTGCTTCGACCGCCCGGCCTCTGTGTCGGGCGAGTTCCGCGGGCATCGCCACCCCCGGGAGGGCGGCGAATGGCTGCGGCCGGAAGGGAGCGTTTACCCTCCGGCCGCCGGACTGTCTCTCACTTCGGTGCGAGTACGATCTCCCCCAGGACGACATCCCTGAGGGTCACCACCTGGCAGCGCGCCTCTTCATAGCCGGGGGCGGTCACCTGCAGCCGGTAGTCGACGTTCTTGGCGAGGCCGTCGAACTCGAAATCGCCGTAAACGTCGGTGGTGGTGGAGAGCTTGACCCCGCCGCCCTCGAGTGTCACCTCGACACCCTGGGCGCATTCGTCGCTGCGGTCGGCAAAGACCACTTCGCCGGCGATGAACCGCTTGGGCAGACCGACATAGCTCACCCGCGGCTTGGTGGCGTACTCGGGATGCAGCTGCTCGGTCGCCAATTTCTTCGAAAGGGTCGCGATCTCCGAAGTCGGGTCGTCAAGGTCGCCGAAGACCAGGGCTCCAGTGGGGCAGGCCTCGACGCAGCGCGGCAGCTGTCCGCCCTCGTCGAGGCGATGGGCACAGAGAGTGCACTTCTGCGGCACCTGCAGGGCCTCGTTCCAGAAAATCACCCTGTAGGGGCAGGCGTCGACGATCTCCTTTTTCCCTTTGGCTTTTTGCGGATCGATGATCACCACGCCGTCCTTGCGCCGGTAGACGACGCCGGGCTCCACCGCTCCCATGCAGGGGGCGTCGGCACAGTGCATGCACGGCCGCGGCACGTAGTCGATTTTCGGCTTAGGGTACTCGCCCCGCTCCACTTCCTGGATGGTCATCCACGACTGCCCCTCGATGGGCTGCGCCGCCGAGTAGCCCGGATAGTCGTTACCGCAGTATTCGTCGCGGCAGGAGAGGAAGCAGTTGTAGCAGCCGGTGCACTTCTTGACATCTATAAGTATGGAGAATGTGGACATGATATCAGCCCTCCCATTTTTCGATTTCGATGAGGCAAGAGTTCGGGGTCATTCCCGGGGCGTTCTGCGAGACCATCCGCGACGAGGTGAGGATGTTGACGCAGCCGCCCTTGTCGGGGGAGTCGGCCCGGCCGGGAATGAGCGGGTCGTATTTGGCCGACGAGGCATAGCTGTGGATAACACCCGGCCTGACCCGCCCGGTGACCACGGCGATACACAGCACCCTGCCCCGGTCGTTGTAGAGACAGACGATATCGCCGTTCCTGATGCCGCGGCGCTCGGCGTCGAGCGGATTGATGCGCGCCGGCCACCAGGGGTAGCCATCCTTCTTGATGCGGTGCACCGGGATGTCGTTGAGCCAGTCGGCGTGCTTGTCGTAGTGGCAGTGGAAGGTGAAACGTGGATGGGGCGACAGCAGCTGCAGGGGATATTTCTTGAAGATCTCGCTGTGGTGCCCCTCCCAGCTGGGGATATAGCGCGGCACCACCGGCCGTTCCTCGTCGTCGGGGAAGTGGGCCTTGAGACTCTCGCAGGCGAACTCGATCTTGCCGCTGTAGGTACCCAGCTCGGCGGCTTTTTCCGTCTTTCGCTTGGGGTTGTTGGTGTCGGGGGTGTCGCAGGGACGGCCCTCGGCGAACCAGCGCAGGGATGGGGTGGGGGTGTAGTTGTCGGGGATATTGATGATATGGTAGCCCTTGCTGTTGAACTCCTCCCAGGAGATCCGCGCCGGCAGATCGGAGTTATCGAAGAAGGCCTTGATCCAGTCGAGGTCGGTTTTGCCGTCGGTGAACTGCTCCTTGATGCCGAGGCGATCGGCGATGAGGGTGAAGATCTCGTAGTCGGACTTCGACTCCCACAGGGGCTCGATGCACTTCTGCTGACGGACGACGATGCGGAAGTTGCAGCCCGAGCTGGCGTGGCAGGTGTAGCCGCCGCAGGAACCCCACTCGCCGACGTCGTCGCGCTCGAAAGCGGTGCAGGCGGGGAGGATGACGTCAGCCATGCGCGTTTCGCTATTGAACCAGATGTCCTGGTTGACGACGAACTCGAGCTTCGGGCTCTGGTACATGCGCACCCACTTGCTGGTGTCGCTCATCGTGCCCATGAACGAGCCGCCGTAGCGGTAGAGCATGCGAATTTCGGCATGGCCCTCCATGGGATAGGTGAAGTGTTTGAACTGCTGCTCCAGCGACTGGCCGCAGAAGCCCTCCCCGTACCAGCTCACCGGCGGGTCGAGGATGGCGTCGGGCAGGGTCAGGCGCCACAGCCGCTGCTTGGTGGGGTTGACGGGAAGATACTTGGCGATCTTGGTGGTGGCGATGCGCCCCTGGAGATCGGCATAGGCCGGGAACCAGGTCTCGAAGTCGCTCGGCGCGCCCATGGTGGTGCCCCAGATGGAGCGGCCCGGCTTGCCCAGGCCCTGCATACCCTGGAGGAGGACCATCATGCGCGCCCACTCGGTGCCATAGGCCTGACGACAGGCGCCGCCCTCGCCGCCGCGGGCACCGCCGGAGAGGATGGTGCGCTTGGCCGCCCACTGCCGCGCCAGGGCACGGATCACCCTCGCCTTGACCCCGGACTCCTGCTCGGCCCACTCCGGCGTCTTCGGCTTGCCGTCGACCTCGCCGAGGATGTAGGGTTTGAACTCCTCGAAGCCGATGGTGCGGTTCTTGACGTATTCCTTGTCATAAAGGCCCTCGGTGATCCACACGTAGGCGATGGCCATGGCGACGCAGGTGTCGGTGCCGATGCGCGGGGCGATCCACTTGCCCTCCATGGCGGCGGCGGTGTAGTTGTGGAAGGGGTCGATGAAGACCATCTCCACCCCTTTTTCCTTGAGCCATTGCCGCCACAGGGCCGATTCCTGGCCGGTGTAGGTGCCGCGGGTGGAGTCGGGATCGTTGGACCAGAGGACGATCATCTCGGCGTTCTGCAGTGCGTCCTCAAGCAGGTCGTACTGCTCCGGCATGCCGAGGCGCCAGTAGAAGCCGTAGGTGTGGGTGGCGCCCCAGTGCCAGCCTTCCCAGCTGTCCGGGTTGTCGAGTACCGGGGTGTATTCGAGGAGATTCATGAAGCGCGCAAAGGGCCCCATCTTGTAGCCGACGATACCCCAGTTATGGTGTGAGGAGGTCAGCCCGGTGATGGCCGAGCCGCCATAACCGTCCTTGATGCGCTTGATCTCTCCGGCGACGATGTCGAGAGCCTCGTCCCAGGTGATGCGCACATAGGGGGATTTGCCGCGGTTCTGGGGATTGCGCTCTCCCTTGGGGTCGAAGTCGACCCGCTTCATCGGGTACTGGATGCGGTCCTCTGAATAGATGCGGCGACGGTCGGCATGGACGTAAGGAGCCAGGGCGAATTTCTTCGGTGGCGAGTATTTCTTGCCGCCGGCTTCGATGGTCCACGGCTTGAAGTCCTTGTCCTCGGCCACCAGCGGCCTGATACGGACGACCTTGCCATCTTTCACGTAGACACTGACGGGCCCGGCATTGGTACAGCTGGTAAACACCTTTTCACTCATCTTTGGACCTCCCGGAGTTTGAGCCTGGTGGACATCACTGAAACGACCCGGCGCCGGCGACCGCGTCCCTGCCAGCCGCGGCATGGAGCTGAAGCCGACCTCCCCCGCGGCTGGAGGCCGCGTGTAGACAAGGGCAATTTCTGCGAACCGAAACCATATCGTGCGATCGAGAGCCAGGCTCCTCCCCTGATAGGTTACTTTTCCGGAGGACTCGCCGTGGCGACTCGAGCCAATGGCTGCCAGATGTATCACATGTTGGAATGCAATACCATTATACGGAACGTATATTACACGGCGGGGAATCGATGTCAAGACATTTTACATACAATTTGCGATGTCGCGGCCCGCAAAATATTAATAATATTTTCAATTTTTTGAAAGACGCAGGCCATCGGGCCAGGGACCCAGCAAGGCGGACTGACAACAACGAGGCGCGCCACTGCAGCGCATGCCAATATGCGCATCTCTATAGCAGGCCAGGCAATCGCGCCGTCCGAACCCCTGCATGGCGAGACAGCAGCCACAGGGGCGGCAACGAAGTCCCCCGGAGCGATTCGACACCCCCTTTCGGGAAGAGTCACAGTCCTTTCCTGACCTTCTCCTGACCCGCCCCCTTTCCTTCCAGAGCGACGGCGCTATTTGCCAACCACAAGATTTTTCACCATCTTTATCTGCTTGTTGTTGAAATTTTCCCCGACACGCGGCACAATCGGTAATGAATTATTGGAATTTTCCCTCCGCAGGTGAGATAATGGCGATGTTCATTTTCCGGCCACTGGCCGGCTACACCATCGCCGTCAACCCACCGAGGGGAGAACGATTCCGGATCAGTGCCCCCCTCTGCCACCGGAAACGACCGGACACCAGATGCGCTGCGCGCATCACGGAGGACTTTGATGAGAAGCTGGAAATTACGGACGCAACTGAGTTTCGGATTTGCCGTGGTACTCCTCTTGACCTGTGTTGTCGGCGGTTCCGGTCTTTTCTCGCTGAAAAACGTCATCGACACGATGACCGTCTCGCGCCGTATCAGCACCGACCAGGCCCAATTTTCCCAGGTGCGCGAGCAGTTCTCTCTCTATCTGCTCAACAGCCACAGCGCCGGCCGGGCCGCCCAGGCCCAGGCTCGCGACAAGGCCAGGGAAATCCTCGAAGCCCTGGAAAAGGACCTGCAGCAGCGCGCCGCCGAACGGCTGGCCGATGCCGACCGCGAGGTTATCGAGACGCTGCGCAAGCAATACTCCGCCTACCGCCAGTCCTTTCTCGCCCTCGATAGCAGCGAAGGCAAAAAGGACACCGTCAGCGCGCCGCTCAAGAAACTCTTCGAAGGTTTCGAAGAACTCATCAAAACAGGCTCTTTCCGCATCGAAGACCTGGTCTTCCTCCACAAGATCCATTACTCGGCCGTGCTCGCCTATTTCGAGCGGGCCGACGACGCCGGCAAGGAGGCAATCCTCTCCGGAGAGAAGAAATTCACTGCCGCCCTCGGCGAATGGTTCACGGTGATCGAAAACAGTGCCTCGCTCAAGCAGGTGCACGACGCCATTGGCGAACGTTTCAAAAAGATACAGGAGCTGACCGCCGACTATTTCCGCCTGGTGGACGAGCAGAAGCGGCTGATCGGTGAAATGCGTGCCGTCGATGCCAGCCTGGCCGCCCTCAGCAGCCAGCTCATGGAGGACAGCGCCAGGCGCATAGACAGGGTCAACAGTGTCTCGCGCTGGGTAATTCTCGCCGCGATGGCCATCGCCATCGCCATGGGCCTGCTCTTCGCCTGGCTCACCACACATTCCATCACCGGCCCCATCGGCAAGGTCACCGCCGGTCTGCGCGACGTCGCCGAGGGCGAAGGCGACCTCACCAAGCGGCTTTCCCTTGACTCCACCAGCGAGGTGGGCGAGCTCGCCGCCTGGTTCAACGTCTTCATCGACAAGATGAACCTGATGATCAAGGACATCGCCGACCATGCCGGCCGCCTCGGCCAGTCCGCCGATGAGCTGCTGACCATCTCCACCGCCATGAACGACAACGCGGTCACCGTCTCCACCACCTCCGCCGGCGTCGCCCGGGCGGCGGAGCAGATGAGCGCCAACATGACCTCGGTGGCCCAGGGCAGCGCCGAGGCGGCGGGCAATATCCGCCTCGTGGCCGAAGCCGCCGAGGGCATGACCGAGGCCGTTTCGCGTATCGCCGCCGGTTCCGAAAAAGCACGCAGCATCACCGAAGCCGCGGTGGCCAAAGCAATCAACGCCACTTCGCGGGTCAACCACCTGGGGGCTGCCGCTGCGGCGATCAGCAAGGTCACCGAGGTCATCACCGAGATCTCGGCGCAGACCAACCTCCTCGCCCTTAACGCCACCATCGAGGCTGCGCGGGCGGGCGAAGCCGGCAAGGGCTTCGCGGTAGTCGCCAACGAAATCAAGGCTCTGGCTTCGCAGACCACCCAGGCCACCGCCGACATCAAGGACAAGATCGCCGACATCCAGAGCTCCACCGAGGACACGGTGCGGGAGATCGGCGAGATCACCGCGGTGATCGGCAAGGTCAACGACACGGTCAGCGAGATCGTCGCCGGCATGGAGACGCAGGCGGAAACTACCCGGGAAATTGCCGCCAACATCTCCCATGCTTCCATCGGCGTGCGCGACGTCAACGACAATATGAGCGAAAGTTCGGCAACCGCCGGGGACATCTCCCGCGATATCTCCACGGTCAGCGAACAGACCTCGCAGATGATGGAGAGCTGCACCCAGGTCAAATCGAGCTCTGACACCCTCGACACCCTGGCCAAGGGGCTCAACCGCATCGTCAGCAGGTTCAAGTACTGACAGCCTCCCGACATAAGGAGGGACCGCACCCGGCACCCGGCCGTCCCTCCCCCGGGAACACCCCGCCGCCACAGCGGCGGAAAACGCACAGGGCCGCACCGGCCCCACGGGGCGAACAGCCACCGAGTTCGCCAAGGCAGCAGCGATGCAGCAGACACCCCAGACCCGGGACACCTCTTCGGCGGCGGCCATACCCTCCTCCCCCGACTACCAGCATATTCTCATCCACATCCTGCGCATCGCCCTGGAGCCGCTGCCCCTCAAGGCCAAAGTCACCAAAATCTTTTCCACCCTCAGTTCCTACCGGGAACTTGCCGCAGGCGAACGGGCGGCGTTGTTCGTCGTCAACCAGGAGGGAAAGACCCTCGACCTGCTGGTTTGTCGCGGCTTCGAGGAAGACGGCCCGCCTTGCCGGTCGATGCCCTTCGGCTCCTGCCACTGCGGCCTGGCCGCGGCCGACGGCCGCACCCTCTTCTTTAGCGAGCCCCCACCGCGGCTGTCCGCCTCCGCCTCTTTCCACGGCCTCTACTGCACCCCGATCGTCAAGGACAGCCATCCCCTGGGCGTCCTCTCACTCTATGCCCTGCCCGGACACAACCCCTCCCCTGGGCTTCTCGAGCTGTTCGAAGCTATCGGCAACATCTTCGCGGTAATCATCGAAAGCCAGCAGATGGACCAGCAGCTCATCCAGCTGGTCAACGATCTGCGTGGCTCGATCATCAATCTCCGCGAGGAGAAGAAGTTTTCCGAGTCGATCATCCAGGGGCTCAACCACGGCTTGATCGTCGCCGACCCGGACGGCAGCATCCGCAAGAGCAACTCCGTCGCCCAGGCAATCTTCAAACCCTTCACCGCCGTCCTCGATGGTCGCTATCTCGCCGAGTTCCTCGGCGACAGCGCCGCGACGGAACTGCTCACCCTGACACCCGACCAGCCCGGCCATATGGAAAAGGAGCTCGCCCTGATCACCCCCAAGCGCGAAAAAAAGATCATCGGCTACTCCAACGTCCCCCGGGAGGATGCCCGCGGCAACCGCGTCGGGGTGATCATCTCCCTCTCCGACATCTCCGAGCTCAAATACGTGCGCAAGGAAATGGAAAAGATGAACCGCCTGTCGACCATTGCCGAGATCGCCTCGGCGGTGGCCCACGAGGTGCGCAACCCCCTGGCCGGTATCAAGATCATGGCCCAGTCCATCGAAGAGGAGGCCAGGGACAACAGCGAGCAGCTGGAATGCTCGCGGCGCATCATCCGCCAGGTGGACCGGCTCAACGAGCTGCTCAGCGACTTCTTTTCCTATGCCAGGCCGGCAGAGCCCAACAAGAGGCCAACCTCCCTGCCTTCCATCGTCGCCGAGACCATGCCGCTCATCAACAACCGCCTCACCAAGAACCGCATCGCCTGCACCCAGGAGATCGGCAGTGAGCTGCCGCGCATCATCGCCGATCCGCACCAGGTGCAGCAGGTCTTTCTCAATCTCTTCCTCAACGCCATCGATGCCATCAGGGAGGGTGGGCAGATCGACATCTACGCCGCGGCGATGACACCGAGCATGCACGCCTTCTATAAAAAGCTCTACCCGGCGCTGATCGGCAAGAAACCATACGTCGTGGTGCGCTTCACCGACAACGGCTCAGGCATGCCGCCCCATGTCGCCGAACAGGTTTTCGAGCCTTTCTTCACTACCAAGACTTCCGGTGCCGGCCTCGGCCTGTCCATCGTCTACCGTACGCTGAAGGAAAACGACGCCGAGATCGTCCTCGAGAGCAAGGAAGGCAAAGGTACCACTTTCACCATCTTTTTCCGGGCGGAGGCCTGACAATGGGGACAGTGCTCATCGTCGACGACCAGGAGGACATGCGCACGACCCTGGCGACCATCGTCATCCGCCAGGGCCATCGCGCAAGCACCGCCGCCAGCGGCGGGGAGGCCCTGGAAATTCTGCACTCCTCGCTGATCGACCTGGTGTTTCTCGATATCGGCCTGCCCGATGTCAGCGGCCTCGACCTCATCGCCGCCATCAGGGAGGCCGGTGGCGACATCGACATCGTCATGCTCACCGGCATCAACGAGGCCAAGACCGCCGTCCAGGCCCTGCGGGCCGGGGCGGTGGATTATATCGTCAAGCCCTTCGAGATGGTGGAGTTCAAGGCGACCATGAAGCGTCTCCTCCAGGCCCGCCTGATGAAAAAGCGGGCGGCCCTGCTCGAGGAGCAGGTCGGCCTCGCCGCGATCCTCGGCGAAAGCCCGCCGATGCTGCGCGTCAAGGAAGCCATCGCCATGGCGGCCCTGGTGGACAGCCCGGTGCTCATCACCGGCGAGACCGGCACCGGCAAGGAGCTCGCCGCCAGAGCTATCCACGATGGCCGGCCAGGCGACAATGGCGTCTTCGTCAAGGTCGACTGCGGCACCCTCTCCCCCAGCCTGATGGAATCGGAGCTGTTCGGCTACGACAAGGGGGCCTTCACCGACGCGCGCAGCGAAAAGCGGGGGCTGGTCGAGCTCGCCCATGGCGGCACGCTCTTCCTCGACGAGATCGGCAACCTGCCCATCGACCTGCAGCCCAAGCTGCTGCGCCTCATCGAGGAATCGACCTTCCGCAAGGTCGGCGGCCTCAAGGACATCGCCGTGAAGATCCGCATCATCGCCGCCACCAACGCCGACATCGAAGAGCAGATCTCCCTCGGACGCTTTCGCGAAGACCTCTTCTACCGCCTCAACGTCCTGCCCATTCCCCTTCCACCGCTGCGCCACAGGGGCGACGACGTCCTCCTCCTCGCCGACTGCCTGCTGCAGGGGATATGCCGCGAGATGAAAAAGGATATCGGCGGCTTCACCCCGGAAGGACGCCAGCGTATCATTTCCTACAGCTGGCCGGGCAATATCCGTGAGCTGCGCAACGCCATCGAGCGGGAGGTCATTTTCTCCCGCGGCGCCACCATCGCCATGGGCTGTATCGGCGAAGGCGACAGGGCCCCATTGATAAAAAAAGAACCCCTGACGACCTTAAAGGAGATGGAGCGTCAGTATATCAGGAAGGTACTCGCCGCCGTCGACCAGAACAAATCCAAGGCAGCGCGCATCCTCGGCATCTCCCGCACCACCCTGCGGGAATATCTCTAACATGGTCAGTTTTCTGCCACCTGGTCAATTTTTGGCCATCTCACCCCCTTCCCCCACGAGCGGCGACATCCTCCCAGAGTATTTTATGATTTTATTCCAATATGTTGTCTTTTTTGCTTCCAGTCGGCACTGCAATTGCTAGGCATTGAACAAAGGCGCTTTTGAAACCCGTCGACAAGAAAACTTAAGGGGAGATTATGAAACGAGTTCTGGTCGTTGACGATGAGGAGGACATGCTATGGATGTTGCAGCGCAATCTCAACAAAGGAATGACCGATGTCGAGATCCTGGCGGCGAAGTCTGGGGAGGAGGCCCTGGCCCTGCTCAGCGACCGGACGGTCAACCTGGTCATCACCGACATCAACATGCCGGGCATGAACGGCCTCGATCTTCTGGTGGAGATCAACAACCGCTTCCCCGGCACCGGGGTGATCATCATGACCGCCTATCCTTCCAATGCCTACAAGAACAAGGCGATGATGAGCGGCAGCCTGCGCTTTATCGAAAAGCCCTTCGACATCAAGGAGGTCCGCCTCATCGTCGAAGAGGTGCTTAAGGAGGGTGAAGGCTTCCAGGGCACTGTGGACGGCATTTCCCTGGTGGATATCGTCCAGTTCAACGGCCTCTCGCGGGCCACCGCGGCCCTCAAGGTGACCACCGGCGACCGCGAGGGCATGATTTTTTTCAAGGAGGGGGCAGTCGTCCACGCCATGTGCGGCAGGGAAATCGGCGAGGAGGCCTTCTTCACCATCCTCGGCTTCAACGGCGGCTCCCTGCAGAATATCCGCGGGGTGCAGCCGCCGGTGGTCAGCATCCGCAAGAGCATCGAAGCCCTGCTTTTCGAGACGGCGGTGAAAAGCGACGAACTCGCCGAGAAGAGGCAGGAGAGGCCGCAGCAGCCCCCCTCCAACGTGCAGCACATCGCCGGCCCGGAAGCAGCCCCCGCCAAAAAACAGGCCGAAGCGCCACGACAGCCGCCGACGACGCCGCCGCGGGCAGTAGCTCCCACGACTTTGCCACCTCAACAGCAACCTATCACGGAGGAGTTGGAAATGACTGAAATACAGAAAATCCTGGCAGAATTCACCAGCATCGAGGGCGTGCACACCGCCTGCCTGGTCGGGCGCGACGGCTTTCTCCTCGACAGCCTGGCGCGAACAGGCATCGACGCCGAGATGATCGGCGCCATCGCCTCCTCGGGTTTCGGCTCGGCTGAATCAATGGGCAATCAGCTCGGCCAGGGCGAGCTGCGCATGACCATGTTCGAATTCGCCAATGGACCGGTCATGTTCGCCCCGGTAGGCGAGGACGCCTTTCTCGTTATCGTTGCCGATCAGGAGACCAACCTCGGCTGGATCCGCATCAGCATCAAGAAGAACTCCAAGAAGATCAAGGAAGTCGCGTCCCTGTAGCGGGCTTTGTCGTATCGCTGCCGGGGGTCGGTGCAACCGGCCCCCGGCAGCGGACAGCATACCTTCGTTACTGGTAGTTTTCGCGGAAGTATCCGGCAAAGCGCGTGAATTGCGCCTCGTACTTCTTGATCAGCATGCGTGCCTTGCCCAGCCACTCATCCTTGGTGGTCATGACGAAGATGAAGAAAGGCTGATCGTCGGCGTGCCTGATGATGAAGTGGTATTGGCGGGTGGTGATGAGGATGTCATCCACCTCTTCATCGTCGGCGAGGAGATTGATAGCCCTGGCGTTCGACTTGACGATGGAGGCCAGGTAGGCGGCGGCCGCCGCGGTTTCGATATCCTGGCGCCTCCTTACTTCAGCGATGGACATCCCATCGTCCACGGTCACCACCGCCGCCGCGAGAATCCCCGGCAATTCCCTCGACATCTGTTCCAGCAGACCCTGCAAGTGTTTTATCATTGCCCGTTCCCCACATTTTTGGGATACCCTGTTCTTGCCTTATAAAACCATCGTTAGAGAATATACCATCTGCCTAACCTAAATTGAAATAATTTCTTGCCATTACAAAGAGTGTAATCAACCAGGACTCATTATGGAGAAACCATGCGCGCGGTTGTACAACGGGTCAGTGAAGCGAGCGTGACCATCGACGGGGCGGTGACGGCCGCCATCGGCCGGGGATTGGCGGTATTTGTCGGCGTGGCTGGCGACGACGGGACCGCCGACGCCCAGTGGATGGCGGAAAAGATCACGCAGTTGCGCATATTTGCCGATGATGCGGGAAAAATGAACCTCAGCCTTGCCGACATCGCTGGAGAAATGCTTATCGTGTCGCAATTCACCCTGCAGGCGGACTGTCGCAAGGGCCGCCGGCCAGGGTTCTCGGCCGCCGCACCGCCGGCCCTGGCAGAGCCCCTCTATCAGCGCTTCGTCGAAGAGGTGGTCCTGCGCGGCGTGGCCGTCGCCACCGGCACCTTCCAGGCAGACATGGCGGTGCGACTGATCAACGACGGCCCGGTAACCATGATGCTCGACTCGAAAAAGATTTTTTAACCCGATATTCCACCACCTTTCCCGAGGATCACCGATGACTTTCACCCCTGGCTCAGTCCATTCCGGTTTTGTGCTGCAGCGCCATTGCACCGTGCAGGAGATCGCCTCCGAGGTCTACCTCTTCGAGCACCAGTTGCTCAAGTGCCCGCTGCTGGCGATCAAGAATGACGACAGCAACAAGACCTTCACCGTCGCCTTCAACACCGTGCCCACCGATTCCACCGGCGTCGCCCACATCCTCGAACACTCTGTGCTCATGGGCTCACGCCTCTACCCGGTCAAAGACGTCTTCGGCGAGATCAACAAGGGCGGCCTGACCACCTTTCTCAATGCCATGACCGGCTCGGACGTCACCTACTATCCCTTCGCCACCCGCAATCTCAAGGAATACTTCAATATCATGGGAGTGTACTGCGACGTCGTCTTCAACCCGCTGCTTGAAAGGAGCACTTTCGAGCAGGAAGGCTGGCACTACCATCAGGAGGGCCCGGACAGCCCGTTGCAGTTTCAGGGCGTGGTCTATAACGAAATGAAGGGCGCCTTCTCCGACCCGATCCGCCACATTTTCCACAACATCTTCGCCGGACTGATGCCCGGCTCGACCTACGCCCACGAGTCGGGCGGCGACCCGCGCGCCATCCCCGACCTCACCTACGAGGAATTCTGCCGCTTCCATCGCGAGCACTACCACCCCAGCAACGGCATCTTCCTCCTCTATGGCGACGCCCCGCTCGAAGAAGAGCTCCGCTATCTGCAGGACAAGTTCCTCGCCGCTTTCCCGAGCGCCGGGCAGCGCGTCGAGGTCGTGCTCGGCCAGGAGGGGAGCGAGCCGGTGTTCATCAACGAGACCTATGCCATCGACGGCGCCGACACCGCCGAGAAAACCTTTCTCGCCGTGGGCACCGATGTCGCCACCATCGCCATGCGCCGCGAGAACACCGCCTTTCAGATCATCGCCAACATCCTCTTCAACTCCGACGGCTCGCCGCTCAAGAACGCCATCGTCTCCAGCGGCCTGTGCAAGGATTTCGGCGGCTTCTTCATGGCCACCACCCAGAAGACCATCATGGTCACTTACCTGGTGGGCAGCGAACCGCAGCACCGCGACGCCTTCCTCGAGCTCTACCGCTCGACCCTCGCCGCCATGGTGGCGGACGGCCTCGACCGCGACCTGGTGGTGGCCGAGCTGAACAAGTTCGAGTTCAGCCTGCGCGAAGAGGCGAGCAAGGCGCAGCGCGGCCTCGACCTTATCAGCAAGGCCATGGTCGGCCTCAAATACGGCCTCGACCCCTTCGAGTGCCTGATCAGCGAGGAGCTGATGCGCTCCCTGCGCCAGGCTGCCCTGGAAGAGGGCTATTTCGAGAAGCTCATCAAGGACTACCTGCTCGACAACGGCCGATCGGTGGTGGTCACCCTGGCTCCCGACACGGACAAGCAGCGCCAGCTCCAGGCCGAGGAGCAGAGCCGTCTCGCCGAGTACGACGCCACCCTGAGCGACGAAGAACGCGGCGAGCGCATCAGACGCACGAAAGAGCTCATGGAAGAGCAGATGCGGCCGAACAGCGTCGAGACTCTCGCGCTTCTGCCGCAGCTCACCCTCGCCGACCTCGGCGACAAGGCCGATTTTCCCAGGGCCCTGCCAACCACCATGTTCGGCCACGAAGTGCTGGTCAGCAGCCAGGCCACCAAGGGCATCACCTATGTCGACATCGGCTTCGACTATTCCTGCCTGCCGGCGGAACTGCTGCCGCTGCTCGACCTCTTCGGGGCCATCGTCACCGAGATCGGCACCACAAGACTCAATTACCAGAGCTTCGCCAAGGAGATCGCCACCTGCACCGGGGCTTTCAACCACACTCTGACCACCTACACCCACCGTCTGCGGCCGGGCTCTACCAAGCCGGTGTTCTGGCTGCACCTCAAGTGCCTGCCCGACTACCTGCAGCAGGCGCTGCAGCTCGTCGGCGAGGTGCTCTCCTCGGTGTCCTTCGCCGACCGGGCGAGGATCCGCGAGATCGTCGGCCGGGAGTTCGCCTGGGCGGAACACTCCGCCCACAGCGAAGGCTACAACCTGGCTTCCACCAGGGTATTCGCCCACTTGAGCGATGCCGGCCGCTATAACGAGATGGTCAACGGCGCCACCTCCTACTTTGCCGTCAAGGAACTCGCCAAGGACTACCCGTCCAGGGAAGAGGGCTTCCTCGCCGCACTGGCGACCATCGCCGGCCTGCTCTTCAACCGCGCCAACCTCGTCCTCGCCGTCACCGCCGAAGACCGCGACCTGAGCCGCTTTTCCACCCTCGGCAAGGCGCTCGTCGACAGCCTCGGCACCGCCACCCCGCCCTCTCTGCCGGTGCCGCAGCTCTCCCTGCCGAGCCATGAGGCCTTCATTTCCTCGGCCGAGGTGGTCTTCGCCGTCCAGGGCGGCAACCTGCTCAGGAACGGCCAGGGCTACAGCGGCCACTTCGAGGTGCTCAAGACCTATCTCTCCCGGGACTATCTGTGGAACACGGTGCGGCAGATGGGCGGCGCCTACGGCTGCTTCATCCAGTTCGGGCATCTCACCGGCAACCTCGCCTTCGTCAGCTATCGCGACCCCCAGGTGCGCAAGACCTACGACGCCTATAACGGCGTGGCGGCGGTGGTCGAGGGCCTCGACCTGCCCGAGAGGGTTCTCGAGCAGCTGATCATCGGCACCTACGGCAGCTTCGACCCCCTGCAGAGCGCCGCCGCCAAGGGAGCCACCGCCCGCAACGACTTCCTCAACGGCATCGACCCGCAGTACAAGCGGCAGCGCCTCGCCGAGATCACCGCCACCAGGGTCGACGACCTGCGCCGCTTCGCCCCGCTTTTCGCCGCCATGAACGCGGACTGCCACCGGGCGGTCATCGGCAACCGCAGCAAGATCGAGGAAGCACGGGAGCTGTTCGACGTGCTCAGGGAAGTCTGAGGGGAGAAGGGCCGCAGGCGAGAAGCCGGGGCGGCGCGCGTTCATACGGCGCCGCCCCGGGTTCGCTGCAGGCTAGCGAAAGGGCGGGGCGTAGAGCAGGCCGCCCTTGTTCCACAGGGCGTTGACGCCCCGTGACAGGCGCAGTGGCGAGGCCTGGCCGAGATTACGATCGAAGACTTCGCCGTAGTTGCCGATTTGTTTTAGAATCTGGTAGGCCCAGTCGTCACTCAGGCCCAGGCCCTTGCCCAGCCCCCCCTCCTGGCCAAGCAGGCGGCGCACGGCAAGGACGTTGCTCACCCGCAGTTCCTCGGCGTTCCGCGAGGTGACGCCCTGCTCCTCGCCGGCGATCATCGCATAGAGCGACCAGCGCACGATGTTGAGCCAGACATCGTCCCCCTGGCGAACCACCGGGGCAAAGGGCTCCTTGGCGATAGCCTCCTCGAGGATGACGGCGCTGTCCGCCGCGGCCAGCCCGAGACGCAGGCCGTGGAGCTGCGACCTCGGCTGGGAGAGCACATCGCAGGCCTCGTTCTCGAACCCCTTGGCGGCCAGGGCGACGGTCTCGAAGGGGACCAGCTTGACCTCCACCCGCCGCCGTTCGAGATACTCGAGGAGCGGCGCTTCATAGGGCGACCCCACCGGAGCGCAGACCCTGGCCTTTTTGAGCTCCGCCGCCGTCCTCGCCGCGAGTTTGGCGGCGACCATCAGCGCCTGGTCATCATAGTAGCTGACCGCGGCGAAATGCACCGGCAGGCCGGAATCCCGTGAGAAGGTCCAGGCCGAGTGGCGCGAGAGGATATCCACCGTGCCACTGATCAGGGCGGTGAAGGCCTCCTCCTCGGGCAGGGGCAGATATTCTACCTTGCCGGCATTGCCGAGAACGGCCACCGCCACGGCGCGGCAGACATCGACATCGAGGCCGCTCCACCTGCCCTGGGCATCGACACTCGAGAACCCCGGGCTGCCCGAGGAAACCCCGCACAGCAGGCGGCCGCGCCGCACCACCTCTTCCTTGGTATAGGCATGCAGGGACTGTACGCACAGGGTGAGGAAGAGAATGCTGACGACGCAAAAGGTTTTCCACATGGCGGACGCGGGGGCAAGAGGGACGGCTGCAGAACGGGAATCAGCCGAAACCATACCAGGATCCGCCATTCTTGTCCATTCGCCTGTATAATTCCTTCCTGCGACGCCAGAGGGCGGCCAGGGCGTTTTGCCCCTTGCCTTCGCCGGACAACCTGCTACAGTCGTTGCCAGCCCGGCCACGGACAGGGGGAGTGGATGGCTGCCGAGAGAAGCAGCACAGCCCGGCAGTTCGACGCGAGATCCTCGGCCAGACCGGCATACCGGCATGCACCCGCCCCGTCGGGCGGCCACAGCCTATTGACACCCTGCACTAGGTCAACCACGCAGCCCATGACTCCTTCCCCTCCCCGATCCGGCCCGGCCGGCGCCGACTGCCCTCTTTGCCGAACCGGGCGCTATGTCGCCGTCGAGGTGCTCTGCCGCCTGCAGCGTGAACGCTGCCCTGTCAAACCGCTGCTCGACCGCCAGGCCAAGACCCGGGGTATCTCCGAGCTCGACCGCGGTCTGGCCATGGAGCTGGTCTTCGGGGTGCTGCGCCACCGCCAGGTGCTGGAGCGCATGGTCGCCCTGCTCTCGCGCACCCCTCCGGCCAAAATCGAGCCCTTCGTCATGAACACCCTCAGCGTCGGCCTCTACCAGCTGTTCTTCCTCGATCGGATTCCGGCGCCGGCCGCCGTCCACGCCATGGTCGAGGTCGCCAAGGGACACCCTTTGCCGACGCGGCTGCAAGGCTTCATCAACGGCATCCTCCGCCAGGCGCTGCGCCAGCGCGAGCAGCTGCCGCTCGCCGCCGCCGTCGGCGCCGACGGCCACCCCTTGCTCAACCATCCGCCGTGGCTGGTGACACGCTGGCGACAGCGCTATGGCGACGAGGAGACGGCACGCATCTGCCGCAGCAACAACGAAGAGCCCCTCCTCGTTCTCTGCACCAACACTGCAAAAATCGGGCGGGACGAGCTGCTCGCCCTCCTGCGCCAGCATGGCCTCGCCCCCGCGCCGGGCCGCTACGCCCCCCAGGCCATTGCCTTGCCCGGCTACCGCGGCCGGGTGGCCGACCTGCCGGGCTACGGCGAAGGATTCTTCCAGGTGCAGGACGAAGCGGCCCAGCTGGCCACTCTCCTTCTTCTCCCCCTGCGCCGGGGCGGCCGCTATGTCGATGCCTGCGCCGGGGTCGGCGGCAAGACCACCCTGCTGCTGCAGCATGCCCGCCGGCTCGATGTCGAGGTGCATGCCGTCGAGCCGGACGCCCTGCGGCGCGGCCGCCTGGGCGAGAACGTCGCCCGCCTCGGCCTCGGGGAAGGCCTGAGCGTCCATGGCCAGACCCTGCAGGAGTTCGCCAGCGGCCGCGAGGCCAGCTGTGACGGCATCTTTCTCGACGCCCCCTGTTCCGGCACCGGCGTCATCGGCCGCCAGCCCGACATCCGCTGGAACCGGCGCAGCGATGACTTCGCCCTCTACCAGCGCCAGCAGCTGGAGTTGCTCGAAACCGCCGCCTCCCTGCTCGCCGACGGCGGCACCCTGGTCTACGCCACCTGCTCCCTGGAACCCGAAGAAGACCTGGAGGTGGTGGCGACCTTCCTCGAGGGTCATCGCGACTTCTGCCGCGACGACTGCGCCCCCCTGCTCCCCGAGGAGGCCCGGCACCTGGTCATCGACGGCTGCTTCCAACCCCGCCCGGAGCGCACCATCGACGGGTTCTACGCCGCCCGCCTGCGCCGCTGCACCGGGTAGTGCCGCAGCGGCGCCCCGGTTTTTCTTTGCCAAGGGTACCTCTCTGTTGTACATTCTCGACACTCTCATCCCCCGCATCCCCCGTCCCCGCCCACCAACCAAGGAAGAACGACAATGGCAGAAATAAAGAGCACGATGGATATGGTAATGGAACGGGCCGCACGCATGGCGGCCGCGGCGCCGACGACCAGCGACGACGAGGCCCTGGTCAAGAAGGGCATGCGCCTCGCCGCCGACTATGTCAACGGCAAGGAGGTCGACCTCCAGGGGGAACTGGCAGCCCTGCCCGGCAAGGAACAGGCCGAGGTTGCCGGCGGCATGATGCAGACCCTGCTGCGCAACGTCGTCCTGCCGCGCAGCAAGGATCTTCAGGAGACAGGGGAACTGGCTCTGCGCGGAGTGCTGCTCCTCGCCGGCAAGAAGGGCGAGGTGGTCTCCATCTGCCGCGAACTCGACCAGATCCTCAAGCAGTACGACCAGCACAAGGAGCAGATGACCAAGCAGCTCGAGGAGGCCATCCGCGCCCAGCTTGAGCAGCAGGGTGCCGGTCGCGGCCAGGCCGGCGGCCGCGCCCCCGTCAACCCGGCGCTGCACCCGCAGTACCGCGACGAGCTGGCGCGCATGCTCAGCGGACTCAACGCCCAGTACACCGAGGCCATGGACCAGCGTAAAGCCATGGTCCTGCGGCTGTTCACCGCCGCGGCACGCTGAGGGTCATGGAATACCAGGAACGCATCGACCACCTGCAGCGGCGCCTGCGTCGAGCGGGCATCGACGCCCTGCTCGTCGCCCGGCCGGAAAACCGCCGCTACCTGAGCGGCTACGGCGGCGGCGACCATGGCATCGAGGAGAGCTCCGGGGTGCTCCTCCTCCCCGCCAGGGGCCAGCTGCGGCTGCTCACCGATTTCCGCTTCCAGCTGCAGGCGCAGCGCGAGGTGCCCTGGGCCGAGGTGGAACTCTACCCGAAAGGGCTGATCGCCCTGCTGGCCACGCTCTTGCCAAAGCTCGGCGTCAAACGTCTCGCCTTCGAAAGCCGCTACACCCTGCACGCCACCGCGGCCAGGATGGAAAAGACCCTCGGCGCCAAAGGCGTCGAGCTGGTCGCCGTCAGGCCGTGGCTCGAGGAGATGCGCGCCGTCAAGAGCGAAGAGGAGATAGCGCTCATCCGCCGCGCGGTGCGTCTCAACGAAGAAGTCTTTCAGGAGATCCATGCCGCCATTGGCAGCTTTTCCAGCGAGATCGAGGTTTCCCTGGCGGTGGAGGCGGCCATGCGCCGCCGCGGGGCCGCAGGGCCGAGCTTTGCCACCATCGTCGCCAGCGGCGACAACGCCGCCCTGCCCCACGCCGTGCCGAGCGCGTCGCCACTCCTCCCGCACCGCCCGCTGACCATCGACATGGGGCTCATCCTCGACGGCTACTGTTCCGACATGACCAGGACCTTCGTCATCGGCGAAGCCGACGAACGCTATATCCAGCTGCACCGCGTGGTGCGCCGGGCGATGCTCGCCGGGATGGCGGCCATCCGCCCCGGGGTACCGTGCCGCGAAGTCGACCGGGCGGCGCGCCGGGTCATCGCCGATACCGGCTATGGCGACTGTTTCGGCCACTCCCTCGGTCACGGCGTCGGCCTGGCGGTGCACGAGGAACCGCGCCTCTCCAGCCGCAACCGCCGGGTGCTCAAGGCGGGCATGGTGGTCACCGTCGAGCCGGGCATCTATGTCCCCGGCTGGGGCGGCATCCGCCTCGAGAACATGGTCGTGGTGCGCCCGGACGGCTGCGAAGACCTCAACCGCGACACCACCTGGCTCGACCTGTGAGCCGGCGCAATAACTTCACCAGCGACTCCCATTGACAGGAACCTCTTATGCGGCAGATACTCATCGACGAACTCAGCCCGATGGAGCGCGACAACATCGACTCCTATCTCAAGCGCAGCCTGAAACGGGGGGCGATGATCGGCCTTTACTGGATCGAGCTGCCCCCCGACCTCTACTCGGAAGCGCAGCTCGGCCACGAACAGCACGGGCCCTTCTCCCTGGCGGTGGAGATCACCGGCAGCGCTGTGCGCTTCGAGCTGCTGGTGCGCAACAGCTCCAACCTGCACTGCAGCTGCATCGCCCACGCCTCGCCGGCGCAGCGGCAGTTCGTCCTCGATTTCATCGACCGCATGGTGGCCGAGGAAATGATCCGCGCCTGACCGGGGCGACGCCCCATCCCTCGTTTTCTCGCATGCCGGCAAACCTGCATCACTCGCCGGCGCGCGGCCGCTTCTGAGCCACGCCCTGGCGCGGGTCGAAGCGCGACTTGCCCGCCAGCTCGCGCAGGAGTCGCTCCTCTTCCGCATCGAGTTTCTCCGGCAGCCGCACTTCTAATTCCACCAGCAGGTCGCCAGCACCGCCGCCTCGGCCGGGCATCCCCTTGCCGCGCAGGCGCAGGCGCGTGCCATTCTGGGAGTTCTTCGGCACGCGCACCGTCACCGTGCCGTCGAAGGTGCGCACCGGAATTGTCGCCCCGAGAAGTGCCTCCCAGGGCGAGACGGCGACCACGGTGACCAGGTCCTGCCCGTCGCGGGCGAACTGCGGGTCGGGGGCGATGCGCACGCGAAGGTGGAGGTCGCCGTTTCGGCCCCAGGATGAGCCCGGCCCACCCTGCCCGGCAAGGCGGATGACCGCCCCGTCCTTGATCCCCTGCGGAATCTTCACCTGCAGGGTGCGCTGCACCGGCGCGACGCTGCCGTCCGCCGCCACCCCGTAGGTCTGCAGGGTGATCGTCCTGGTGGCGCCGAAAAAGACATCGGCCAGGGATACTGTGACCTCGGCCTCGGCCACCGGGGGCTGTTCGAAACCACGGGCCTCGCCGTGGACGCCGCCGGCGGCGCCGCCCTGGCGGAAGAGGTCTTCGACCACGTCTTCCCAGTGGAAAGAGGACTCGAAGCGACCCGAGGAAAAGCCCGACGCCGAGGCGGGGCGCTGCCGACGGCTCTCCCGTCCGCCTGGCCGCGCCGACGCGCCGCCGCTCTCGGCAGCCTGCTGCCAGCGATGACCGAAACGGTCATAGAGCTTCCGCTTCTCGGGATCCTTGAGCACCTCGCGCGCCTCGCCGAGTTCCTTGAACTTCTTCTCGGCATCCTTGTCCTTGTTGACGTCCGGGTGCAGGGTGCGCGCCAGGCGGCGATAGGCGCGCTGTATCTCCTCGACGCTGGCCGACCGCGACACCCCGAGTATCTCATAATAATCCCGTTTCTTCATTGCTTCCCTCTCACGCTGTCAACCCTGGCGAGGCGCTCCAGCTCAAGTTCTTCCAAGGCGCTGCCCCGGGCCACCATCTGCCCGAGGATGAGCAGCTTCTCTTCACCGACGCGAACCATCTCGGCGACCATCTCGGTCACCGGGTCTCCGGCGCCGAGGCGCCTCTCGCTCTCCGCCAGCAACTCCCGACCGCGCCGCTGCAGATCTTCCAGCTCGCCGCGAAACGCCACCCGCTTGCGGTGCCGCTCCCGCTCGGCGAGAAGCAGGGGCAGGAGGCGGCGGATCGAGACCTCGACCAGGGTATCCCGCGGGATACGCCTCGACTTGGCCACCTGCTGCAGCACATGGAGCGAACGCTTGCTGAGCACATAGGTTTTCGCACGCCGCTGCACAGGGTCGGGGAGGCGAAGGGAGGCGGCATGGTCGGCAACCTCATCGAGAAGTTTGCCGTCTTCAACCAGCTGATCGAAGAGCGACTTCTGCTTGACCCCGAACTGCCCGGCAAGAAGGCCGAGGACCTCGATGAGATCCACCGGCAGGCGAAAGGTGGTACGCACCGACTGGCGTTCCCTCAGTCGCCTCTCGATGACGTTGATCCCCAGGTCCTGTGCGTGATTGCTTTCTCTCTTCTCGGCCATGATGTCCCTCGTCCTTCCGGTCGTCTTTTCACATTACGTTTTTAATGTAATGGCAAATACTACTTTTTCAATATGTGTTTATTTAGTAATTTTTTTTTATTGACTTAGATTTTTCGATAATTAGATTGTCGCTAACGAAAGAGAGCGGGGCGGCAACAGGCCCCGATAATCATCAACAACGAGGAGGAAGACCATGTGGACGAGAATGAGAGATTTCGATCGGATGTTTCAGGCCATGGATGTGCTGCAGTCGCGACTGAACGGTCTGTTCCAGTATTATGACCGTCCGAGGCTGCCGGGAGCGGTCTGGGGTCTCAGCGAAAGCGGTCCCCGCGCCAATATGTACGACACCGGCGACAACATCGAAATTCGCCTCGAGGTTCCCGGGGTCAAGCGAGAGGACATGTCCATCAAGCTGCAGGGCAACTATCTGGAGATCAAGGGCGAGCGCCGCACCGATACGCCGGAAGGCTACACCAGCCACCGCCGCGAACGGGGCGCGAGCACCTTCACGAGGAGCTTCACCCTGCCCGCCGACGTCGACGCCGCCAAGGTCGAGGCCACCCTCAGGGACGGCATCCTCACCCTGGCGCTGGGCAAGGCCGAACCGGCGAAGCCGAAACAGATCCTCATCAGCTAAGGCGCCACGAGGCGGAGAAAAGACCCTCGGCCATGCCGCAGCAAGAAACGAAAAACGAAACCAGACAATGGGTTGCGGCCCGTGCCGCCGCAACCGGAAGATACCATCCGAGGAGGGGAACATGAACGAACGACAGGATATCGCCGTACGCGACGAACAACTCAACGAACGTAAAGTGCAGGTCCCGGTGGTGGCGCCGCTGGTCGACATCGCCGAAAACGATCAGGAAATTCTGCTGTATGCCGACATGCCCGGCGTCGACCGCAAGGACATCTCCATCAACATCGACAACGGCCGTCTGTCGCTCTCCGGCCTGCGCGAGGTGAAACCGGTGGGGGCGGTGAGCTGGGAGGAGTTTGGCGACATCGAATACCGCCGCACCTTCTCGGTGCCGCAGACCATCGATGTCGGCGCGGTCCACGCCGAGCTCAAAGATGGAGTGTTGCTCCTCCATCTCCCCAAGTCGGAGGCGGCCAAACCGCGGCAGATAGAAATCAAGACCGCATAGGGTAAACAGGGAGGCCCCGGCCTCCCGAGAGAAAAGAGAGAAGCGCGACGGGGGGCGGCCCGGCGGCGCCCCCCCGGGCCGTTTTGAACCCGGGGGGTGGCAGTGACCCCCCCCCGCCCACCCCCACCCCGGG
>JANJUM010000172.1 GCA_024710585.1 Desulforhopalus sp.
CTCGGTGACCGTCGAGGGCACCATCGAGTTCGCCGTCGAGCGGGAGGAGGCCGCCTATCTCACCCACCGCGTCGGTGACATGGACGATATCATCAAAAAGCTCATCCTGCCGCGGGCGCGCGGTTTTTCCCGCGTCGAGGGCAGCAAGCACCCGGCGGTCAACTTCATCGTCGGCGAGACGCGGCAGAGGTTTCAGAACGACCTCGAGAACCACCTGCGCGCCAAGTCAAAGGGCTGGGGCGTCGACATCAAGTCGGTGCTGGTGCGCAAGATCGTCGTCCCCGACGAGATCGCCTCCATCAACCGCGACCGCGAATTGGCGGTGCAGGAGGCGGCCAAGTACGAACAGCAGATCGTCCAGGCCAAGTCCAAGGCGGAGCTCACCAAGCAGGAAATGCTGGCCATCCAGAGTCGCGAGAAGGTCGAGGCCGACACCAGGCGCATCCGTGCCGTCATCGACGCCGAGAGGGACCAGAGCGTGCGCCTCATCGCCGCCGAGAAGGAACTCGAGGTGGCCAGGCTCGAATATGAGGCGGCCATCTCCCAGGCGGCGGCCATCGTGCTCACCGCCGACGGCGAAAAAGACGCCATCCACGCCAGGAACGAAGCCGAGGCGGCCATTCTCCGCACCCGGGTGTCGGCCCTGGGCAACGGCCAGAACTTCGCCCGCTATACCCTCTACGGCAAGGTCGGGCCGCAGGTGCAGTCGGTGCTGGCCGGGGACTCGGCCGAGGGGCTGGGCGGCATTTTCGGCACCTTCGTGCCCAACAGGGGAGGGACGAAATGAACCGGACGCTCAAATTCATCGTCTTTGTCGTCGCGCTCGCCGCCGTCGCCGAGACCATCTGGCTGTGGGGGTTCTGTCGCTTCTATGTCGGACCCAACGAGATGGCGGTGATCACTGCCAAGAACGGCGACCCCCTGGAACCGGGGCAGATCCTCGCCAGGGACGGGCAGCGAGGTATTCGCGAGACCCCGCTGGGCGAGGGGCGGCACTTTCTCAACCCCTTCTTCTACCAGTGGGATATTGTCCCGGTGACCCTGGTCCAGCCTGGCAAAGTGGCGGTTGTCACCTCCAAGGTCGGCGCCACGCTCGCCGAAGGCGAATTTCTCGCCGCGCGCGGCGAGAAGGGCATCTGGCGCGGCGTCCTCGGCCCGGGCAAGTACCGCCTCAATCCCCACGGCTATCAGGTGGAGATCGTCGATGCCATCAGCATCCCCATCGGCTATGCCGGCGTCATCACCTCGCTCTCCGGGGAGCAGGCGCCGAGCGGAGATTTTGCCGGGCCCAAACAGCAGGGGGTGCGGCGTGAGGTGCTGCAGCCGGGGCTCTACTACGTCAACCCCAAGGAGTACAAGGTCGATGTCCTCGAGATCGGCATCAACCAGGTGTCGCTGCTTGGCCGCAGCGGAGGCAAGGTGGTTACCAAGGCACGTCAGCTGGGCTCCAACGAGGCCTTGAACGTGCTGCAGTCGGCGGTGCTCGAGAAGCAGGAGGCCAAGCGCCAGGACTACTTCAGCAAGCGCTCGGTGGTCAGCCAGGAGCAGCAGCACCAGGGCGGGCGGCAGGTCGACTTCGCCCCCGGCCGGGCACCGGCCTCGCCGACCCCGGCGCCGCTGGCCGAGGGCGAGATGAACCTTACCGAGCTGGTCAGCTTCCCCTCCCGCGACGGCTTCCAGATCAGCCTCGACATGACCGTCGAGTTTGAGCTGTCGCCGAAGACCATCTCCGATATCTTCCGCCGCTACGGTGACCTGCCAGCGGTGGTCGACAAGATCATCATGCCGCAGATCACCTCCATCTCGCGCAATAAGGGCTCCGAGTATCGCGCCAAGGACTTCATCGTCGGCGAGGGCCGCGAGAAGTTTCAGAACGATATCACTGCCGCCCTCGAGCAGACCCTGGGCACCAAAGGCATCAAAGTCTATAACGCCCTCATCCGCCATGTCGAGGTCCCCGACGAGATCCGCGCGCCGATCCAGCAGGCGAGCATCGCCGTCGAGCAGGACCTTACCAACAAGGAGCGGCAGAACACGGCGCGCAAGGAGGCGGAGCTCAATACCGAGCTGTCGCTCATCAAGCAACGCGGCGAGCAGGTTCAGCAGGAGACCGAGAAGCTGAAGGCGGAGATCGCCGCCGACCTCGGCAAGCAGGTGGCGCGCATCCAGGGCGAGACCTTGAAGAAGGCGGCGGAGATCAAGAAGCTCACCGCGGCCATCGCCGCCGACAAGGTGCGCGTACTCGGCGAGGCCGAGGCCCGCGCCCTGCAGAAGGTCGACGGCGAGCGCGCCGCCGGCCTGGGGCTGAAGGCGGCCGCCTTCGGCGACCCGCAGGCCTACGCCCAGTACCGCTTTGCCGAGACCCTCAACCCGGAGATGAAGCTCAACGTCATCCACGCCTCCAGCGGCACCCTGTGGACCGACCTCGCCAAGAGCGGTGGCCTCGCCGAGCTGGGCGGGGCCAAGACCCTCAAAGGCGGTCAATAAGGGGCGGCGAGGAGCTGGCGTGGCGGCCCGCCGAAGGCCGCCGCCAGCTGTGCACGGTCTTCGAGGGTTTGGTGGCGGTAGAGACCCGATAGCCGGCCTCGCCGAGGAGGTGTGTTGCCAGCCGTCGAATCGGCGCCTCATCATCGACGATGAGGATGGTCTCGCCGCCTTCGCCTGGCGCCGTCTTCGGCAAGCGGCCGATGCACTTCATCTCCTGGGCCTGGTGCAACTGGCTCTCCACTTCGATGCGGCTCTTCGTGAGGCGCTTGCCTGTGGTGAGGTTGCGGACAATGGCCACATCGCCTTGGGCTGGCCCTGGTCGTCGCGCACCAGCCAGGTGCGCGGCTCAACGGGCAAGATGCGCCCCCTTGTCCTGTTACTCCTTTTCGTAGACTTCGGAGAAGTCGTTGACAAAGACCTGCCCGGTGAGGATGCGAGGTGATTTTACTCCAGTATCATCGTCGTATGTGTCGCCGCAGGTCAAGGCAGGAGTGGGGAAATCCTCTTTGCTGACGATGCCGCCCCGTCCTTCAGTAGTCTTTCGTGACACTGACAACGGTCATAAAGTCTGGTATAACATTTTTGTAGGGAGTGGCCGGGAATGCCCGCCGCCCCTGGGGGAAGACGTCGTCTGCGCTGGCCGGGGCCCTGCGGTTGCCGGCGGTACAAGAAACCAAGAATGTCACCAGCAAGGGAGCATC
>JANJUM010000173.1 GCA_024710585.1 Desulforhopalus sp.
GTGCGCAAGGGGGAGACGCCTGAGAGCATGATCGCTGCCGCCACCAAGGTGGCCGAGGCCGGGATCTTTCTCTCCGTCACCGCCCTGCTCGGCCTCGCTGGCACCCAGCTATGGCAGCGGCATGCAGAGGAAACCGCCCGGGTGCTGACCGCCATGGCCCCACGGCATATCGCCCTGCTGACCCTGATGCCCCTCGGCAACACCGAGATGGGCCGGCAGGTAGCCAGCGGTGCATTTACCCTGCCCAGCCCGGAGGGCATTCTGAAAGAGCTGCATCTGCTCCTGACAAAGCTGGGCGACGTGCGGTGCCAGTTCCATGCCAACCATGCCTCCAGCTACCTGCCCCTGGCTGGTCGCCTGCCTGCCGATCGCCAGGCCCTTCTCGCCACCGTCGCAGCGGCCCTGCGGGGCGACCTGGCCCTGGTGCCTGAATACCGGAGAGCGCTATGACTTCCTCACCCTCCCTGCCGCATAAGACCGACCTGCGCAACCTCACCCAGGAGCAGCTGACCTCCTTCGTCCTCGGCCTGGGGCACCCCGCCTTTCGCGCCCGGCAGATTATGGCATGGCTCTATCGCCCCGGAATCAGCGAGTTCGCGCAGATGACCGATCTGGCCAAGAGCTTTCGCCAGGTTCTCGAGGACAATGCCGTCATTTCCCGCTTCGAGAAGGTGGCGATGGAAAAATCGACCGACGGCTGCGTCAAGTTCGCCTTCACCCTGGAGGACGGGCATGTCGTCGAGGCGGTACTCATTCCCGAACCGGACCGCAACACCCTGTGCATTTCCTCCCAGGTGGGCTGCGCCATGAACTGCGCCTTTTGCCTTACCGCCACCATGGGCTTTCGGCGCAATCTCACCGCGGCGGAGATCGTCAACCAGATCTGTGCCGCGCGCGATTACCTGTTGCAGCAGCCGCGGGAAACACTGATCGGGCCTGATCGCGTCACCAACGTCGTCTATATGGGCATGGGCGAGCCGCTCAACAACCTCGAAAATGTCATCGCCTCCCTGTCGATCATCACCGAACAAAAGGGGCTCGACCTCACCTTCCGCCGCATCACCGTCTCCACCTGCGGCATCGTGCCGCGCCTGCGCGAGCTGGGTGAACGATCGCCGGTCAACCTCGCCATTTCGCTCCATGCCGTCGATGACCAGACGCGCAGCTCGCTGATGCCGATCAACGACCGCTACCCCATCGACACCCTGCTCGACGCCTGCCGCAATTTCCCCATGCCGAAGCGCAAGCGCATCATGTTCGAGTATGTCCTCCTCGCGGGGATCAACGACAGCGACCATGACGCCCGCGAGCTGGCGCGAAAGCTGCGCGGCATCCCCTGCAAAATCAACCTCATCCCCTACAACCGTGCCCCCGGCCTGCCCTTCGACGGCTCGCCGATGGAACGGTTGCTCGCCTTCCAGAAGATCCTCCTCGATGCTCACTACACCGTTTTTATCCGCAGTAGCCGCGGCGCGGACATCTCCGCAGCCTGCGGCCAGCTGGCCGTCAAACAGCTCTCATCGGCCATGGCGCCGTCGGTCGCGGATAGCGCAGGCGCCGGCGAGGAATAGACCGCGACCCTCTAGAGCAGGAGGAGGTTGCCGCAGCCGATAAGAAAACCCAGCAGCGCCCCGAAGAGGTTGATATATTTGAACTGTTCCTGCATGATGGTCAGCAGCAGGCCTTCAACCTTGAGGATGTCGAGGGAGTTGATCTTTTCGGTGACGATATGCTTGATATTGAGGGACTGAACCAGCCCCGGGACTTCCTCGGCAAGCATGGTCGAGGCGGCCTTGTGAATCGAGCTGACGATGGCCTCGCGCACCCCCTGGGGAACGATGTTGCCCAGCTTGCCGATTTTTTTCTGCAGCAGTGCGGCGGCGAGCCCGTCCACCAGGGAGTCCACCACCTCGAAGGTCTTGGGCGACTGCAGCGCCTGGCAGAGTTCCCCGCGCAGGCGGAGTTTCTCGGTGGCGAAAGTCTCGCTGCCGAGAAGCAGTTCCCCCGCCTGCTGCAGGGTCAGCCCGCCTTCCTCGAGGCGTGTTTCGCAGCTGTTCTTGATCAGTGACACCAGCAGCGGGGCGGCGTCCATCTGGCGCAGAATGCCTACCAGATGGCTGGCGGCAGTCTCACAGAAGGTTTCGGTGGCCTGACTGTTTTCGCTGGGGAACAGCTGAGCCAGGGGCTTTTGCAAGAGGTCGTCGCACTTCTCGCCAATGACGGCGGCAACCCTGGCCTGGACCGCCGGCGAAGTCAGCCAGGCGGCGACTTCGTCGTGCCTGTTGTCGAGGTAGCTGCCTATTTTTTCCTTCATCTGCTCGACGGGGAAAAAGCCGCGGGCCATCTCGCCCATCGGCCCGAGGGTGACGAGGAAGCCGTCCACAGCCGCCGACACCCCGGTGACAATACGGTCGCGCACCTCGGCTTCGGAAATCATCGCCGCCAGGCGACAGAGCAGTGCCGGAGTCTGGCCGAGCACCACTCCGCGCAGAGCCTCCTCAATCTCCCCAGGGAGCAGGTCGTGCAGCGAGCGCCGGCGCTCGATCACCCCATAGACCTGCTGGCGGACCATGTCTTCGGCCCACTCCTCGAGGGCGGTGCTGCGCAACAGGCGCTCGATGGTTTCTTCGATGAGCGCATAGACCCGTTCCCGTTGCCCTCCGGCGACTACCTGGCTCACCTCGCCGGCAAGAAAGTTCTCCATGCGCCGCTCCAGCGCCTGGTCGGCTATCGCACTGAACTCATCCGAAGCGAGATAGAGGCTGATTTTCTCCTTGGCCTGATAGATGACGGTTTTGCTGGCGATGTCAAAATAGACGCGGAACTTCGATGGAATAATTGTTCCGAGAGGACCGAGGTCTCGTCGCATGATCTCCTCGAGACGTTCGCCGATAATGCCCCGCAGGTGGGCCTGAAAGATGGGATTGTCGAGCCCTCTGGCGATCTCGTCGCTGGTGAGGAGGTGCTCACCGACGACCTCTCCCATGTTTTTGGCCAGTTCCCCGCGTTTGGCGGGAATGACTCCTGGAGTCATCGGCACCCGCAATCCGCAAATCCGCCAGGCACGCAGTGGACGAAAGAGCATCCTGATGGCGATGCGGTTGGTAAGATAGCCGATGAAGGCACCGATCAGCGGTGGACCGGCATAGGGAAGGACAGCCTGTACTTCAGGAGGGACAAAGGACATGGGGTTCGAGTTCGCGTGGATGGTTGATGAGGATGTCGGGGCTCAGGCTGGCGAGTTCCTCCAGCGGGCGAAATCCCCAGGTAACGGCCACCGTTTTCATCCCCGCCCGCTTGCCGGTTTCGATGTCGATGGGCGTGTCACCGATGAAGAACATATTTCCGGGCTTTTCGCCAAGCTCGGCGGCGATGGTCAGGGCGGCGGCAGGATCCGGCTTCCTGGCCACCTCGGGACGCTGCCCGTAGACCGGGAAGAAGGTGTCGACGGGGAGGAATTTCTCAGCGAAACGCAGCGTGAAGGGCTGGGGTTTGTTGGAGAGGATGGCCATCTTCAGTCCGGCCTGGTGCAGACGCCCTATGGTCTCGACGATGCCTGGGTAAGGCCTGCAGTGGCGCTGCCAGCCTTCTTTGTAAAAGGAAAAAAAGAGTTCGAGGCAGCGCTGCTGGATGTGGTCGTCGGCTGTTTCGGGGAGGATGCGGCGTATGAGGAGATGAACCCCGTCGCCGACGAAATGGCGGTAGCTGGCCATGGAATGCGTCGGCAGGCCGAGGTGGTCCAGGGCGCTGTTGGCGCTCTCGGCGATGTCCTGCAGGGTGTCGAGGAGCGTGCCGTCGAGGTCGAAAATAAGCGCTGCGGGAACTGTCATCGTCGGGAGGAAGGGGGGAAGCGTCTTGTTTCCACGAAAAACTGCATGTATTTCAGTATATTGCCTCTATAACCGAAGGAGCGCTACTTTCTCCTTTTCTTTTTCGTCGATTTATATAATATCGCTGGAGGTACCCGGCAATTGCCCTCTCATAATTTCTTCCCCAAGGTGCGCTTATGTGGTTTGTCAGATTTCTCACCTCTTCCATCGGCAAGAAACTGGTCATGGCCTCGTCTGGACTGCTGCTCTTTCTCTTTCTCTGCACCCATGCCGCCGGCAACGCCACCATCTTCATGAGCAGCAAGGTCTTCCAGAGCTACGCCGACGAGCTGCACAGCCATCCGCTCATCGTCCTCGTCTTCAGCCTTAGCCTCCTGGCCATCTTCCTCGTCCATATCGGCGTCGGCCTCTATCTCTTCAACGAGAACCGCGCCGTGAGCACCTCCAGATACGCTGTTTCCACCAGGGTTGTCAAGAATTCATTGGCTTCGCAGACCATGCCCTACACCGGGCTGTTCATCCTCCTCTTCCTCGTCGTGCACATCTTCGGCTTCACCTTCTCCCCCAAGACGGTGCCCATCTCGGTGACCGTCAAGGAACTGCTCGGCAACTTCTTCTACGCCCTCTTCTATATCCTCGCCTTCGCTGCCCTCTTCCTCCACCTCAGCCACGGCTTCTGGAGCATGCTGCAGACCTTTGGCGTCAACCACCCGCGCTACAACGAATTTATCGCCCGGTTGACCTTGGTCTTTCCTCTCTTCTTCTTCGCGATCTTCGCCGGTATTGCCTTCTATTTCATGACCGGACTCGGGGCCAACTACTGATCCCGGGCCAGGAAGCAAGGAACCTGAACGACAGCCGCAAGCTCATCACTCAACAACCGACACACGACAAGGCCCTGCTCTATGGAACTCAATTCTCGCGTCCCCTCCGGCCCACTGGATAAGAAGTGGAGCAACCATCGATTCGCCAACAAACTGGTCAACCCGGCCAACAGAAGAAAGTACAGCGTCATTGTCGTCGGCACCGGCCTTGCCGGTGCCTCGGCCTCGGCAACCCTCGCCGAACAGGGCTACCAGGTGAAAACCTTCTGCATCCAGGACAGCCCGCGCCGCGCCCACTCCATCGCCGCCCAGGGTGGCATCAACGCCGCCAAGAACTACCAGAACGACGGCGACTCCATCCACCGCCTCTTCTACGACACCATCAAGGGCGGCGATTTCCGCGCCCGCGAGGCCAACGTCTATCGCCTCGCCGAGATCAGCAACCAGATCATCGACCAGTGTGTCGCCCAGGGGGTGCCCTTTGCGCGCGAATACGGCGGCACCCTGGCCAACCGCTCCTTCGGCGGGGCCCAGGTGTCGAGAACCTTTTATGCCCGGGGGCAGACGGGGCAGCAGCTGCTGCTTGGTGCCTACGGTGCCCTGTCGCGGCAGATCCGCTCCGGGCGGGTGCAGATGTTCGCCCGTCGCGAGATGATGGACGTGGTGGTGGTCGACGGTCGCGCCAGAGGGATCACCGTGCGCAACATCATGACCGGCGAAATCGAGAGCCACGCCGCCGATGCCGTCATCCTCGCCACCGGCGGATACGGCAACGTCTATTTCCTCTCCACCAACGCCATGGCCTCCAATGTTACCGCCGCCTGGCGTGCTCATAAGCGCGGGGCTGGTTTCGCCAACCCCTCCTTCGTGCAGATCCATCCCACCTGCATCCCGGTCCATGGTGACTACCAGTCCAAGCTCACCCTGATGAGCGAGAGCCTGCGTAACGACGGCCGCGTCTGGGTGCCGAAAAACAAGGACGACAAACGCAGGCCGGCGGATATCCCCGAGAGCGACCGCGATTATTATCTGGAGAACAAATACCCCAGCTTCGGCAACCTCGTGCCGCGTGACGTCGCCTCGCGTAATGCCAAGGAACAGTGCGACCAGGGCAAGGGCGTCGGTACCACCGGACTGGCGGTCTACCTCGATTTCGCCGACGCCATCAAGCGTGACGGTCGCGAGACCATCTGGAAGAAATACGGCAACCTCTTCCAGATGTATGAGAAGATCACCGCCAGCGACCCGATGGCCGAGCCGATGATGATCTACCCCGCCGTCCACTACACCATGGGCGGTCTGTGGGTCGATTACGACCTGATGACCACCATCCCCGGGCTCTTCGCCATCGGCGAGTGCAACTTCAGCGACCATGGCGCCAACCGCCTCGGGGCAAGCGCCCTCATGCAGGGCCTGGCCGACGGCTACTTCATCATCGCCACCTCGGTGGCCCACTATCTCGGCACCAGCAAATTCGAAAAAGTCAGCGAGCACGAAGGCAGCTTTATCGATTCGCGCCGCTGGGTCGAAGACCGCATCGCCCGCATCCTGCGCAACAGCGTCGGCGGCACCGCCGGCAAGTGCACAGTCGACGAGATCCATAAGGAACTGGGGCGGCTGATGTGGGACAACTGCGGCATGGCCAGAAATCGCCAGGGTCTGGAAGCGGCCCTCGCCGAGTTGCCGCGAATCCGCGAGACCTTCTGGAACCGCGTCTACCTGCCTGGCTCCAACAAGGAGATCAATCAGAGCCTGGAGCGGGCAGGTCGGGTCGCCGATTTCCTCGAGTTCGCCGACGTCATGATCCGCGACGCCCTGGCCCGCGAGGAATCCTGCGGCTGCCATCTCCGCGAGGAGAGCCAGACCGAGGAGAACGAGGCCAAGCGCGACGACGCCAACTACTCCCACGTCTCGGTATGGGAACATCGCGGCGAGGGGGAAGAGCCGCTGATGCACAAGGAACCCCTGGTGTTCGAGTTCGTCACTCCGACACAGCGCAGCTATAAATGACCGGTCGAGGTTGTCACCGCGAGATCATCAACGAACGATAAGGGTACAATGGATATGAGCAGCATTAACCTGACGCTGAAAATCTGGCGCCAAGCCAACAGCGACGCACTGGGCGGTCTGGAAACCTATAACCTCGACGGCATTCACACCGATATGTCGTTTCTCGAGATGCTCGATGTGCTCAACGAGAAACTCACCAAGGAGGGCAAGGACCCGGTGGCCTTCGACCACGACTGCCGCGAGGGCATCTGCGGTATGTGTGGCGCCGTGGTCAACGGTGTCGCCCATGGACCGGAGAAGGAAACCACGTTGTGCCAGTTGCATATGCGCCACTTCAAGAGCGGCGATACCCTGGTCATCGAGCCCTTCCGCTCCCGCGCCTTCCCGGTCCGCAAAGATCTCCTCGTCGACCGTTCCGCCCTTGATCGCATCATCCAGGCGGGTGGATATGTCTCGGTGAACACCGGTGGCGCCCCCGATGCCAACGGGCTGCCGATTGCCTCGCAGCAGGCGGAGCTGGCCATGGACGCGGCAGCCTGCATTGGTTGCGGGGCCTGTGTCGCCAGCTGCCCCAACGGCGCGGCGATGCTCTTCACCAGTGCCAAGATTTCCCAGCTGGCTCTATTGCCGCAGGGGCAGGTGGAGAGGAAGCAGCGCGCCCTGGCCATGGTGGCGCAGATGGATGTGGAGGGCTTCGGCAACTGCACCAACGCCCGCGAGTGCGAGGCGGTTTGCCCCAAAGGCATCTCCATCCGCAATATCGCCAGATTGAACAGGGAATACCTGAAAGCGGTGCTCAGCGAGGGTTGATTCCTTCAGCTCCGGGGATTGTGACCTGCGTGATCGGCGTCGTCGATCACGCAGGTTTTTTTATGTTGTCTTGCGACAGGGCCCCTGCCCCCTCTCTATGAAGTACGACCTCATCATCGTCGGCGCCGGTCCGGGCGGCCTGGCCTGCGCCGCACGCGCCGCCGCAGCCGGCCTCAAGACCCTGGTCCTCGAGAAGAAGACGCAGGTCGGGGCCAAGGTCTGCGCTGGCGGCATCACCTGGAATGGGCTGATCCGCACGGTTCCGGCGGACCTCGCCGAGCGGAGCTTTCCCGAGCAACATCTGCGCACGCCGCTGCAGCACGCAACGCTGCGCTCGTCGACGCCGATCATCGCCACCGTCGACCGGCAGGTTCTCGGTATGCGCATGGCCGAGCTGGCTGCGGCGGCCGGGGCGGAACTGCGCTTAGGCTGCCGCCTTTGCGCCATCGTCGGACAGGAGGTCACCTGCCAGGCAGCGAAAAGCGGGCGGCACGAACGGCTTCTCGCCTCCTTCGTCGTCGGCGCCGACGGCTCCTCCTCCCTGGTGCGCCGCTCGCTGGGCCTGGCCACGGAGGCGGCGGGCGTCGGTATCACCTACCAGGTACCTGGCGATTTCCCACGCATGGAGTGGCACCTCGACCCACGGCGCTTCGCCAGCGGCTATGCCTGGGTCTTCCCCCACCGGCGCAGCGCCTCAGTCGGCGCCTATGTCGACCGCCGCTCCATGGCCGCGAGCGACCTTAGACGCAATTTCCTCTCTTGGGCCGAGAGCCAGGGCATTGCCCTCGGTGAGGTGCGCGGCAGGGCGGAACTGATCAACTTCGATTATCGGGGCTATCGTTTCGGCAACACCTTTCTCGTCGGCGATGCCGCCGGGTTGGCCTCGGGGCTCACCGGCGAGGGCATTTACTCGGCGATCGTCTCGGGGGAGGCGGTCGCCGACATCATTGTTGCAAAAGATGGTGCCGCCGAGCGGCTGGCGCGGCTGGCGCGCAATCACCATCGACACCGCCGCATGCTCGACCTGCTCAATCGCAACCGCCTCCTTGCCATGCTCATCGGCGAGGCGGCCACCCTGGCGCTGCGCAGCGGTGCCCTCAATTTTTCCGCCATCGAAATGGCCCACGATCATCAACCCTTCAGCCGGCAATGAAGCTTCCATCTCCCCGACTGCCCTCGTGGCTGCTCAACGGTCTTTTCGCCCTTTTGTGCCTCGCCATTCTCTTCTTCTTGTGGCGGGCGCCAAAGGAAAGCACCAGGCCCCTGCCCAGGGACGACAACCATCGCCCCTTTCAGGATATGGACAAGAAGGAAGCGGAACGTTCCTGTCTCGACTGCCACGGTCCGGAGAGGATGGCGCCGCTGCCCGGCGACCATCCCCCACCCTTCCGCTGCCTGTTCTGCCACAAGCGTGGGCGTTAGCCTCGCTCAACTGCTCTTGGTGACGATCTCGTAGACATCCCTTGACAACTCGGGAGTGGCGGCTATGCGCCGCAGTTGCTGCCGCATGAGTTCCTGGCGCCTTTGATCGTAACGTTTCCAGTTGATCAGCGGCGCCACCATGCGCGCGGCGATCTGCGGGTTGATGGCGTTGAGCTCGATGATGCGCTCGGCGAGGAAGGCGTACCCCCTCCCGCTGGCCTCATGGAAGCGCACATGGTTGCCGGCACAGAATGCCCCGACCAGGGAGCGCACCTTGTTGGGGTTCTCCATGGAGAAAGAGGGATGGCTGAGCAGTTCCTCCACCCTGTCGAGGGTGTCGGGCAGGGTCGACTGGGCCTGCAGGGTGAACCACTTGTCGAGGACCAGGGCGTCGTCCCGCCAGCGTTCGTGAAACTCGAGAATAATGGTGGAACGCAGGGGGTGCTGGAGATTGACCAGGGCCGCCAGGGCGGCGATGGTGTCGGTCATGTTGCCTGCCTGGCGATACTGGCCAAGGCAGAGGTCGAGAATTTCGTCGGGCAGCGGCTCGAGCGCCATGAGATAGGAGAGGGCCACGTTCTTGAGGCTCCTCCGCCCCATGGCCGGTGGCGAAATGTCGTAGCTCCCCTCTTCCCGGTTGCCGCTGTACATTCTCTCAAAGGCATGGCGGTTGTCCGCCGCCAGGGTGCGCTTCACCCACTGGCGGGCGAGGTGCAGGGCATCGGGGTCGATCACCGCCATCTCCTGGGCCAGCGTGGTCTCCGGCGGCAGAGTCAGGGCCAGGGCAAGCAGGGCGGAATCCTCCACCGGTCTGGCCAGGCTCCGTGCCACCGCATCGCGAAAACAGGGGTCGAGCACTTTTTCCTCGCCGCGCTGCACCTGCCCGGCCACTTCGAGAATGATCTCCGCCGCTAAACGGGCCGAGGCATCCCAGCGGTTGTAGAGGTTGCTGTCATGGGCCATGAGGAAGGCCAGCTGGTGCCGATCCTGGAAGGGGGCGACCCGCACCGGGGCGGAGAAGTCGCGCAGAAATGAAAGCACCGGGGCGGTCTTTATCCCTGTAAAGACGAAGGTTTGCTCCTTTTCCCGCAGTTCCACGACTGCCGTCCCAGCCTCGTGCCCGGTGAGCAGGTCCTGGCCAGTCTGCGGGTGTAGGAGGCCCAGCGCCAGGGGGAGATGAAAAGGCTGCGTCTCGCCCTGTCCGGCCACTTCGGGAAGCTCCTGGGAGACAGTGAGCATGTAGAGCTCCTCTTCCGGCCGCCACTCCTCACGCAGCCGCAGCAGCGGAGTCCCCGCCTGGCTGTACCAGTTGGCGAACTGGCGGAGGTCTCTTTGCGCGGCGTCGGCCATGGCGGTGACGAAGTCGTCGCAGGTTACCGCCTGACCGTCATGGCGCTGGAAGTAGAGGTCCATGCCCCGGCGGAAGAGCTCCTTGCCGAGGAGGGTATGCAGCATGCGGATGACCTCGGCGCCCTTGTTATAGACGGTTGCGGTATAGAAGTTGTTGATCTCCATATAGCTGTCGGGCCTCACCGGGTGGGCCATGGGCCCGGCATCCTCGCGGAACTGCACGTTCTTGAGGATGCGCACATCGTCGATGCGCTGCACCGCCGCCGAGTTCATGTCCGAGGAGAACTGCTGGTCGCGGAAAACGGTCAGCCCTTCCTTGAGGCTCAGCTGGAACCAGTCGCGGCAGGTGACGCGGTTGCCAGTCCAGTTATGGAAGTACTCGTGGGCCACCACCCCCTCGATGCCGAGGTAGTCGATATCGGTGGCGGTGGAAGGCGTCGACAGCACATACTTGGCGTTGAAGATATTGAGACCCTTGTTCTCCATCGCTCCCATGTTGAAATCCTCGACGGCGACGATCATGAAGGTATCGAGGTCGTACTCGAGGCCATAGACCTCTTCGTCCCAGCGCATGGCCTTTTTCAAGGAGTCCATGGCGTGGCCGCACTTGCCCTGGTTGCGCTCCTCGACATAGATGCGCAGGTCGACCCTTCTGCCGGAGCGGGTGACGAAGGTGTCCTCCAGGGGGACGAGCGACCCCGCCACCAGGGCGAAGAGGTAACAGGGCTTGGGGAAAGGGTCATGCCAGACTGCGAAGTGGCGGCCATCCGCGAGGGGCCCGCTGTCGACGAGGTTGCCGTTGGCGAGGAGCACCGGGCAGCTGTCGCGGTCGGCCTCGATGCGCGTGGTGAAGACGGTCATCACATCGGGGCGGTCGGGGTAATAGGTAATCTTGCGGAAGCCCTCGGCCTCGCACTGCGTGCAGAAGTTGCCCCGGGAGCGATAGAGCCCTTCGAGGGAGGTATTGCGGTCGGGAAAGATTTTCGTCACCAGGAGCAGCTCAAAGGTTTCGGGCGGGGCGAGGATGGTCATCCCCTTGTCATCTCTCACCAGGCGTTCTGCCGGCACGGGATTGCCATCGACGCTGATATCGAGGAGATCCAGTTCCTCGCCATAAAGGTGGAGGTGAGCGTCGCGGCGTTGCGAAAGCGGATTCCTGCGCAAGCGTGTGCGGGCGGTAACGATGGTATGGCTGTCGAAGAGGGCGAAGGTGAGTTCAAGTCCGTCGACGACGAAGTCGAAGACGCGGTAGTCCGTTCTCAGGATGGGCAGGCGTTCTCTGTCATGCATGGCGGATGGTCCTTTGTGGTGGATCGCCGCTGCCTGCCGAGTTGGCGGTTGACAGCGGGAGTCAGTCCATTATATTGAGGCTTCGTCCTCAAGGTAACTCCTTTTCCCCACAAAACAACCGAGAAGCCCGCCAAATGATAACCATAAACGAGCATTACCTGAAGCTGCAGGCCTCCTATCTGTTCTCCGATATCGCCAGGCGCGTCGCCGCCTTTCAGGCCAAGCACCCCGAACGCGACATCATCAAGCTGGGCATCGGCGATGTCACCCGTGGCTTGCCGCCGGCGATCATTGCCGCCTTCCACCGCGCCGTCGACGAGATGGCCGCCGACGCAAGCTTCAAGGGCTACGGTCCCGAGCAGGGCTACTCTTTCCTGCGCGAGGCGATAGCCGTTCACGACTTCCAGAGCCGCGGCGCCGAGATCGCCGCCGACGAGATCTTCGTCAGCGACGGCGCCAAGTGCGACACCGGCAATATCCAGGAGCTATTTACCAGCGATATCATCATCGCCATCCCCGACCCGGTCTACCCGGTGTATCTCGACACCAACGTCATGGCCGGCCGCACCGGAGCCTTTGTCGACGGCCGTTACCAGGGCATCGTCTATCTCGAGGGTACCAAGGAGAACAACTTCGTGCCGGCCCTGCCGAAGGAGAAGGTCGACCTCATCTACCTCTGCTTCCCCAACAACCCCACCGGCTCGACCATTACCCGCGCGGAGTTGCAGAACTGGGTCGATTTCGCCCGCGAACAGAAGGCCCTGATCCTCTTCGACGCCGCCTACGAGGCCTTCATCCGTGACGAGAACCTGCCGAAGTCGATCTACGAGGTGCCCGGCGCCCGCGAGGTGGCCATCGAGTTCCGCAGCTACTCGAAGAGCGCCGGCTTCACCGGCACCCGCTGCGCCTACACCGTCGTGCCCAAGGAATGCCGCGCCTATGGCGCCGATGGCAGCGTGCAGATGCTCCACCCCCTGTGGAACCGCCGCCACTGCACGAAGTTCAACGGCGTCTCGTATCCGGTGCAGCGCGCGGCCGAGGCCGTCTACAGCCCCCAGGGCAAAGTGGAAACCAAGGCACTGATCGACGCGTACATGGACAACGCCGCCCTGGTCTGCGCCACCATGGACAAACTCGGCTACGATTATGTCGGGGGCAAGAACTCGCCCTATATCTGGGTGGACGGCCGCATGGACTCCTGGGCCTTCTTCGACATGCTGCTCGACAAAGCCGGGGTGGTCTGCACTCCGGGGGCCGGTTTTGGCAAGTGCGGCAACGGCTATATCCGCATCTCGGCTTTCAACAACCGCGACCGGGTCGAGGAGGCCATGCAGCGTCTGACCATGGTGCTCTCTACGCGATAGTCCGACCGGGTACGGCGAAGCCGCCGCTTCAGTGTGCGAGCTTCGCCGGCTTGAAATGGACCTTTTCCTCGATTCCCCGCATCGTCCGCACCTCCAGTTCGCCATGCCGGGCAAGCCAGCGCAACACCCCATCGACTAACCGTTCCGGGGCCGAGGCCCCGGCGGTGATGCCGATCCTCCGCACCCCGACCAGCCACTGCGGGTCGATATCGCCGGCATCGTCGATGAGGTGGGCGACGACCCCGCACTGCCCGGCCACTTCTTTGAGACGGTTGGAGTTGGAGCTGTTCTTCGAGCCGACCACGAAGATCAGCTCCGATTCCATGGCGAGCAGCCGCACCGCCTCCTGGCGATGCTGGGTGGCGAAGCAGATATTGTCGCGGGGGCCTTCGATCGAGGGGAAGCGCCGTTTCAGCACTTCGATCAACTCGACGATATCGTTGCCATTGAGGGTGGTCTGAGTGACGTAGGCGACCTTCGCCCCCGGGGCAATGGCCAGCCTCTCGGCCTCTTCGCTCGTTGCCACCACGTGGACGCGGCCATCGACGCGACCGGCAGTGCCCACCACCTCGGGGTGGCCGTGGTGGCCGACGATGATCACCTCATGGCCCATGGCGTGGTGCTTCTCCACCATGCCATGGACGGAGGTGACCAGCGGGCAGGTGGCGTCGACCCTCTTCAGGCCGAGGGAGGCTGCCTTCTCCTCCACCTGGCGCGACACGCCATGGGCGCTGAAGATGCATACCCCGCCACGGGGAATCTGTTCGAGGTCCTCGACGAAGACCGCCCCGTCGTGTTCCAGCGCGGCAAGGACATGTTTGTTGTGGACGATCTCGTGCAGCACGTAGACCGGGCGGCCGTAGCGCTCCAGGCAGAGCCGGACCGTGGCGATGGCCCGCTCCACCCCTGCGCAGAAACCGCGCGGGGCGGCGAGGAGGACGGAGAATTTGTCGTTCATGGGTGTTCCTTGTTGATCGCTGCCGTATAACGCCTTCTGCTTTTCGGGATCACTTCGGCCAGTTGGGCACCACGAGCACCGGCACCGCGGCGATGCGGCTGACGCGGCGCGCTGTCGAGCCCATGACGCGGATGCCGCGCACGGTACGGGCCGACTTGCCAAGGACGATCATGTCGGCCTTGTCCTCCTCGGCGATGCGCAGAATCTCCTCGCTCGGTTTGCCGGCCACCACCACCACCTCCTTGACGTTGGCGCAGACCTTTTCGTCGTCGCACTCCTCCTCGTAGAAGCGTCGCAGGCGGTCCTTCATCTTGACCACCAGGCCCTGCATCGATTGATTCAGCAGTTCCTCGCTCAGCTCCTGGGAGATATAGGCGCTGATCACCGCCTTGGCGGTTTCCCCTACTGGCTCCACCACGTGAAGCATGATGATTTTGGCGTCGTACTGCTTGGCCATCGCCAGGGCGTGGCGAAAGACCGGGCGGGTGTTTTCGCCGAGATCGGTGGCATAAAGGATGGTCTTGACAGTCGGGTTGTTTTTCATGGTTCCTCCTTGCTGCCGGCGGCTGCGCCGGCCTGTTGACTGATGATAGAGATAACCTTCTCGGGTGGTTGCCCCGATAGAGAAGACCAATTTCTTTGCTGGCAATTTTGCCCAAAGATGTGGCGGCGTTGAGGTTGAGATACGAGAGTGTCCCAAGAGTAGAGTATACCATAGGGTGTCGGTGGCGGAAATCCACCCCTTTCCCGTACGAGTTCTGGTCTAGCCAAAAACACACGTTCCTCCCTCCCCCCTCGCCACCCCGGTTCACATTTGTTGCGGTATGTGGTCGCAAGGCCTGCATGTTCGGTCCCCCGGCAGGGCCGAGAGACGCCCTCAGGGTGAGTGGATTTCCCCGACCTGCCAGGGGGGAATCGGCGAAAATCCGCCGATCTCGTCGAGGCCCGTAATGGTCTCAGGGTAGCGAGTGCCACGATTCTACACGCATTTTACGGTGGCGTAAAATTGGTCTTTTTCTTGCTAACCTTCATGACAACTGATATCCGCTTCGTGCCCCCTGCCTGATCAGCGGAGCCGTTCTCCGCTGATCAGGCAGGGGGATATCGTCAACCCAACCAGGTAGGGAGGAAAATCATGTTGCACACTGTGATCAAGACCGTTGGAGCAGTAACCATTTCCGCAGCGCTGCTGGTTTCTCCGGCTTTCGCGGAACCGATCGCCATCAAGTTCAGTCACGTTGTCGCAGTAGATACCCCAAAAGGGCAGGCGGCGGAGTTTTTCAAGAAGCGGGCGGAAGAGCTCACCCAGGGCAAGGTCAAGATCGAGGTCTATCCCAACAGCCAGCTCTACAAGGATAAGGAAGAACTCGAGGCGCTGCAGCTCGGTTCGGTGCAGATGCTCGCCCCCTCGCTTGCCAAGTTCGGGCCCCTCGGTGTCAAGGAATTCGAGGTCTTCGATCTGCCCTTCATCTTCCATGACTACAACGACCTTCACAAGGTGACCACCGGGACTGTCGGTCAGCAGCTTCTCGCCAAGCTCGAGCCCAAGGGCATCAAAGGGCTTGCCTACTGGGATAATGGCTTCAAGTCGTTCTCCGCCAACAACCCCATCAAGACTCCGGAAGACCTCAAGGGCAAGAAGCTGCGCATCCAGTCCTCCAAGGTACTCGAGGCACAGATGCAGGCCATCAAGGCCATCCCCCAGGTCATGCCCTTCTCCGAGGTCTATCAGGCGCTGCAGACCGGCGTTGTCGATGGCACCGAGAACCCCATCTCCAACTTCTACACCCAGAAGATGCATGAAGTGCAGAAATATCTGGCGATCAGC
>JANJUM010000002.1 GCA_024710585.1 Desulforhopalus sp.
AGCTCGAGATTGCGCCGGCAGGCGCTGAGGACATGGGCGCCGCCGATGCCCAGGCCGCCGTCGCCCATGATGACGATCACCCGCATCTCCGGCCTGGCCATCTTGATGCCGGTGGCATAGGTCAGGGCGCGGCCATGCAGGCCGTGGAAGGCGTGGGTGTTGAAGAAGGTGTCGAACAGCCCGGAACAGCCGATATCGCTGACGATGACCACCTCGTCGGCGCTCGCCCCGAGCCCCTGCAGAGCCTGGTCGAGGCCGCGCACCACCACCTCGTGAGCGCAGCCCGGACAAAAGACCGGCGGACGCCCCTGGTTGAGAAAGCCGCTCATCCCTTCACCCCCTCGACAATGGTTTGCGGCGCGATCAGCTCGCCGTTCATCTGCCCGACCAGGCGCACCCCCGTGCTGCCGGCCAGGCGCCTGATCTCGTGGACATACTGGCCGAGGTTCATCTCCACCACCACCACTTCCCGCTTGCCGCGCAGGTGGCGGTGGATGCAGGCCTCCGGCACCGGGTAAAGCGTCTTTAAGACCAACAGGGAGACGCGCTGCCCGGCGGCGCGCAACAGGCGCAATGCGGTGCGCGCCGCCCGGGCGGTGACGCCGTAGGCGACGAGCCGGATGTCGTCCTCCTCCGCCCAGTCGCTGTCGGAGAGGGTAAAGGAGTCCACCGCCCCGGCGAGCTTGTCGGCGAGGCGCCGCGCCACCTGGCCGAGCAGGGCGGGGTCGGTGGTGATATAGCCGTCCTCGCCGTGGCTGGAGGAGGTCTGGCGGGAGAGATAGCCGCGCTCGATGGGGATGAAGGGCGGCACCAGCCCGCCCGGCAGAGGGGCGAAGGGGCGCGGCTGTTCCGCCGGGTCGGCGAGGAGACGCTGCTCGGGCGGCGGCAGGAGGAGGGCGGCGAGGTCGACGCTCTCCCTGGTCAGGCCGATCTCTTTATTGGAGGCGACAAAGACCGGACAGCGATAGCGCTCGGCGAGGTTGAAAGCAACCAGGGTCAGCTGGTAGCAGTCGGCGACGTCCACCGGGGCGAGGACGATCACCGGCAGGCCGCCGCTGTTGCCCCAGCGCAGGAAGGCGATGTCGCCGTCGGCGCCCTTGGTGGCCGAGCCGGTGGAGGGCCCGAGGCGCTGCACATCGATGATCACCAGGGGGATCTCCCCGGCAATGGCGAAGGAGATCTGCTCGCTGTAGAGGCTGATGCCGGGTCCGGAGGTGGCGGTCATCGCTTTGAGGCCGGCCATGGACGCCCCGAGGCAGAAGCCGATGGAGGCGATCTCGTCCTCGCCCTGCATGCACACCCCGCCGACCGGGGGCAGCAGCTGCAGCATCTGCTGGTAGATGGAGGTGGCCGGGGTTATCGGGTAGCCGGCGAAAAAGCGGCAGCCGGCGGCCATCGCACCGCGGGCGATGGCCTCGTTGCCTTCGAGAAACGAGCGGGTCATGCCTTGTCTCCTCTCGGTAATGGGTGGGTGCGGCCTTCTCTGGCCGGCCCCCTCATGGGATGTTCATGCGGACGTCGAGGACCTCGCGCACCGTCCGCGCCAGGTCCTGCTGCTCCACCGGCTTCATGAGGATCGCCTGCACCGACAGCGACTCGGGGTGATAGTCGCTCAGACGGCGGTTATAGCCGGTGCAGATGATCACCGGCAGATCGGGGCGCAGCAGGCGCACCTCGTTGGTGAGGCGGTCGCCGGTCAGCTCCGGCATGGTCATATCGGTAATGAGCAGATCGAACCCCTGGGGATCGCCCTGGAAGAGAGCCAGGGCCTCGAGGCTGCTCTCGGTGGTGGTCACCCGGTAGCCGAGCATGGCGAGCATGCTGCCGAGCACCTCGGTGAGCATCGCCTCGTCGTCGACGAGGAGAATGCGCTCGTCGCCTTCTGGCAGGTGCGGCGCCGAGACCTCCTCGCCGACCTCCTCGAGGGGGATGGCGGGGAGATAGATGTCGAAGGTCGTGCCGCGGCCGGGCTCGCTGGCCACCTCGATGATTCCCGAATAGCTCTGCACGATGCCGTGCACCACCGACAGGCCGAGGCCGGTGCCCTGCCCCTTGGCCTTGGTGGTGAAGTAAGGGTTGTAGATCTTGTCAAGCATCTCCGCCGGGATGCCGCGGCCAGTGTCCTGCACGCTCAGCTTGACATAGGTGCCGGCGTCGCGGCCGGGGTGGTGGCGCACGCGCTCCTCGCCGAGTTCCACCTGAAACAGGGACACGGTAATGACACCGCCATCGTCCTCCATCGCCTGGGCGGCGTTGGCGCAGAGGTTCATGAGGATCTGGTGGATCTGCGTCGGGTTGGCGAGGACATTCTCGACCACGCCGTCGATGGCGGTGTCGATGCGAATGGTGGAGGGCAGCGAGGAGCGCAGCATCTTCAGCGCTTCCTTGATCAGCGGGCGCAGCTGCAGCGGCCGCAGTTCCTGCTCGCCCTGGCGCGAGAAGAGGAGGATCTGCTGCACCAGCTCCTTGGCGCGCCGGGCGGCCTCGAGGATGCCGCCGAGGTTACGCTGCAGCACCGACTGGCCGCCGGCCTGCAGCAGGGCCAGCTCGGTGTAGCCGAACACCGCCGAGAGGATATTGTTGAAGTCGTGGGCGATGCCCCCGGCGAGCGTGCCGATGGCCTCCATCTTCTGCAGCTGC
>JANJUM010000045.1 GCA_024710585.1 Desulforhopalus sp.
CTTGATGATGCCGAAGGACACCGACAGCCCGAGTCCCGTACCCTTGCCCACCGGCTTGGTGGTGAAGAAGGGATCGAAGATCTTGTTGAGGTTCTCCTCGCGCACCCCCTCCCCGGTATCGGCGACGCTCATTTTCAACCGTCGTTCGGCGTTGTCTTGGGTGCAGTGTACGGCGATCAGCCCATTTTCGCCAATGGCGTCGGCGGCGTTGTTGAGCAGGTTGAGCCATACCTGCTTGAGCTGTTCGTCGTCGCCGACCACCAGGGCCGAGCAGTGGTCGAGATCGTGGCTGATGGCGATGCGGCTGGTGGAAAAGACATGCTCCACCAGCTTGATCACTTCGCGCATCGAGCGCACCACGTCCACCGCCTCGCGGATGGCCTGGGAGCGGCGCGAGAAGCCGAGCAGGTCGGCGACGATCTTGCGGCAGGCCTTGGTGTGCTTCTCGATGGTCTTCAGGGCCTGCAGGCTCTCCTCGTCGGTGATATCGTCCATGAGCAGCTGGCTGTAGCCGAGAATGATGCCCAGCGGAGTGTTGATCTCGTGCGCCACCCCACCCGCCAGCCGGCCCAGATCCTCCATCTTCTGCGACTGGATGAGGTGCTCCTGGTAGCGTTTCAGCATGGAGATGTCGCGGGCGGTGAGCAGCAGGCCGGCGATAGTGCCGTCCTCCTCGTACACCGGCACCTTGACCACGTGGAACCAGCGCCGTCCTTCGGACTTTTTGACGCTGATCTCTTTGATCAGCGGTGTGCCGCTGGCGAGGATTTCCATATCCTCGCGCAGGTAGATCTCGGCTTGGCTGCCCTTGAAGATATCGGCCTGGCGCTTGCCGACGACCTCGTGCTCCGTCAGGTCGAAGTATTCGCAGAAGGCCTTGCCGGCGAAACGGTAGCGCAGGTCCTGGTCCTGCAGGGTGATGAAGTCGGGGGTGACGTTAAGGATGGTCTTGAGCAGCCCCTGCTGGGCGGCGATGGTTTTTTCCCGGGCGGTGAGCTCCTCGATATGGTGCTTGATGGTTACCGCCATGAAGTCGAAGGCTTCGGCCAGGTCCTGAAGCTCATCGCCGGAGGCGTACTTGACCACCGGACAGTGGCGGCAGTTTTCGATCTTGATCAGTGAGCTCTTGTCGCGACAGCTGGGACAGAGCGTCCCGCTCAGTTGCCAGCAGCGGCGTCGTGCATCGCCATAGGCCGGGCAGTCACTGCGGCCGCAGTCCATGATCCGCCAGCATTGTTTGCCCGAGGGAAAGCCGACCTCGATATCGAGGTTGCCCTTGACGATCTCATCCGCCGATTGACGGAGTCGATTGAGGCGGAAGGTGACGGTGTGCGAGAACCACAGGGCGAGGATGACGCCGACGGAAACCACGGCCAGGGTGGCGAACAGGCTTATCGCCTGCTGCTGTCTGATCTGCGCTTCCATGTTCTTGCGCGACAGGCCGAGGCGGACGGTGCCGAGATCTTTGGCGCCGAGATAGACGCGGACGCGAAAATCGTAGACCAGGCCGCGTTCGGTGGCGAGGAGGACTGGCTGCACGGTGGCGGTGTCCTGGTTGACGGCGAGCAGGTCGCCGGGGAAACCGCCGACGAAGGTGTGCGAGAGGATGTTGCCGTCGGTGTCGATGAGGAAGATGTAAATGACGTCGTCGTACTGCGTGAAGACGTTGTCGATGAGGTTTTTAAGCTGCAGCAGGTCCATGGCCAGCAGGGGCTCGGCGAGGCGATAGGCGAGGCCCGAGGCGAGGGCGGCGCCGCGTTTCTGCCCTTCCTCGAGGAGCGCCCGCGACGACATGGCGGCGAGGGTGAGACCGAGGCTGAGGCCGCAGAAGACCAGCATCAGAGCCACCCCGAGGGTGATCTTGGTCTTGAGCCGCAAGTTGTGCAGCGAGTCCAGCAGTGTGCTATTCAAGATCAAGGTTCACCTTCTTGCTGAGCTCGCGGATAGGGTCGAAGTCGCCGTCCTCGGAGGGGATGAAGCCGATGAAGCGAGCCGCATCGAGGATTTCGCGGTGGCGAGGGTTGTTGGCGTGGTCCAGCTTGAGCATGGCCCCCTTGATCTTGTCGGCGGACTCCTTGCCGAGGCGCGGGCTCCAGGCATAGACCCAGCCAGGGTACCATCGCGAGTTGGCGATGACGGCGATCTGGCTGACATCGATCTTGTCAGCGACCACCTTGAGCGAGCCTTCGCGGATTGAGCCGAAATCGTAGAGGCCGGCGTAGACGCCGAGGATGACGTTTTCCTGGCGGCCACCGGAGAAGACCACCTGCTTGAAATCGCGGAGAGTGAGACCGTGATCGACGAAGTGGCCGAGAGGAAAGAGATAGCCACCGGCTGAGGAGGGGTCGACTGCCACCCAGGATTTGCCACGGCAATCGTCGAGGGAGCGGATGAGGCGGTTGTCCTTGCGGACGATGATCTGCCCGCGGAACTCGGCGCGGCCGTCCTCCTCGACGATGCGCGTCATCGCCATGGCTCCGAAGCGGTTGGCGAGCTTGACATAGATGAACGGGTTGGAGAAGGAGATGTCGATCTTGCCCTGACCGAACATATTGATATGGTGGTCGAAGGTGTCGGGAAAGACCTGGCGGATGGGCAGGCCGGTTTCCTCGGCGAGGTATTCGATGAGCTGGTTGTGGCGCTGGAAGGACTCCGAGTTGGAGTACTGCGGCAGGTAGGCGTAGGTGATGGCCGGCTGCTTGGGCCTGAAGGCGATCTCCTGGCGCTTTTCCAGGGACACCTTGATGGCCTTTTCTTCGTCGCCGCAACCGGCGAGCAGCAGCGCGACGAGGAGAATGACGAGGGCCGCGAGCCGGTTTCCGACGGTGGGGGGCGGGTGCTTGTGGGTGGCGCCGGCGGCGGTCATCTCCCCTTGCTCCACAGCGGGTCGTTGCCGAATTTCTCGAACCACCACTGCTCATCGGAGATAGAGCGCTGCACCTCTTCCCTGGAAAAGCTGTAGGAGTAGCCGTGGCAATAGTCGAGGATTACCCGGTAGGCCTGGATCAGCTGGCGTGTCCGCTCACTGCGTTCGCCGCTTTCGTCACCGCCGCCGTCGGGGTGGGCGTGCTTGATCAGGCTGCGGAAGTGCGCCTTGATCTCCACCATCGAGGCCCGCTCGGGAAGGCCGAGCAGTTCTACGGCGGCGATGATGTCATCGGCATTGGCCATATGCGTTCACCTGGCGGTGGGATGCACCTCTTCAGGGCGGCACGGCAGTCGCCGCGTTCCTCTGTCCAGTGGTGGGTTTTCACCTCCTCTACAGAGAACCATAGAAGGCTGGCGGAAGGCAAGCAGAGAGTGGGTATTTTCCTTGGCGGTTGCGTCCGGACAAGAGAAATGACCACCACTGATGCAAGGGGATGGCCTTGTCGCACACCCTTGGTCAAGGCATGATCTGCTGCCATGGTTTGCGATGCCTAGCGCTTACCGAGGACCGCCACCACCGCCACCCGCACCGCCACCCGCGCCACCGGCGTCGCCACCAGCGCCTGCGCCGCCACTGGCGCTTCCGCCCTGACCTTCGCCCTGGCCGGAAGCACTGGCGCTCTTGCCCGCGCCCTCTTTCTCTGCACTCTGTGCCTGCCCGCCGGTGGCGCCGGCCGCCCGTCGGGCCTGCTGTTCCGCGTTGCCGCTGCTGGCGTTGAAGCTGCTGCGGAGGTCGCTCATGTTGCTGGGCGAGGGGTTGCGCGAGAGGGCCTGCTCGAGCACATCGATGACGGTGTCGGAAAGAACACGTCGCCGCGCCATGTCGCGGGCAAAGAGCGCGGTTTGCTCGGCCAGTTCGCGATTGACCATCTTTGCCGTCGCGGTGGAGTTCAGCGCCGCTGCCAGTCGGGTGGCATGTTCCATGCGCAACCCGGCAGCGAGACTGTCGGCGATGGCCTCGACCAGCGCCGTGTCGTCGGCGAGATGCAGGCTGGCTGCCAGGCGGGTGGCCTGTTCCAGGCGGGTGCGTACTCTCTCCACCGCCATGACGATCGCTTCCGGAGGCACCCCCTTGGCCTTTCCTTCGCGGATCTTGTCGGCAGCCGCAGTGCGGGCGGGAGGGCTGCCCGCGGCGAGATGTTGTGCGAGGGTCTCCATCTGTTCGATGGAGAGACGGGCGGCTGTCATGGTCGCGAGCATCTTTCCCGCCTCGTCGCCGCTCATGCCGGTGGCGATAAGCTGCCGTTCGACATGCTGCAGACGTTCCCGTACCTGCGGAGAAACAGCTCCAGGTTCTGCCGCACGGACAGAGGTTGCCAGCAGCGAAGTCAGCAGCAACAGCATAAGAGTCTTCATAGGTCCTCCAATAGGGCCAACGCGGGGCCAGGTGCAATCATGGGTGGTAGAGACAGTTGCTGCCCCCGAAATCGTCGAATTCTCGATCACGGCACTCGGGCACATGGACCCTGCCGTCAACGACAAAGAAATAGGAAAATTCCTCTGCCGCCGGCATAATCGCCGTCCAGCGGCCGCCATGGCCCCGGCGGGTCGGCAGCGGAGTGAAACCATCTGCCGAGGAGGCGAAGGAGACCGTTGTCGCGGCGGGGGCCTCGACGACGAGGCAGACCTGGTTGCCACACCTGGTGACGACATGGCTGGCGCTGCAGCCGAGCAGAGTCGTCAGGAGCAGGCAGCTAAGAGAGCGGAGCATTGGCGCCTCCGACGATCAGCAGCGAGTTTTCCCCCCCGAAATCGTCCTCCTCCCGCGCGGCAATGGTCGGGTCGACGACGCGCTGCCCCTTGCCGAGCAGATAGCTGTAGCGATGCTCGCCCTGGGGCAGCGGCAGGGTCAGGGTCCAGTAGCCGCTGTCGCCGATCTTTTCCATAGGCACCGCTTTCCACGAGGTGAAGGTGCCGACCACGCTGGCAGTTTCCACATCCGGGAGATAGACGACGAAGCGGTGATCGACCAGGCTTGGTCCCTGTGGGTCTTTTATCGTCAACAGCAAGGCCAGACCGGCCACCAGGGCCATGGCCAAGGCTCCGCCGAGGGCCTGCCCCCAAGCCGGCCACATCGGCAGCGGCAGCCAGCGTTTCTTCCTGGCGAGGTCGGCCAGGCGAGGTGCCGGCATGGTATGCGGCAAGGCCTGGAGCAGGGTTTCCTGCCGCAGCAGGGCCAGGGTTTCGGCGGCGAAGCGGTCGTCGCCGTGGACCGCCTCGACGAAGACGATCTTTTCGTCGAGAGCCAGCTCATCGTCGATAAAGAGGGAAATCAGGGTTTCATCCATGGTCCTGCTCCTGCATCATTGCCTTCAGTTTCTGCCGTGCCCGGTGAACCTTGACCTTGACGTTGGCCACGCTGCAGCGATGCAGCAGGGCGATGTCCTGGTAACAGAGGTCTCCTCCGGAGGCCAGGGAGAGGATATCGCGCTCTTCGTCGGAAAGCCGCGCCATGGCGGCGAGAAGGAGTTGCGATTGTTCCTTGGCGAGATAGCGCTCTTCCTGGCCGATGCCTTCCTTCTCCCCCATCTCCTCGGTGGTGGAAAAGCGCTGCTGGTAGCGTCGGTCGTCATAAAAGAGATTGCGCCCGATGGTGAAGAGCAGCCTGACGTTCTCTTCCCCATGGCTGTATCGTTCGAGGTAGCGGGTGAAGCTCTCCTGCACCAGGTCGGCGGCGAGGTGCCTGTTGCCGGACTTGCGCAGGAGATAGGCAAAGAGCTTGTGGCCATACTCGATATAAAACTG
>JANJUM010000058.1 GCA_024710585.1 Desulforhopalus sp.
CGATTCTCGGCGACACCTGCCAGACCGGCTGCAATTCGGTGACCAGCCCGGGCACCCTCATGGCCAAGGGCGCCATCCTCATGCCCAACGCCACCGCCAAAAGCGGCTATCACCAGGAGAAATCCGTACTGAAATAGGAGCAGACGCGCCCCTCGAAATCTTATTCACCCGCTCCAAGCGCTTTACCTGCCACGGCAGGGTCGCAGAATGTACTCCCAAGATTCCTCGTGCCTTTGCCAGCACAGCTCAAGACAAGTGCAACCTCATCCAATGCACAGATCAACGGCCTTGAAGATGGTATCCAAAACGGCTTGCCTGAAGACAGCTGGCGACCTACACTTTACCGTACGCGGGCAGGTTTTCGACAAGCCCTGAAACATGACAGGACGACAGGCGTTCGCAACGCCCATATCCTTGTTCTTACATGATGACGCATGCCTTTTTCTGCTTGCGCCAGCCTTCACCATGGAGTATTCTCGCCAGTTATTATTTACAAAAATGGGATGATATTCGAGGGATTTCCTTTTCGCCTTTCCTCGCCAGCCGCGCCTCAAAACATCATCTTTCTTCAGGAGAATCGACAACTATGCAACTGAGCCAAAAAGAAGCCATCTGGCAGCTATTGACCACATGGGCGGAACTCCCACAGGAACAAAAAGACAAATACCTCGAATCGAGTGCCCGCAGCCTGACTATCAGCAATGCTCATGTTTGCAGCATCGTCAGCCCCCTCCCAGGCAAGTTCACCACCCCCGAGGAACCGGTGCTGCCGCCACGCACTGAAGACCGTTGCTCCTAACCCCCCTCCTCTATCGATCTGTTGCATTGCCAGACCCTCCAGGTCTGGCAATGCTTTTTTCCACCACCCCTTCTCCTGCAACGACTCTCCCAAGGTGCTTGGGCGATACCGCCATGGGCATCTTTTCCATTGCAGTATCAGACTGTTGCCTGTAGAAATACCCCCTAACGTTCCAAGTGATCCGCATCAAACGTCAGGGCTGGGGGAGTGGACATGCCGAAGCTTTTACTCATTTCTCTGGGGCGGGGAGATGTCGCCTCCTTCCAGCAGACGATCGTTGCCGCGCGAACATCGCCAGAAAAAGGTTGGGACCCGGATCTCCTCGGCTTCATCTGCTTTGGCTCCACCGATCTGGCGTTCCTCTGTAAAACGGACAGCGCCTACGCGCAGGCGAAAGACCTACTGGCAACCATCAACCTCGTCCCCGGGCAGCAGGGGATCAGCCGTGCCGGCTGGTCTCGGCTTTATTGCTGTGACCTTGAGGCCTTAGACGGCATCAAGTACGCCACAGAGTGCCATCCCTTCGCCTACCTCATTCTCGTCCATGGAGACGAAGACGACAGGCTGATCTCCCAAACGATAGAGACCTGCTCAAAATCGGGCGACGTATCCCCCGAGGAACTGTGGAAGACCACCGGGTATTACCGCTACTGCCTCATCACAAGCAGATTCTCGAGCGGCCTGGACAGCACCCTCGGCATCCGCCAAAACGGCCACCACACCTACTCCATTCCCATGGCCAGCCTCGATTGGATCACCGGCGCTTCCAAGCGAAAACTCACCGACCATAACGACACCTCTGCCCATGTCCATATCGAGGCCAACTGCGCCCCGGGCGAGGAACCACAGGCCCGCCAGACGTTGTGCCAGCTCCTCAGAACTTCACAGGAAAACCAGGACAGACCGTCCATGCCTAGCTGCTATCTTAGCCACTTCAGGCACACCAACGGCATCAAGGACCTCTGCACGACAACCCCGATCAAGGTCAATCTGGCCACCCTGAAACAAACCCTGTGGGAGGCGCGAAGCAGCTACCCCTTTCTCGCCGCGACAAGGACCTACATCTTCTCCGACGAGATCTTTGGGCCGTGCGAGCATACTGACAATTGCCACAAAACCAACCCTCCGCGTTGCGCTCATCTTGAGAACTGGCCAGCAAAAGTCAAGCAGGGATCAGAAGACCGCCATGGCGAGTCGATGACGGCACAAATTCAGCCACTCAAACCCTTTCATGTCCTCGACCTGGCCGGCGGTATCGATTGGTCGCAAAAAATGGCCGAACTGCGCGCCCTGAGCGAAAAGATTATCAAAGCCTACGATCAAACCCTCGACGATGCCAACCCAGAGCCAGACCTGGGAAAGAAAATAGATACTCTCAAAGCGCGACTCCGCCTGGTCGTCGAACCGGGCAACGACGTCCCGGTAGTGCGAGACGTCAAAGGCCACGGCGGATACACTGATGTCACCTTCTCCAACTACACTCTTTCCCAGGAAAAGATCGACCAAATAGCTATCCACGAGTTCACCGTGGCGGTTTTTCGCTACCTGCTGCTGCAAATCTTTACTGAATTCCCCGAAGGGGAACAGACTCCAGTCGAAAAACCGTTGAGCCACGACATCTTCGGCATGTCTCTCGACGAGCTACATAAGATCCTGTGGAAAATGGTCGGCAAACCCGTGGCCGCCGCAGTGAACATGATCAACGAAAACATCAAAGTAGGTGATTATGTCAAACTGTTCCTCGAACCGTTTTTTTCCGTCAATCCAGAGACTGGCCTGCGAGATATTTTGCTTCAACGTGAATATCTGCACCACATGGCGGCGGCATTGTTCGTCGTCAACAGAATTCGCTCAAGTCCGGAAAGCGATGGTCCGAACTTCCACTGGCAGCACGAATTGCGCGTCGCCGAAATGGAATTGCATGAGGCCCTGAAATCGGCTGTGGATGGCGAGATGCCCGAAATCAACAAGACGGCGATCATCCTTGGCGATGAACTGCCCGAGAAGATTCCACTCGCCGGAAGGGCGATCTTCTGTGAACGTCTCTCTCTCCTCTGGTTAATCGGTATCAAACTGGGAAGAAACATCGTCGGTCAGCTCGGCAGCAGTGACGAAGAATCATTGGGAAATTTCCTCTACAAAAACACGCCGTACGCGGCATCTTCGACCTTCCTCCGTTTCCTTCTCATGGGAAGCTACCATGCTTTCAAGACAGTCGAAAATGTCATCCTGCCAGCCATGAACGACTGGCCAAAATTCCAAGAAACCCTGGCCGCGAAACTCAACGACCTCAGACAATACCAGCAACGACACCAGACCATCGAGGACCGGCTCGGGATGGTGTCTGGCCGCATATGGCCGCCGAATATGCTTACCCAGCCACTCGCGGTAGAGAAAGATCACAAGGTGCTTGAGGAGATCCCCTTCAGCGATATACTCGCCCTTGCCAATGCCGAATACCTCATAAAAAACGGCTTTCCGGTAAGTAACGACTCAACTGCCCTGCCTTTTCTGGCCGAAGTCTGCCTCGAGCCCTTCTACTGTTTCACCGATAACCAGCAGCAGCAGTGTGGTGGAGAATTTCTCGCCAACTACACGTTTCCATCCGCCCCTGGATCGCAGCCCCCAGAGCGCAAGCGCTTCTTCGCCATGCTCCGCGACTATGTCGGCGCGGTGTGCGAGACATCACCACGACAATATCGTCCTCTGGAGTTCGCACGGCGCATGCATCTCGAGTTGCTTTCCCTGGAGGGGGCCACCACCGCTGTGCGCAACGAAGACATTCCTCATGAAATCGCTCCGCGGCAACTGCCCGATGACGAGAAACGACAACCGCAGTATATCACCTGCAATGTCACCCCCTGGTTGTTCACCAAAGGGAACAATCCCTGGCTGGAGGAGTTTCTCGCGTTGTATCGCTCAAAAATGGTCGACTTCGTCAAGTCGGTACACAACCGCGGGATGATCCCGGTACTGGAGATCACCGAAGGCGACATACTCGTGGAGGCCAGTGCAGACCGCGAGACGGCCAAGCCGTTTCTGCACTTTCTCGACAGCATCAGAAAAGAATTCACGGAGCCGGTCGGCCTGGCCATCGACGACCAATACGGGCCAGGCACCGATATGATCCGCCTGCAAAAAATCCTCAACAATGTCCTCAGCAGCGAAATTAGCTGCCGCTTCTCGCCATTCATCGTCAAGATCCACCATCAGGTGGTTTCCGACCTGCTCTATCTCTCCGACAAGGACACCCTGGCCAAGCTCAACCTGGACGTCCTGCCCAAGGAACTGCACAGCGAATCAGCGATCAAGATCAACCTGCTGACCCAACTCATCAGCCAGACGATCAAAACCCACGACGACACCCTGATTGTTATCGAGGGCTATCGCGGGCCCGACTGTTTCGAAAACCAGACGCGTATCAAAACGAACTACCAGAAGATGCTCCAGGGCATCATCAGCTCTTCCCTGGCCGCGCCAGAAGATCTGCTCGGCAACACTGCCATTCTCGTTCAGGGATAGGGCGGAGGCATAAGGGCAACAAAACACCCCGGGAAAGACGCAACAGCCATGCCATGGCAAGACCCTATGCCATGGGCATGGGGTCCGGCGGGGATGCTTCGCTGGCAGTTCGGAAAGACGAAAAGCCTGCCCAGAAGGCCCGGCACAGCAGGAAGCCGGGCCAGGCCTGTCAGGCTCCTTCAAGATGAAAGACCGACCTCAGCGCGCCGAGAATTTTTTCAGCGGCATGGCCGTCGCCATAGGGGTTCTGCCGGGGGCGCACGAGACGCTCTTCCCCCCTTTCTGCCAGCAGCCGCTCGGCCTCGGTGATGATTTTTTCCCGATCGGTGCCGACCAGCACCACCGTGCCGGCCTCCACCGCCTCGGGGCGTTCGGTGATGCCGCGCATCACCAGCACCGGTTTACCCAGGGAGGGGGCCTCTTCCTGCACCCCGCCGGAGTCGGTAAGAATGAGCCGGCAACGGTCCATGGCCATGACGAAGGGGGCGTAGTCGAGGGGAGCGATGAGATGGACGTTGTCAAGCCCGCCTAGCATGGCATGCACCGGCTGGCGCACCTTCGGGTTGAGGTGCACCGGATAGACGAAGGCCGTCTGCGGATGCCGCCTGGCCAGAGTGGCGATGGCCTGACAGATGTTGTCGAAGCCCGGCCCGAAATTCTCACGGCGATGGCCGGTGACGAGAACAAAGGGCAGACGCTCTTGCACCACCCGCCCCGCCGAACCGAAGACCTTGCCCCAGTCGTCCAGTCGCGGGGCGTTGTCGCGCACCCACAACAAGGCGTCGATCACCGTATTGCCGGTGACGAAGATATGTTCGTCGGGCACCTTCTCCCCGAGGAGATTGGCCTTCGCCCGTTCGGTAGGGGCGAAATGGAGCTGCGCCAGGCGGCTGGTCAACACCCGGTTGGCCTCCTCGGGGAAGGGCATGGCCAGTTCCCCGGTACGCAGGCCGGCCTCGACATGGCCCACCGGGATTTGCGCGTAGAAAGCGGCCAGCGTCGCCGCGAAACAGGTGGTGGTGTCGCCATGGACGAGGACGAGGTCAGGCCGCATGGCGGCGAGGACCTTGCGCATCCCCAGCAGCACCCGGCTGGTGATATCGAAGAGATCCTGATCGGCATGCATGATGTCGAGGTCATACTCCGGGATGATGGCGAACAGCTGCATGACCTGATCGAGCATCTGCCGATGCTGGCCGGTGACGCAGACACGGCAGCGAAACCGCCCGTCTGCCGCCAGCGCCCGCACCACCGGGGCCATCTTGATCGCCTCCGGCCTGGTGCCGAACACCACCAGCACCGAGGGGTCGGGCTTGCAAAATGACACGTTCAAAATATCCTGTACCTGCTCATGAATTGCACGCCTCGCAACCACCTTAGTGGCGCAGCGACCCGACACATCGTTCCCGGCGCTGACGGCGCCCTCTCGGACCACACTTTCCGTTTCACTCCCCACCCCTACTCGCCTTCGAACTCCATCATCGCGTAGACGGGGCAGTCTTTGAGCTGCTCTCGGCCCTTGAGGTCGGGAAGTTCGATCAAAAAGGCGCATTCGAGGATCTCGGCGCCAAGGCGACGCACCAGCTGCACAGTGGCGCCGGCGGTGCCGCCAGTGGCGATGAGGTCATCGACGATGACCACCCGCTCGCCGGGCTCGATGGCATCAGTATGTATCTCCAGGGTCCCCGAGCCATATTCGAGGGAGTAGGATTCCTCCTCGGTTTCCGCCGGCAACTTGCCCTTCTTGCGCACGGGGACAAAGCCGACCCCCAGCCGGTAGGCGAGCACCGCACCGAAGACGAAGCCCCGCGCATCGATCCCGACGACCTTGCCAAGCTTCGCCGGGCGATAGCGCTCATAGAGCAGGTCACAGGCGTGGGCGAAGGCACGAGGGTCCTTCATCAGCGTGGTGAGGTCGCGGAAAATGACGCCCTCGATCGGCCAGTTGGCAATGCTCCGTACAGTGCTTTTGAGATCCATGACGCCTCGCAGGTTCCTTAGCGGTTGAAGGTGGAGATCACCTCGACGAGAAGTCCGGTGACGTTGGCGGCGTTGCGGCGGAAGACGGCGAGGATTTCCTCCCAGGTGACCGGGGCCTCGTCCTCCTTCCAGCAGTCGTAGTCGGTGGACATGGCCACCGCCGCATAGGGGATTCTGGCCTCGTTGGCCAGCATCGCCTCGGGGGCCGTCGACATGTTGATGACGTCGGCGCCCCACAGGCGAAACATCTTCGATTCTGCGACCGTCGAAAAGCGCGGCCCCTCGATGGTCACCACGCAGCCCCTGGGATGCACCGGCAGCCCGCGGCGCTGACCTGCGGCGATCAACCGCTGGCGCAAGTCCTCGTTAAAGGGGTGGGCCATGGCCGTATGCTGCGCCCCGCCGGCGAAGGAGTCGTGGAAGGTGTTGCTGCGGAATCGGGTGAAATCGATGAACTGGTCGAGCACCACCAGATGGCCGCGCTCGATCTCGGCACGCAGGCTGCCACAGGCGGTGGTGGCGATGATATGCGTCACCCCGGCGTCGCGCAGGGCGGCAATGTTGGCGCGATTGTTGACCTCGGTCGGGCTGTACTGGTGATCCACCCCGTGCCTGGCGAGAAGAATCGCCTCGACGCCGGCAATGGTGCCAACCTTGAGCGGCGCCGACGGCGGGCCATACGCGGTGTCAACCTCGAGTATACTGCCATCCTTGAATATTTCCGGATTCTCGAGCCCGGACCCGCCGATGATACCGATCTTCACCATATTCTTTCCCACTTGCAGAGGATTTCACTCCCGCGGGCCAAACCTGCCCCGCCGACAATATATGCGAATCTGCTAACATATCGAACTCGCTGCCGCTTGGCAACGGGATTTCGGCGTGGGAGGAAAGGGAGAAGGGCCGGTTGACTTTCCCAGGCGTTTGTTCCATACTTAGCCAGGAAAGGACAAGAATTTCGCTCCCCCTGCTTCAGGATACTCGAGCAACACCATGATGGAACTACGAAAATTCGTCGCCCCCGAGTTCATCTTCGGCGCTGGCGCCATGCAGCTGGTCGGCCGCTACCTGCACAACTTCGGGGCACGTAAGGCGCTGCTGGTCACCGACCCCGGACTGATGGAGGCCGGCTGGGCCAGCAAGACCCTTGACCTGCTCGAGTCCGAAGGTATCCACTATGCCGTCTTTTCATCGGTTTCCGCCAACCCCCGCGACTCCGAGGTGATGGCCGGAGCCGAGCTCTACCAGAGCGAGGCCTGCGACGTCATCGTCGCCGTCGGCGGCGGCAGTCCGATGGACTGCGCCAAGGGCATCGGCATCGTCTGCACCAACAGACAGCACATCCTCGACATGGAGGGCATCGACAAGGTGGCGATCCCCGGCCCGCCGCTGGTGTGCATCCCCACCACCTCCGGCACCTCGGCCGACGTCTCGCAGTTCGCCATCATCAACCACACAGCAGACAAGCGCAAAATCGCCATCATCAGCAAGACCATGGTGCCTGATGTGGCGCTCATCGACCCGCTGACCACCGTCACCATGTCACCCTATCTCACCGCCTGCACCGGCATGGATGCCCTGGTGCACGCCGTCGAGGCCTACGTTTCCACTGCCAACTCGCCGCTGCTCGACCTGCACGCCCTCGAGGCGGTACGCCTCGTCTGCAACAACCTCCCCTTGGTGCTCACCGCGCCTGACGACCTTGAACTGCGCAACAACATGACCCTGGCCAGCCTCCAGGCCGGCCTTGCCTTCTCCAATGCCAGCCTCGGCGCGGTGCACGCCATGGCGCACAGCCTCGGCGGGCTGCTCGACCTGCCCCACGGCGAGTGCAACGCCCTGCTCCTGCAGCACGTGGTCAACTACAATTTCCCCGAAGCTGCGGGACGATACGTGAAAATCGGCGGGGCCATGGGCCTGTCCCTGGAAGGGCTGCCGGCGGGGGCGGCGCGCAAGGCCATCGTCGCCCATATCGACGAGCTCAAGCGTAAGGTGGGCATTACCAAGACCCTCGCGCAGCAGGGGGCCACCACGGCCGACATCCCCGCTCTGGCCGAAAAGGCATTGCGCGACCCGTGCATGGTCACCAACCCGCGCAACCCGACACGCCGCGACATCGAGGTCATCTATGAAGAAGCCCTCTGAGCCGGGGGATGCCCGCGAAGAACTGCGGCAAAGCATCATCGGCCTGGGGGAACGCTCCATCCGCAAGAGCTACTACCCCGAACTGCAGCAACGCATCGCCGAACTCGAGCAGCGCAATCGCGAGCTGCAGCAGGAAATCGCCGAGCGCATCGCGGCGCAAAACTCGGCGCGCAAGCTGAGCAGGCAACTGCAGCAGTCGCAGAAGATGGAAGCCATCGGCACCCTGGCGGGAGGCATCGCCCACGACTTCAACAACATCCTCACCGTCATCATCGGCTATACCGAGCTCGCCAAGCTGCACAGCGACTCCCTGTGCAAGCACAGCCCCTGCCCGGCCGGGAAGGAGCTCGACCAGGTGCTGCGCGCCGCCGACCGCGCCAAGGAACTGGTCCGGCAGATCCTCACCTTCAGCCGCCGCCAAGATGGCGAAAAGGTCCCGCTCAAGCTCCTTCCCATCCTCCAGGAATCCCTCGAGCTGTTGCGCGCCTCCCTGCCACAATCCATTGAAATCAAAACAAAGATCACCTGCGGGAACATCCGGCTGCTCGCCAATGCCGTGCAACTGCAGCAGATCCTCATGAACCTCGGCACCAACGCCCACCACGCCATGCGCGAGACCGGGGGCATCCTCGCCGTCGAGGCGGAGTGTATCGAACTCGAGGAGTTCGACGAGAAAAGCAAGCATCTGCTGCTCGCCCCCGGCCGCTACCTGCTGCTCAAGGTGTGCGACAACGGCTGCGGCATGGAGCGAGCCCTGCTCGACAAGATCTTCGACCCCTATTTTACCACCAAACCTCCCGACCAGGGCACCGGCATGGGCCTGGCGGTGGTGCATGGCATCGTCAAGAGCCACGGCGGCCACATCTCCGTCTACAGCGAGCCCGGCAAAGGCACGAGCTTTCTCATTTACCTGCCGATGCTCGAGGAGAAGGGCGAGACGGTGAGCGAAGAGCTCCCCGAGGAGCTGCGCGGCGGCGACGAGCGCATCCTCGTCGTCGACGACGAGCCGCAGGTGGCGGAAATGCAGGCCCGCCTCCTCGCCAGCCTCGGCTACCGGGTCATCCACGATTCCCAGCCGCTGCATGCCATGGAGCGCTTCCGCGACGCCCCGCAGGACTTCGACCTGATCATCACCGACATGACCATGCCGAAGATGAACGGCGCCAACCTCGCCCAGGAGGTGATGCGCATCAGGCCGGACATGCCGGTCATCCTCTGCACCGGATTCAGCGAACTGGTCAACGAAGACAAGGCCCGATCGCTGGGCATCAAAGCCTTCGCCATGAAGCCGCTGGCGCGCAAATCGATAGCAGCCCTCATCCGCCGCGTCCTCGAGGAGGGTTAACGACGGCATGACTGCCCCCGCAACCAGGGTTTTCACGAACCGCCGCCTGTGGCGGCTGCTCTTCCTCCTCACCGTCACCATCGGCAGCGACCAGGCCAGCAAATACGTGGCCCGCGAGTTTCTCCCTCCTTCCGGCAGCAGCTATCTCTTCGACACGGTGCGGCTGTCGCTCGTCGAGAATCACGGCGGCTTTCTCGGCGTCGTCGCCAGCCTGCCCGCCGAATGGCGCTTCCTCTTGCTTACCGTCGGCGTGGCGGTCCTTCTCGGCGGCTGCCTCATCATCCTGCTGCGCCTGCTCGACCACGCTTCGCCATTATGGCTGCCTCTGGCCTTGATCACCGGTGGCGGCCTCGGCAACCTGCTCGACCGCCTCCGCGGCGATGGCGGTGTCACCGATTTTTTGATTCTCGGCAGAGGCTTCCTGCAGACCGGGATTTTCAATCTCGCCGATGTCTATATCCTCACCGGCTCCTTCATCCTCGGCGCCCAGTTGCTACAAGGCCCCGACAAGCCACAAGGGCCCCGGCGGGAGTAGCGGCGGGGCAGATTTTTCACGAGCGTTTCACTGGCAAGTCAGGTAAGAATTGAAGCTTTCGGCGATGGTCAATCGCCCTAGCCCCCTGACTTTCAGGGTCGACAACACTACTTTACGGAGTCTCCCCATGCTGCACGTTGGATTTATCGGTTGGCGAGGAATGGTAGGTTCTGTCCTCATGGAGAGGATGGTTGCCGAAAACGACTTTCGCGGCTTCACCCCCGTCTTTTTCACTACCTCCCAGATCGGTGAAAAAGGCCCGGATGTCGGCGGCGGCAAACCTCTGGAAGATGCGATGAACATCGACCGCCTGGCGGAAATGGACATCATCGTCTCCTGTCAGGGCGGCAGTTACACGACCAGCGTCTACGAAAACCTGCGCCGCCGCTGGAACGGCTACTGGATCGACGCCGCTTCGACGCTGAGAATGAAGGATGACGCCATCATCATCCTCGACCCGGTCAACCTCAGCGTGATCGAAAAGGGCCTGGATCGCGGCATTAAAAACTATATCGGCGGCAACTGTACCGTCTCGCTGATGCTCATGGCCCTCGGTGGCCTTTTCGCCAACGACCTCGTCGAGTGGGTCAGCTCGATGACTTACCAGGCAGCCAGCGGCGCCGGGGCCAAAAACATGCGCGAATTGCTCAGGCAGATGGGGGAGTTGGCCGGTGAAGTCTCCGATCTGCTCGACGACCCCTCCTCGGCCATCCTCGACATCGATCGCAAGGTCACCGCCAAGCTCAACGACGGCTCGCTGACCGTCGATACCTGGGGCGTGCCCCTGGCGGCGAGCCTCATCCCGTGGATCGATGTGCCGGTGGAAGGCGGACAGTCAAAGGAAGAGTGGAAGGGCATCGCCGAAACCAACAAGATCCTCGGTCGTGGTGGCGACGACATCATCCCGGTGGACGGTCTGTGCATCCGTGTCGGCGCCATGCGCTGCCACTCCCAGGCCCTGACCATCAAGCTGAAAAAGGATATCGGTGTCGATGAGATCGAACAGCTCATCGCCAGCCACAACCCGTGGGTAAAAATCATTCCCAACGACCGCCAGATCAGCTCCCGCGAGCTGACGCCGGTCAAGGTCTCCGGCAACCTCAGCGTGCCAGTGGGCCGCCTGCACAAAATGAAGCTCGGCCCTCGCTACCTCGCCGCCTTTACCGTCGGCGACCAGTTGCTCTGGGGTGCCGCCGAACCGCTGCGCCGCATGCTGCGCATCCTCCTCGCCCGACTCTAAAAAACAAAGCGGGCGCAACCGCTAGAGGTTGCGCCCGCTTTGGCATTTACCGGAGACACTCCGGCCCGCCTTCTCGCTCTTCTCGAATTGCCGGAGACGTTATGGCTTCGCCAGTTGCGCGTCGTCCTCCGCCGCCGGAATCTCTTCCATCACCATATTGCCGGGCGGGGTGAAGGCACGGTCGAGGCTGTTGGCTGCTGGCGCCGGGGCATCATCCTGCCCGGCCATGACCAGCAGCTTCGGGTCGATGGCCATCATCTCCTGCTCCACCCTCTCGAGGTTGCCGGCCACTTTGGAGCGGATATCGACATCGGGATACTTCACGAGAATGCCGCTCAGCGTCCGGTGGGTCTCGAGGAGCAGTTTCCGGCGACTTTCCGGATCGCTGGTCTTGGTGAACCTGGTGAAGAGGTTAGCCGCCTTCTTGCGCTCGGCCTTGGCCGCTTCCTGGGACAGTTCACGGATCTTTTCCTGTGCTTTCATGGCATACTCGGTATCGGAGAAGCCGGCAAACAGCGCCAGGGCCTCGTCGTACTTCTCCTCCTTGGCGAGCAGCATGCCGCTGTTCCAGCGATTCTGCAGTTCCTCCATGCGCGCCAGTCGCTGCGACTCCCTCTCCACGGCGTCGGTCAAGGAAAGTTCCTCGTTCTTGCCCTTAAGTGCCAGCTGCTTCTCCGGCCCGATGATCTCTGCGGGCAGCGTCTTGAGAAGGTCCTGCGCCTCCTGGAACTTCTTCTCAGCACGCAGCTTCTCGACATCGGCCATAAAGCTCTCAAACCATTTGTCGGCAGCCATCTTGACCTTGTTCTTGATGACGTCGACGTTGGAAGCCACCGGGGAATAAGGGTATTTCTCGAGGAATTTTTCCGCCTGCCAGAGCAACTTGTAGCCGCTCTTGTCAGGGTCATAGCTGAGGTATTCTTTCAGCAGGCCGGAATACTCGCGCAACTCGGGGCTGCCCTGGCGCGATCGATCGAGAATCGAGAGCTGCAGCTTCGACCACTCCTCCAGCTTACCAAGATTTTGATAGTCTTCGGAGATCTTGCGGTACTGCCCGGCCGCCATCTGGTAGTTACCGGAAGCAGTATAGAGATCGGCCAGAGTCCTGCGCAACGAGACGAGATCGATGGCCTGGGCGTCAGTCGCCGACATCTGGTCGACCACCTGCTGGTAGATCTCCGCCGCCTGATCAGGCCTGTGCAGCAGCATCAGAGCATTGCCATAGCTGATCCTTGTGCGCAGATCGACACGACCGAGCTGGTGCTGGGGGATTTTCCGCCAGATATTGACGATCTCCTCCAACTCGTGATTCTGGGCGTGCCTGGCAATCAGGGCCTCGAGTTGGCCGATATCAGCATCGTCACCGCGCTGACTCCACCCTGCACCCTCGTCTCCATGGTCGGCGAGCATTCGCCCGCAGGAGCTTTCAATAAAATCGATATCGCTCTTTTCGAGGTCGATGATCCCCGACTGGCCGAGTTTCTCGGCAGTGCTCATCCGCTCGGTCTGCAACAGCCGGCTGCGCAGATCGCTGTAGCCATCGAGCACCGCCTGCAGCTGACGGAAGCAGCGCACCATCTCCGCCGCCTCGCGATCGTTGAGCTGGCGCTGCGAGGCCTGACTGTCCAGAGCTTTCCAGCGCTCCAGCTTTCGCCCGTATTCAAAGACGCGGTCGTTGATAAAGGCCATCGACGGCAGCTTTTCGGGAATTCGCTCTTCAACGACCGCCAGTGGTGGAGGATCGGGCTCGAGGGTCATCAGCGGTGGCACGGCGCTACGGCCGTCAGCCGGGGCCACCCCGCTTTTCTGGGCCGGCGGAATGGCTGCCGGCGACTGCACCTGGGTCTTTTTGGGGATGGCACAGCCGCTGAGAGAAAAGAGGATGGCCAGTGCGAGGACTGCACAACGTCTATGTTTCATGTCTGAACTATCCTGAGGGGAAGAGGGGGCGACAGCGGCCTGCCACGCCGAGGCACGACACCCTTGAGGCCGAGCGCTGCCGCCAGCACTAGAAGGATGGGCCCGAAGACGACCCGTGATCCCCGCCGCTGATCCAGAAGGGCAGGAAATACCGGGCGCCGACAAATGTCCCTTCCTCCGACTCCGCGCCGAAGGTGAGAATCGACGGCTGAGAGCGCGCCGATTCGCTGATACGGCGCAGCGGGGTGAAGGGTTGGCCGCCGGAATTGGGCACTACACCGAGATTGATCTGCCCAAGATCCTTGCGTTTGAGAATCAAACCATAAAACGACAAATCGTCGGCGTCAAGCTTTCCTGCGTATTCCCTGCCTTGCACCAGGGTGTCGGCAATGCGACTCCAGGTCGGCAAGGCACCTAGAGCGCCGCTGATGCGGGTCGCCTTGCGGCGCATCGGGCGATTGTCGTCGAAGCCGACATATACGCCAACGGCATATCCGCCTTCGGCGACAACGCCTTCGCCCTCTTCGGCCACGCCAGGCACGTAACCGATGAACGAGGCGTTGGCATAATTATTGGCTGTGCCGGTCTTACCGAGCAGGGGCACCGCGAAGCTTGGCGCGGAATCTCCCTCTTTGGCGCCCTGCCCGGCAAGGCCCAGCCTGACCTTGTCACCAGCACTCTTGCCGGTACCGAACTTGACCACGTTTTCGAGGATACCGCCGAGCGCCAGACTGCATTTTTCGTCAATGACCCTTTTTCTCTGTGGAGTCGGCTTGTAGAGCAACGTGCCATCCTCGGCCTCGATACGGTCGAGGATGGCAATGACATCGTTATCACCCTCCTGCCCAGGCTCGCCAAAAGTGGTGATTTCGCCTGTTACCAGCCCATCGTACATGCGGGTGGTTTCCAGCAGGCTGACGACATTGGAGCCCAGCGGGAAAGAGAGCACCGGCTCCAGCTCCGACGTGATGCCAAGCTGCCTGCCGAGCCGAATGAGATAGTGTAGGCCGACGGTGACGCGGAAATCTTCGAGCTGCGCCAGTACTTCGAAATTATAGGGTCTTTGCGCGGCGAGCTTGCGATATTCCTCCTCGACCTGGGTCTCGACGCGCTCGATGGCGGCAAAGGACAGGCCATCCCGCGTTTTCACCTCGCCCCAGAAATCCTCGAGCCTCTCGCCACCCAGTTCGGCGAGCCGCGAATGCAGCCACTGGCCGTCCACCGGCGTCAGATGAGCGAGGGCGCCGCCGTCGCGCAGAAAAAAGAGCTCGCCGCTGAGCCGGTCGGCATAGAGGCTTGCCCCGCCAGGGGTGCTCGGCAGGATACCGCCGAAGGACGGCAACTGCTCCAGCCGCTTACGGAAGAGGGTGAACTCCTCGCGCAGGGCCAGTAGTTCGACATAACGGTGCTCGAGGACCTTTTTACGGACGGCGAGTTCGTTCGCCTCGGCCTTGGTGGGGGTGACGTCACCTCCCAGGTAATCCTCCTCGACATCTTCACGAAAACGTTCGAAATGGAGGCCATAGGGAAGTTCCTTGAGGATCCGGTATTCGTCCTGCATGCCATCGAAGACGAAGTCCGCCTCGATGTTCTCCACGGCAACGCGATACGCCGCCTCGCGCAGGGTCTCGCGATTGACCTGGATGCCATAGCGGTCGCGAATACGGGTGCTGTAAGAGGCGTAGGATTCCTCTGTCCCGTCAACCACCCGCGGCGCCAGGCCAATCTTTTCGGCAACCTCGCGGAACTGCAGGGGGTTGAGGCGATCGCAGAGGTGCGCCAGCAGCCACACGGTGGCGACGTTCTCCGAGTAGGCTCCGGCCCAGTCCATCGACACCCACTCGTGGGGACTGCTGTGGTCGGGTCGCGGGAAATAGGGCAGGCCGTGCAGGACGAAGATATTGCGGCTGTTGAGCAGCATGTCGGCGCTATTCCAACCCAACTGCAAGGCGGCAGCGTAGACCAGGGTCTTGAAGGCCGATCCCATGGTGCGCCTGGCCTGCACGGCGCGGTTGAAGAAGCGGTTCTCACTCCCCCCGACCACGGCGCGGATGGCGCCACCCTCGAGAACCAGGGCACCACCCTGTACCTGAGGATATCTCTCCAGGCTCAGCTGGATGTCCCCGTTTTCGGGGAGGCCACGCACCGACACCCAGAGGCGATCCCCCTGGCGCAGTTGGGCGATGAGCTGGTCGAGATCGGACGCCGCCGGCTCGCTCCACAGATTCTTTTCATATTTTACCCTCGCTTTGAGCAGGTCAACCAGCCCCTGGTGGTCGATCTGCCCCAGGCCGAGTTTCTTGTCGAGCTCGACGGAGATCTTAACGCCCTTCCCTTTGCCGCCGACCTCGACCACGGTGCCGAAGAGAAATGCGCCGAGACGCAGCTCAGAATCGCCGCCATAGTCGAGGGCGGCCAGCTCCTTCTGCACCTCGACGCGTTCGTAGCCGCGCAGGGTGACATCGAGACGTGACAGTTCGCCGCGCAGAATCGACAGGCTGCGTTCCTGCAGGTTCTGATCGACACTGGTGACGATGCGCAGACCGGCGGTGGCGATGTTGGCGACCCCGGCGGCCTCGAGGGCGCCGCTGACCTCGCCCTCGGAGAGGGCTTCACGAACCAGATCCATGACATAATCGAGAGCGAAGCCGACCTTGCCCTGCGAGAAGCGCAGGTCCTCGGCCAACGCCTGCCGCTCTTGCTCTTCGCCGATCATCCCCAGCTGACGCATCTTGCCGAGGACGTAGCCGAGACGTTCGCGACCGCGGGACTTGGCTTCCTCGACCCCCTGGGACGATTTCTTGATAAACGGGTTGTAATAGTTCGGACGTTTGACACTGCCGGCAATGAAGGCGCATTCAACCAGGGTGAGTTCCCGGGGCGACTTGTCGAAATAGTACCTGGCGGCGACACCGAGGCCATGCCCGTTGCCACTGACGAAGAACTGGTTGGCGTAGAACTCGAAGATTTTCTCTTTGGGATAGTGGTACTCGAGCCGTAGAGCGAAAAGAAGTTCTTTGAGTTTTGCCTCTATCGACCTGTTTTCACGTTTAAAAAGGTTCTTGGCGGTCTGCTGGGTGAGGGTGCTCCCGCCCTGAACCACCTTCCCCGCCTGGAGATTGCGCACCAGGGCCCGGCCGATGCCCACCGGGTCGAAGCCATAATGAGAGAAGAAGCGCTCGTCTTCGGACGCCACCAGGGCGTTTACGAAATCCTTCGGTATCTCCTCGAAGGTGACGTACTGGCGGTGGGCGTTATCGAAGAACACCCCAAGTTGCGTGGCGCCGTCGTTGTAATAGACCTTGCTCTCCTTGCCGAGGATGTTGCGAATGTTCTCCTGGCGGATTTCATCGCCGGGTTCGACGACAACCATCCGGTACACCCAGCCCAGGCCGGCCCCGACAAGGGCGATGGCGACGGCTATGGCCGTAAAAAATAACCTTTTGATCATGGTGATGGAGGGAAAGGGGTGAAAACGCGGCGAAAGAGGGTGGAAAGCGCAACCTCGACGGTCATTTGGGCGTATAATTCTTGCATTTGGCAGAGAGTTCGGTTCTTATACCCGAGATTGGCGGTGTCGAACCGGCAAGACAGAATGTACAAGGTTATCGAAGATATCTCAACAGACGAGTGTGCCCGACCATGGTCTTTTCCTCGGACCGGGAATCTGCGGACAACAACCGGACTGGATAATGATACGACCCTACCATACGATCGCTTCCACCCTTCTTTTCGCCTCTGTGCTGCTCCTTTTCTCTGGTTGCGCCGACACCATCCGCTACGCGGCCATCGACCGCCCTTCCCTGGCAGTCGTCGATGACGACAGCGCCGCCGAAGACACCGACCAGGATCTGCAGGCCACCGAGCAGGAAATGTGTCTCGACGAGGAACTGAAGGAACTTAGCCTGACAGGTATGTGGAACGGGGCCGATGCGCCGATGAGCCTCGATCCCACCCTGGATACCACCTTCGAATTCCCGGTGGTATTCAACAAGCAGGTGCAGATGTACCTCGAGTTCTTCCAGAAGGGCTTCCGCAACCAGTTTGCCGAGTGGCTGCGCCGTTCCGCCGTCTATGTGCCGATGATGGAAACGGCGCTGAGCGAGGCCGGCCTGCCCCGAGACCTCGTCTATCTGGCGATGATCGAAAGCGGCTACAACCCCTTCGCCTGTTCGCGCTCCAATGCCGTCGGCATCTGGCAGTTCATGGAGGGCACCGGGCAGCAATACAACTTGACCATCGACCGCTACCTCGACGAACGCCGCGATCCCGAAAAATCGACCCAGGCGGCGGTGGCCTTCCTCTCCGACCTCTACAAGGAATTCGGAGACTGGCACCTCGCCGTGGCGGCCTACAATGGCGGCCCCAACAAGATCCGCATTGGCCTCAGCAAATACAAGGTCGACAACTTCTGGGACCTCGCCGAGCAGGATTATCTTGCGCTTGAGACCAAACGCTACGTACCCAAACTGATCGCCGCACTGATCATCGCCCGCCAGCCTGAAAAATTCGGCTTCGCCGGCCTCGAGCCTCTTTCTCCACCGAAATTCGACCTGCTTACCACCCCGCCGGGCATGGGCCTCGATGCCATCGCCCTGCTCACCAACAGCTCCAAGGAAACCATCAAGAAGCTCAACCCACAGTTGCGTCAGGACAGAGTGCCGCTCAATACCAGTGGCTATGAAGTGAAGGTGCCGGCTAACACCGCCGCCTTGGCGATGAAGAACATGCCGCGTCTGCACTCGACTGTCACCACCGCCTACAAGACTCATAAGATCCGCAAGACTGACACCCTTGCCTCCATTGCCGCCAATTACGATATCAACAGAACCACCCTGCTCAAAGCCAACAACCTGAGAAGCGGCAAGCTCAATATCGGCCAGAACCTGCGCATCCCCTACAACACCGTCTCCTACCAGCTGCTTCCGGAAAACATCGCCAAGGCCAGGGCGGCCGGCAACGAAGGTCTGGTCATGCATCGTGTCAAGAGCGGAGAGACACTGTCGCGGGTCGCCACCCTGTATGGGGTCAGCCCGGAGACGATCATGGCCTGGAACAATATCAAGAACCCGAGATCTCTGCAGGTCGGCACCCAGCTGGCCCTCTACCTCGACAACAGGGAAGCCACGGTTCCGGCGGCCAAGGCCGAGCACATCGCCATGGAAAAACCTGCCACCCAGGGCAAGAGCGACAGAATGCTCGTCCTCAAGGCCGACAAACGCAAGATCCATATCACCGAAGCTTCCACCGCTGATGCCCTGGCCTCTTATCGGGTACAGAACGGCGACACCCTCTACTCCATCTCGCAGAAAGTCAACATCTCCACCAGCGAGATCAAGAAGTGGAACAACCTCAAGTCCGACACCATCATCCCTGGCGACGTCCTCAAATTGAAGAAAGCCTGATTCGGTCACGACAC
>JANJUM010000067.1 GCA_024710585.1 Desulforhopalus sp.
CCTTTCATCAAGAACCACTTCGAACTGGTGGTACTGACAATCATCGGCATCTCGGTGTTGCCGGTGATTGTCGAGTACCTCAAAGGTCGGGGCAAGTCTTCTGCCCCGGACAAAGCGCCAGGCTCTCCCGAGTAGGGCTAACCACCATTACCCGAAGGGTAAGGTGAGGCCGGCGATGGCGAGCATTGCCCCGGCTCCTTTCTCGAGGATGAACACCGTCCCCTGCAGGCGCCGGCGCACCAGGGGATTGCCGAGAACGAGCACCAGCAGCCCGTCCCATGAAAAGACCACCACCGTCATCCACAAACCGTAGAGGCCGCGGCGCATCATGCCGGTATCGGGGCTGACCATGGTGGTGAACAGCGACAGGTAGAAGACTGCGTTCTTGGGGTTGAGCAGGGCGGCGAGCAGGCCGCGCGTGAATTGCCGGCCCGGTCGGTCATCACCATTTCCGCCGACACCTTTTCCCCCGTCGAGATCCGGCCGTGGCGCCCGCAGGAGGAGCATGCCCAGCCACAGCAGGTAGAGGGCGCCGAGATAGCGCATGGCCAGCAGCAGACCGGGCACCTGGCGTAAAACCTCTACCCCGGCCACAGCCAGCGCCAGGTAGAGTCCGTTGGCGGCGGCGATGCCGGCGCACAGCGCCAGCCCGGCCCGGCGCGAGAGCCGCAGGGATGCCTGGAGAATGAGGAAGAAATCGGGGCCGGGACTGATGAGGGCGAGGAAGTGGGCGGTGGCGATGTAGACGAATTCCATGTGGCTTCTCCCAAAGCGTGCGGTTAGTGGTTGGGAGAAGAGGATAGAAGCTTTCGCCGAAAAATTATTGGACGAAATTGATCTGGTACTGTCTGGGGGTCATGGCGGTCAGGGCCCTGAAATGGCGGTGCAGATGGCTTTGATCGTAGAAGCCGCACTGCAGGGCGACATCGGCGATCTCCATGCCCGACTGCAACAACTCCTTGGCGCGATCGATGCGCCGGTTGAGGCGGAAGGCGTGGGGGGTGATGCCGGTCGCTTCCTTGAAGCGGCGCAGCAGGGTGTACGGGTTGTCGTCGCGCTGCCGCGCCAGTTCGGCGAGGGAGAGTTGCTCGCCGAGGTTGATCGACAGCCGGTCCTTCAATCTCGCCGTTTCCTCTGCGGAGAGCGAGGGGGGCGGCGGGGCGGGAGCGGCGCTCGCGCAATATTGGAAGAGGGTGGCGAGCAGCCGCGCCACCGCCTCCTCCTTCTCGAGAAGATCGCGGTCGGTGGCGAGGAGGGTGGCAAGGGTATGCAGGTAGTCGGCAAACAGGTCGGGGTCGGCGAGGCGGGGCGGCCATAGCGGCAGGAAGGTCTCGGTTTGCCAGAGGGTTTGCTGCAGCGTGAGGCACATGGGCAGGTCGAGGTAGAGTATCGAGAAACTGCGCGCTGGGCAGCCGAGGGGATTGCAGGCGTGCAGGGTGCCGGGGTTGATGACGATCAGTTCCCCCGGGACGAGGTGCAACTGCTCGGAGCCGAGCGTGACCAGGAGCTGACCGCTTTCGACGGCGCCTATGGAGAGGCCCTGGTGGATGTGGGGCTTGAAGCTGTGGCGGTTATCGATCGACCGGCGCGCCGCGATGCCAGGCAGGCGGTGATCGTGAAAGAGTTGTTCCCGGGCCATGGCCTTGTCGTGCCTCCGTGACGTCGAGGTGGTGAACGGTCTCCGGACGCGCTGGTGCGGCGAGGCGCGCCTGGTTGTGCGGCGAGCCCGGTTGGGGGCGACCGGGCCGCAGTCGGCAATGCTTGCCGCTCTACACCATCGGGCCGTTTCTGTCGAGAGCCAAGCGTGGCTCCTTCCCTTCCGGCAGCGTCGTGATTTTCCGCTTTTTTGCCCAAGATTGAGATGTTGCGCTCTTTTTCCTTTCACAAGCGCCTTCCTCCGGTGCTATAAAGAGAAAGAACCGGTGAACCATGACCGGGCCCGACAAACCCACAGCGGCGGAGGCCAAGATGGCGACAGAGGAGCGGAGGGGCAAGCAGCGGACCAAGGGCAAGGGGCGGGTGGAGTTTCAATTCGTCACCATCGGCGAGGATGGTCGCCGGGCAGGGCCGGCCCACGGGCTCTTGCTCGACTACAGCCTGGCTGGTATCAGGTTCGTCACCGACGAGCAACTGCGCAAGAACAGCGAGCTTCTCATCGAGCTGGAGTTCGCCGGGCTCGGCAAGGACATGGATGAGTGGCGTTGGCGCTGGGAGGAGCAGGAGGCCGAGCGCCTCAAGGTCATCGCTTCGGTGATGTGGTGTCAGGAAAACAAAGGGCGGGCCGGAGAATTCGAGGTCGGCACCCGCTTTCTCGAAAAGGCGCGAGCCGACTGACCTGCGCGGTGCGGTCGGTTTAGCCATTTTTTTCTAGGAAACGCATGGCCAGAAAACCCCTCAACAAATACCGCGACGCCATCTTCATCGTCACCGAGGAGCGTGCCTGCCCGATCTATAACGTCGGCGAGGAGTTCAAGGTCGAGTCTTTCAGCCTCACCGTGCCCGCCTTGAAGCCGGGCTGCCTCTACCTGGCGCAGGTCATCGCCGCCATCATCGACTCCTTCGATAACCGCAGCGGTTTCGCCCGCCTCGGGCAGCAGAAGACGCGCTTTGACTGCGGCGGCTGCGATGGCCTGATCCACTTCGAGCTCAAGAAGGAACGCGACTTCGCTACCCTGCAGATGAAGCTCCTCAATGAGAGCGAGGAGCGACGGCGGCGGCAGCATCTCGAGAAGTTCTTCGGCATCCTGCGCAAACTCGACATGTTCGAGTCCCTCGAGGACGATGCC
>JANJUM010000077.1 GCA_024710585.1 Desulforhopalus sp.
AAAGAAGGCAACGCTATCGTCGAACTCGACGCGAAGGAAGCCGAGCGCTGGGCGGCGGCGGTCGCCCCGTTCATCGACGACTTCGGCGCCGGGCTGAGCAAGAAGGGCGTCGACGGGCCGAAAATCATCGCCGCTCTCCGCGAGTCCCTCAAAGCCAACAAGTAGCTCATCGCAGTGCTTGGAAATGGCGGGCGATGGCGGCACCCAGCCGTCGCCCGCATGAAGTAACGACACAAGAGGTGATGGTGGTGGCTATGCATTCAATTGAAAAGGCGCTGCTCTTTCTCTCCGATAAACTCAAGATGGTTGGCGCTGCATCGTTGTTCGGCATGGCGCTGCTCACCTGTGCCGATGTCATCGGAAGGCTGTTCAAACACCCTATCTTCGGGTCCATCGAACTGGTCAGCTTCATGGGGGCGTTGACGGTGGCCATGGCGCTGCCCATCACGCAACTCGACAAGGGGCATATCGGCGTCGAGCTCTTCGTCAATAAACTGCCCCGCAAGGGGCGGCTGTTCACAGAGCTGTGCACTGAGATCGTCAGCCTCGGGCTTTTTATCATCATCAGCTGGCGGATGTTCCTCTTCAGCAGCAAGCTCAAGGACTCCGGCGAGGTCTCCATGAACCTGCACCTGCCCGAGTACGCTATCGTCTTCGTTCTGGCGATCGCCTGCTCCGTGCTCTGCCTTGTGCTCGTTCTCGCCATTCTCGACACCTTTACCAAATTGGTCAAATCATGAGCGCCACAACTGTCGGCATAATCGGAATCGTCTTCATGGTCGTGGTCTTCATGACCAAGATGCCTGTAGCCTATGTCATGGCGCTGGTGGGTTTCGGTGGCTTCGCCATGCTCACTTCGTTGCAGGGCGGTCTCAACCTGCTGGCCAAGGATCTCTACGACGTATTCTCTTCCTACAATCTCACCACCATCCCCTTGTTCATTCTCATGGGGCAGATTGCCTTCAACGCGGGGATCAGTACCAAACTGTACGCCTCGGCCTACAAGTTTCTCGGCCATACCAAGGGTGGGCTGTCCATCGCCACGGTCTCGGCCTGTACCGCCTTCGGGGCGGTCTGCGGCTCCAGCGCCGCCACGGCGGCGACCATGGCCACCGTCGGCCTGCCGGAGATGCGCCGCTTCGGTTACAGCGATGCCCTGGCAGCGGGCTCTGTGTCGGCCGGAGGCGGCCTGGGGATGATCATGCCGCCCAGCGTGGTGCTCATCATCTACGGCATCCTCACCGAGCAGTCCATCGGCCGCCTCTTCATGGCTGGCATCGTGCCTGCCATCGTCGTGACCATCCTCTTCATCATCACCGTCACCATCTGGTGCAATCTTCGCCCGCAGGATGGGCCGAGGGGCGAGAAATTCACCTGGGGGGAAAAGTTGCGTTCGCTATCCGGCATGGTGGAGACGTTGCTGGTTTTCATCGCCTGCATCGGCGGCCTGTTCTTCGGCCTGTTCACCGCCACAGAGGCGGCGGGGGTTGGAGTCATGGGCGTGCTGCTGGTGGCGGTCATTCGCCGGCAGATTACCTGGAAGTCCTTTGTCGAAGCCCTGTATGACACCCTCAAGTCGTCCTGCATGATCATGATGCTGGTCGCCGGGGCCACGGTGTTCGGCAAGTTCCTGGCGGTAACCCGCATTCCCTACGATATCGCCGAGGTTATCGGCGGTTTCAACCTGCCTCCGCTGGTGGTGCTGACCATGGTCATCCTCGTCTACTTCCTGGGCGGCTGCTTCATGGACTCCCTGGCCCTGGTGATGCTTACCGTACCGGTCTTCTTCCCCTTGGTCAGCGGTCTTGGCTTCGACCCCATCTGGTTCGGGGTGATGATCGTCATGGTCACCGAGATGGGGGTTATCACGCCCCCGGTCGGTCTCAACGTCTACGTCGTCTATGGCGTCAGCAGAGGCCTGCCGGGAGGGGCTATCCCTTTGGAGACGATATTCAAGGGTATCGGGCCATTCATGCTCTCGGTCTTGGTCGGCGTAATCCTCTTCGCCATTTTCCCGCAGTTGATCACCTTTCTGCCGAGCATGATGTACTGATCGGCTATGGACGCAGGTCTTGTGACAAAGCCCTTTCGCAACTTTGCGGAGGGGCTTTGTGCGTTGGCGGGGTTATCGGCGCAGTATTCGCAGAGGGGATGCCAGCCGAGGATTGCATGTAAAATATTCGGGGCCTCTTTGTGACGCAATATTACGAAATATTGAGGGCTAGGGCTGAGTTCGCAGGAGCATCAGGTTGCCAGGAGGGGTATATCGTCACTTGACAGTGCCTGAGTCATGTCATAAAAGGGTAGGCGGGTGGTGCTCAAGGAGTGATGCCTGAATCAGCCAGAGCCCTGGCGTTCTATGAACGGACAGTTCATTCGCTAGCATGTACCGACGACGACAAACGCTTCGTCGCCATAATATATCAATGGATCTTGGAGATCTGCGATGCTCAAACCGATCAAATCAATTCTCTTTGCCACCGACCTCAGCAAGAACTGCCAGGCGGCGCTGGACTTCACCAATGCCATGGCCACCCGCTTTCAGTCCAAGGTCTATCTGCTCCATGTCATCGAGGACCTGCCCGAGGGTGTCGACGGTCGTCTCAAGAACCTGCTCGGGCGCCATAAATGGGAAGACCTGGTCAATGCCCAGCAGGCCAATGTTCATAAGTCGCTGACCGGGAAGACCTCGGTCAACCAGATGATCCGTAACGATATCCAGAACTTCTGCAAAATGGTCGGGATAGACGATGCGGCCTGCGACATGTCGACCCGTGAGATTCTCATCTCCCAGGGGAACATTGCCGAGCAGATC
>JANJUM010000182.1 GCA_024710585.1 Desulforhopalus sp.
CGAGCGCTATCTCGAGACCATGGGCTATGCCAGCGACAAGATGGCCGCCACCGACGGCTATATGGCGCAGATCGAGAACATCCTCGTCCGCGCCAAGGAGCTGGCCATCAACGCCGTCAACAGCGGCCTGACCAACACCGACCTCGGCACCCTTGGCAACGAGATCGCCGAGCTGCGCACGCAGCTGCTCGACACCGCCAACGCCATGGTCGACGGCAAGTACATCTTCGCCGGCTACCAGGAGGACACCAAGCCCTTCACCGCCAACCCCAGCTACGACCCGGCCCTTTACGACGAGGGGGATGTCACCACCTGGCCCTATCTCTACCACGGCGACCAGAACCCTACCCAGCTGGAGATCACTCCGGGCGAATTCCTGACCTCCAACATCACCGGCAACGAGCTCTTCTTCGGCGTCACCAACAGCATCGCCTCCGGTGGCTATGGCGTGCCCTACCAGGGCGAGACGATGACCTCCACCGCCCTGCGCCCGGCCCTCGCCGGGGAGAGTGTCACCATCACCACCGCCGCCACGCCGCCGGTCACCACGACCATCGACGAAACCGACCTCACCGACACCGACGACAACTACGCCGCCAAGGTGGCCGGCCTGTTCTCCCAGGCGGGCACCGGCCTCACCGCTTCCGTCCATGCGGCCGAGGTCGATCTCGGGCCGCTGACCCTGAGCGGCTTCACCGCAGGCGACGACAGCTACGACCTGGCCATCACCTCCGGCGGCACGACCATCACCGCGACGCTGAACGGCCTGCCGGGAGGGCAGCCCTTTACCCTGAGCGGCATGGCCTACGCCCTCGCCAACACCGCCGGGGCCACCAGCCTCACCGCCACCAGGGGCACCCTCGCCAACGGCGTTTCCTACGATATTTCAAGTGGTTCGCTGGTGCTGACCGGCCCTGCCGACGGCTCCGACATCGAGCTCGTCGAGACGATCACCGACACCAACGCCCCCGGAGCGATCGGTGGCATCAGCGGCGGCGACCAGACCGTCTATGGCACGGTGACCGTCGCCCCGAACTCCGCCACCGATGTCACCCTCTCCGGCAGCGGCCTGGCGGCGGTGGGCATGAACGCCGATACCCTCAACGGCGCATCGGGGCGCATCGACCTTTTCTCCGTGCTCACCCGCCTCGAAGAGGCGGTACGCGCCGGCAACTTCGACGACATAAACGGCGCCGGCGGCTCGGTGCAGGCGCAAATCGACAACCTCGAGATCGCCGCCAACCAGAACCGTGGTCTGCGCTCGAGCCTGGGCGCCAGGGCGCAGCGGGTCGACTCGGCAATGCTCCACCAGGAGGATGCCCAGATCGACCTCAAGCAGATCCTCTCCCGCTACCAGGACGCCGACATCCTCCAGGTCTATAACGACATCATCCAGAAGGAGAGCGCTTTCCAGGCGGCCCTGAATATCACCGGCCGGGTGTCGCAGATTTCGATTCTTGATTATTTCTGATCTTCGAGTACTATCAGCGACACATCTCATCCGCCTGGCAACGAATCGCAGATCTCTCCATCACTATGACGGCATGGACCGTCCCCAGGGTGTTCGCTATGCTGGTACTGACCAGAAAACTCGGTGAAGGCATCGTCATCGGCGACGATATCACCATCACCATAGTTGAAATGAAAGGTGGCAATGTCAGAATAGGCATCGAGGCGCCGCGCAGCAAGAAAGTGCACCGCCAGGAAGTCTATGACCGTATCGTTCAGGAGAACCGTAACGCCTCGCACTGGAACATGGTCGACCTCGACGCCATCAGCGACAACCTAACCGTCAAAAGAGACAAAAATGGAAAAAATTAACACGCGCTTCGGCGAGGTCGAATACGATCCCGAGAACCTCCTCCACTTCCCGGCGGGGCTCATCGGCTTGCCCAATCTCCGGCGCTTCATCGTCATGCCCAATAAGAAAAGCGGTCCTCTGTTCTGGATCCAGAGCGTCGACGAACCCGAGATGGCCTTCGTGCTCACCGATCCCACCAACTTCTTCCTCGACTACCTGGTGGTCCCCGACCCGGCGGAACGGCAGATCCTGCAGATCACCGAAGACGAGGAATGCTACACCCTTACCGTGGTCACCGTGCCCCCCGACCAGAGCATCACCATCAATCTCGCCGCCCCCATTCTCTTCGCCCCCAAGACCAACCGCGCCATTCAGATCATCCTCGAGGGCGGTTCCTTCTCCTCGAAGACGCCCCTGCCGAAGTGACCCCCGCCATTCCGCCGGACGTATCCATCCGGCGGAATGTTCCTTCCTCTTTTCCTGCCGGCATTCCAGTCGTTGATGCTTTCTTCTCTGTTCCTTGTTGAACGCATTGCCTGACATAATATTGATTTTTATTTTTCCAGGCCAATTTCCCCCCGCCAAACCCTAAACTTTTCCCCCGCAACTACCGAGAAGTGTCTTACCTGCGAGGTAAACCACAAGAGACTTTACGTTTGTATGACACGATTGATTATGACGCCAAAGCACCCTTTCAAGGAGGAAAAGTATCATGGCACTGACAATCAATACAAACGTCGCTTCACTGAACGCCCAACGCAATTTAGGTAAATCCCAGGCCGACCTGAGCCGCTCCATGCAGCGGCTGTCTTCCGGTCTGCGCATCAACTCCGCCAAAGACGACGCCGCCGGTCTGGCCATCTCCGACCGCATGACGTCGCAGATCCGCGGCCTCAACCAGGCGGCGCGCAACGCCAACGACGGCATCTCCATGTCGCAGACGGCGGAAGGCGCCCTCCAGGAGACCACCAATATCCTGCAGCGCCTGCGCGAGCTGGCCATCCAGTCGGCCAACGACACCAACAGCGCCTCCGACCGCGCCTCCCTGCAGGCCGAGGTCAACCAGCTCAAGCAGGAGATCACCCGCATCGCCAACACCACCACCTTCAACGAACGCAAGGTGCTGGACGGCTCGCTGATCAACGCCCAGTTCCAGGTCGGCGCCAACGCCAACGAGACCATCTCCTTCGCCATCGCCTCCGCCAAGGCCGAAGACCTCGGCAGCAACGAGAT
>JANJUM010000111.1 GCA_024710585.1 Desulforhopalus sp.
CATGAATTTTCATTCCATCGACCATATACTCGAGTTCGCCATCGACAAGGAGAAGGAGGCGGTCACCTTCTATACCGACCTCAGCAAGAAGGAAAGCATCGCCTCCCTCAAGGAGACCTTTCGCGAACTGGCCCAGGAGGAAGCCCGCCACGTCAAGATGCTGACCGGCATCACCAAGAACAAGGCGATTATCGCCTCCTACGAGGTGCAGAAGGTCGCAGACCTCAAAATCAGCGACTATCTGGTCACCAAGGAGTACGAGGAGGGCATGGCTATCGAGGATATCCTCGCCATAGCCATGAAGCGCGAGGAAATGGCGGTGAAGCTCTACAAGGAGCTGGCGACACAGACCTCGGACCAGGAGGCGGTCAAGCTCTTCACCCTCCTGGCGCAGGAAGAGGCTCAGCACAAACTGACCTTCGAAAAAAACTACGACGATCTCCTCAAAAAACAGGGTAACTGATCAGCTTCCCGGCCCCGGCGAGTTCTCCGGCCGGTGGTCCGTTTCCCATCTCCCATGGCACCTGCCATGTGATAGACGCGTCCCCCCCCGGTTGAAATTCCGGGGTGGGGCACTTCCCCCCATCCCCACGACAGCCGCCGTTTTTGCCGGTCAACGGCCATCAACGGTTGAGCCATCCCGGCGCCGTTCGGCCCCTGCCCTCTGCGGGCACATATCCGCTCGCCCAGCAAGCGCACCTGCCCCGACGAGAAGAGCGAGAGGCACTCCTGCCACCAGCGAGCCTGACGCGGTGCACAACGAAATTGGATACAGCGGAGGGGACCTTACCTCCAGGAGAAGCAGGAGAGGCGGTGATATCTTTGTCCACCGCATCTCCTGCGTGGGGCAGCTCCTGCCAGCCGCGGAGTGGCATGGATGGCCTCTCCGCGGCACACTCTTCTACAGCAGGTAGTAGGTGGCCAGCAGGCCGGCAATGCTCATGGTGATGGTGTAAGGCAGAGCCAGCAGAACCATCCGGCCATAGCTGAGCCTGATCACCGGCGCCAGGGCCGAGGTGAGGAGGAAGAGAAAGGCTGCCTGGCCATTGGGGGTGGCGACGCTGGGGATATTGGTGCCGGTATTGATGGCTACCGCAAGTTTGTCAAACTGGTCCATTACCGCCTGGGCCTGCTGCGCCGCCTGCTGCGGCAGGGCGGCATAGACCTCGGCGCGGGGGGTGACGGTTGAGGTCAGCTTTTCCATCAGTTGGGCGCCGGTCATGCCGATATCGGGGATGCGGCTCAGCGTCTCGGTGATGGAGAGCTTGGTTTCCGAGATATAGACGGTGGCGACGAAGACGTTGTCGGAAATCATCGACAGCACGCCGTTGGCGACATAGTAGGCGGCCAGCTGAGCGCTGCCCTGGAGGCTCAACACATACTGGATAACCGGGGTAAACAGGTGCTGCTCATGGATGACGGCGACGATGGCGAAGAACACCACCAGCAGGGCGGTGAACGGCAATGCCTCCTGGAAGGCATGGCCGAGCTGATGTTCCTCGACCACGCCATTGAAGGCGGTGAGCAGCACGATGACCGAGAGGCCGATGATGCCGACCGCCGCCAGATGCAAGGCCAGGGCGACAATCAGCCACACCCCGACAATGGCCTGAACGACGAGTTTAGCCTTGCCGGCCTTGCCGCGTTTGGCCTCCATCTTGACCTCGGTTTCGAGAAGGTGAGAGCGGATATTGCCCGGCATCTGGGCGCCATAGGTGAAGAGGCGCAGCTTCTCGACGAGGACGCAGGTCAAGAGGCCCACCACCAGCACCGGCAGGGAGACCGGCGCCACCTTGAGGAAGAAGGGAATGAAATGCCAGCCCATGATGCTGCCGATGAGCAGGTTCTGCGGCTCGCCGACCAGGGTGCAGACCCCGCCCAGGGCGGTTCCCACTGCGCCATGCATCATCAGGTTGCGCAGGAAGGCGCGAAACTCCTTCAGCTCCTGCCGGTGGATCTCCTTGACCTTGTCGTCATCGACGAGGTCGTGCTTGGCGCTGGCCTCGATACCCGAGGCGTAGCGGTGATAGACGTCGTAGAAGCCGTAGGCGACGGCGATGATCACCGCCGTTACCGTCAGAGCATCGAGAAAAGCCGAGAGGAAGGCGCCCAGAAAACAGAAGAGCAGCGAGATATAGATCTTCGACTGCACCCGCACGAGAAGGCGGGTAAAGGTGAACTGCAGGAAGTCCTTCATGAAGTAGATACCCGCTACCATAAAGATGAGCAGCAGGATCACTTCAAAATTGACCAGCGCCTCGTGATAGACCGTCTCCGGTTTGGCCAGGCCGATGGCCACCGCCTCGATGGCCAGCAGACCGCCGGCAGGCAGGGGATAACACTTGAGGGCCATGGCCAGGGTGAAGATGAACTCGGCGATGAGCAGCCAGCCGGTGATGAAGGGACCGGCGGCAAGCAGCACCAGGGGGTTGACGAGGAGAAAGACGACAATGGTCAGCTTGTACCATGTCGGCGCATTTCCGAGAAAATTGCGGAGAAAGGGGTTTGCTTGGCTGTTTGGCATGGACAGTTCCTTTTACAGAAGAGGTTGGCGGTGAATTTGGCCGTCGGCCCCAAAAAACGAAAGGCCGCCACTCAAAGCGTCTGCTTGAGTTAGCGGCCCGACTAACAGAACTCTCCGGAGAACGCGCGGCGCTTTCCGGACCCGAATTGCATCACAAAATCAATAAGTACGTAAAAATGTCAGAAGTCGCGCCAAAAGTCAAGATCTTTCGCTGCGGCCGCCTTGCCCTCCCCCGTGTCGCCCCTGGCTGGTCACCTTTCCAGCTTGCCCAACAGGTTGTTCACTCGCGCCCCCAACCGTCGTAAAAGAGCTTCCGAGCTCAACCCTGCCCCGAGGATGTGGCAGTCCCCGCGCCGACGGCCGCTCGGTTGATTGGGCTATCCCTCCCTGCCCGTCCGCCAGCATGAGAGGTTATGACCGGTGCTGCTACAGGTGCCGAAGCTTCATTGGCCCCTGCCCGCAGCCACGCCGTGCCGCAGGCAAGGGCCAGTGCCCCCTTTGCCCAGCTCACTCCAGAGCCCTCCGGCTCTTTACAGCTTTTCCGCAATCGAGCCACCAGAATCCCACGAGGAGCTACCGCCTTGCCCGGCCGAAGATTTTCAGCTTGACAGGGGGCCACTTCTCTATATATTCGCACTCATCTACGGGACAAAAGAAGCTTTTTGCCCGACGCTCCTTCACCCTGCCCCCGGATCGAGATCCCTTACGCGGAATCCACCCCCGCTTTACCACAAACACCAGCCCCCTGCGCCAGAACCACACGTCTTATGAACGATCTGACCATCGTCATCCCCGCCTATAACGAGGAACAGGCCCTCGCCACCTTTTTGCCGGAACTCGTCGCCTACTGCCGCGGCAACGGCTGCCGCCTCATCATCGTCAATGACGGCTCGAAGGACGGCACCAGGGAGCTGCTCGACCGCCATGCCGACCCGGCATTCTTCACCCCGGTCCACCACAAAGTCAACCGCGGCTACGGCGGGGCCATCAAAACCGGCATAAAAGCCACCACCACGCGGCTGGTGATCACCATCGACGCCGACGGCCAGCACCGCCTCGAGGACGTCACCGCCCTCTACCATGAGCTGCAGCGCACCGACGCCGACATGATCATCGGCAACCGCAGAAAGCACAAGGAGAGCCTCTACCGCAAGACCGGCAAGGCGCTGATCCGCGGCATCGCCGGGCTGCTCATGCCGGTCCCCATCTACGACCTCAACTCGGGGATGAAAATCTACGTCACCGAGCTGGTGCAGCGCTATCTGCCGCTCTGCCCGGACAATATGGCCTTGAGCGACATCATCACCTTGATCTTTCTCAACCAGCGCCATCTCGTGCTGGAACACCCCATCACCGTCGTGCCGCGCACCACCGGCGAATCGACCATCAGCATCAAGACCGCCTTCGACACCGTGCTCGAGATCGTCCATGTGGCAACGATGTTCGACCCGATGCGGCTCTTCTTCCCGCCGGCGATGTTCTTCCTGCTGTTCAGCGCCGTCTGGGGCCTGCCGATCATGCTGCGCGGGGAGGGCGTCTCGGTGGGCACCCTGCTGCTCTTCGTCACCGGCCTGATCCTCTTCTTCCTCGGCCTGCTTGCCGAACAGCTGGCCTTGATCCGCAAGAACCTCAATCTCGGGCCGCAGAAGCCGCCGTCAGAGCGTTGACGTAGTCGCCATAGGCCTGGAAGGGATGGCGGCGGTGGAGGGCCTCCAGCCGCTTCAGCAGCTTGGCCCGACCAATATACATGAGCAGGTTGAGGTGGCGCTTGCCGCCGAGGTCAGGGTGCATGAACCGCTCCTGTTCGATGTCGATATCGTAGGGGTGGAAGTAGGTGACCACCGCCTCGCCACGACGCAGGCTGTCGCCGATGCCAAAACGGCTCAGCCAGAAGGGCAGCACGCGGAAATAGACCCCGCCGGCCATGGGCACTCTGAGAAAGGGCAGACGATAGAGTGATACCGGCAGTTCCCAGAGGCCGCCGGCTACCTGCCGTGCCGCGGCCCCGAACTCCGGCCAGCCATAGAGGGGATTGGCGGCCGGGAGCACCGAGCTGGAATAGGTGAAGCCGAGGTCGGCGAGAATCTCATGGGCCCAGCCGGTTTTCCCGGTGAGCGAGAAGGTCGGAGCGCGAAAGCCGCAGATCCCCCTGCCACCGGCATTCTCGAGAGCGGCCAGGTTGCCGCACATGTCGTCGCGAAACTGCTGCGGGGTCATCTTGTCGAGTTGCAGATGGAGGTCGCCGTGACAGGCCAGCTCGTGGCCGGCGTCGGCAATCTCGGCGATCAGCCGCGGATAGCGCCGCGCCACCTCGCCGACGACGAAGAAGGTCGCCTTGACCCCCCAGCGCTGAAAATGCTGCAGATATAGGGCGGTGTTCCGCGGAACCGCCTCCCGGTAGCGGGCCCCGTCTTCCACCCAGTCCCGTACGTCTTCGAGATCGACACTCAGCAACAGCGAACTCATACCCTCACGGTGCGATGCCGCACCCCCTCTCGGTAAACAGTGGTGAGACCATGGCCAATGGTCGATAAGGCCTGCGGCAGCCTCATGACGCCGCCTCCGCCACCGTCTCGACGAGCCGCTCGAAACGGCCCCGGGCCTCTTCGGCGCCGATGATCGCCACCAGGTCGCCGGCGGCGAACACGAAGTTGGCATCGGGGTTGGGCAGCAGGCTCCCTTGACGCAGCACCCCGACCACCGAGGCGCCGGTGGACTTGCGAATCTCCGCCGCGCCGATGCTCTTGCCGACCAGGGCATTGCCGGCGGGGAGATGGAACCAGCGCAGGTCGAAGGAGTGCGACGCCGCCCGCATCTTGCCGAGGGTGCGGTAATCCTCACCGGTGGCCAGGCCGGGGACGAGCAGATGCCGCCGCATCTCCTCCGTCTGCCGCTCGATTTCCGGGGCGGGGATGGAAAGGTGGAGGAGGGCCTGGCGGGTGATCTCCAGACCGGCCTCGAACTCAGGGTAGACGAGATCGCTGACCTGCAGTTCCTCGAAGACCTCGAGAAATGCCGGGTCGGCCAGGCGGCTGACCACGCGGATGGCCGGGTTGACCTGACGCGCCCGGCGGATGATCGCCTGGGCGACGACGATGCCGGGAGTGGTCACCACCAGCAGCGAGGCCTTGTCCATGGCCAGGGCCTCCTGCACCACCTCGTGACTGCCGTCGCCGTAGACCACCGGGTAGCCGGCGGCGCGGGCCTCCTCGACCCGGTTCTGATCGAGCTCGACGATGACAAAGGATGTGCCGAGCTTATGGAGAACCGAGGCAACCTGAAAACCGACCCTGCCGCCGCCGGCGATGACCACGTGGTTGCCGAGGGTGTTGGCGCTGAAGTTGATCGACTCCAGCGGTTCGTGGCGGAAAAATCTCTTCTTGAGTGCGTAAAGCCGCCCGGTCTGCCCGGAGACGAGCGGCGTCAGGGCCATGCTGAGCACCGCCGTGGTGAGGATGAGGTTGTAAAGCTCGGTATCCAGCGAACCCGACGACAGGCCGATGCGCGCCAGCACGAAAGAGAACTCGCCGATCTGGAAGAGGCCCAGGCCGACCGCCAGGGGCACGACGTTGCCGTAGCGGAAGAGGCGGGCGACAATGGCGAAGATGCCGCCCTTGCCAAGACCGACCAGCAGGAGCAGCACCAGCACCTCGGTGAGGTTGTGCACCAGAAAGAGCGGGTCGAGCAGCATGCCCACCGAGGCGAAGAAGAGCAGGCCGAAGAGGTCGCGCAGGGGGATGATATCGCTCAGCGCCTGGTGTCCGTAGTCAGACTCGCTCAGCACCATGCCGGCGACGAAGGCGCCCAGGGCGAAGCTCAGGCCGACCTGGTAGGTGGCGTAGCCGACACCGAGCCCGATGGCGGTGACCGCCAGCAGGAAGAGCTCGCGGGAACCGATGCGGGCGATATGGCGCAGGAGGATCGGCAGCAGACGGTTGCCGAGAAGAATCATCGCGGCGAGAAAGAGCGCCGCCTTGACCGCGGCGATGCCCAGGGTGCCCATGCCCGCCGCCGGATCGTTGAGCTGCGGCAGGATGATCATCATCGGCACCACCGCCAGATCCTGGACGATGAGCATGCCGATCATCACCTTGCTCGACAGGGTGCCGAGCCAGCCCTGGTTCATCAAGGTCTTGAGAATGACCATGGTCGAGGAGAGGCTGATCAGGGCGCCGAACCACAGGGAAATCCGCCAGTTCCAGTCGAAGAGCTGGCCGACGCCCATGCCCAGGGCGATGGTCAGCGCCAGCTGCAGCGGGGTGCCGACGAGGGCGATGGCCTTCACCGGCTTGAGGTCTTTCAAGGAAAACTCGAGGCCCAGGGCGAAGAGCAGCAGGGCGACGCCGATCTCGGCGAGCAGTTCGATGTCGTGGGTCTCGGTAAGGGTCAGGCCGCCGCTGTGCGGGCCAAGGATGACCCCGGCGAGGATGTAGCCGAGGATCAGGGGTTGACGGAGCCGCTGCATCAACAGGCCGCAGAAAAAGGCGACAACGATGAGCACGATGATATCGGCGGCTATTCCCATGAACTCTCCTTGCAGACGATGGCGAACGCAGGCGGCTGCACACGCGGTGCCGCCCTATCCTACTTTCTCGAACCGCCTTCGACAACACTTTTCCTTGGCCGCACGAGGCCTCTTTCTTGTGATTTATTTGTACAATTCCATAATGTTAAATAACATTGGCCGCCGCAACGAAAATCTCCTCGACCAGGCTCCCCCTTGCCAGGCGGGGCGAGAGCCGGCCAGCCTCGCGCCATGCCAGCCGCCGCAGCCATGCCCGGCAAGGGGAACACGATGACGCTAGCCCATCCCACCACTCACCCGGCAAATGGGAGGAAAATCTCTAATTCACCCTCTACTCCCCTGCCATTGCGCCACCTTCCATAAGGCTTACTGTGTCTCAGGGAGACAAAGAAACACCGCTGCAGCAGCAGCGCGCTGCGCGGCATGGAAGCAGAGAAGGAGGCAGAAAGATGACCAGCATCGTCGACAGGAACTCGCGCCTGACCATGGAATTCACACTCGACTGGCAGGGCGCCACCGCCCGCCATCGCGAGCGACTCTTCGCCGAAAAAGTGAGCGTGTGGCGGGATCTCTTTCCCGGGACCATGGCCGAGCAGCTCCTCGGCCGGCAGGTGGGCGACACCGTCTCCGTCGCGGTGACGAAGGAGATGTTCTACGCCCCGAGCAGCCCACGGCTGCTGCGCCGAATCAGGCCCGCCCAGTTTGCGCCGCCCCCCGGCCACCGCCGTCAGGTTGACAGCCCACTCTACGGCCGCTTCTACCCGCAATACTATCTCCAGGGGGTGCCCGGGGTCTTTCAGGTGTCCACCGCCCCCTGCCGTTTTCTCGGCGAGGAGGGGGACGAGCTGCTCTTTTCCCTCGAACACCCCCTGGCCGGGCGGGACCTGACCCTGTCGGCGACCATCGTCGACATCGATGCGATCCGCGTCGAGCGAGGCGGACGCTGCGAGGCATGGCTGGAAACCATCTGCGATAACGGCCCGGGGATGCAGGAGCGCCTCCCCGCCAGGGCCACCGACTTTTTCCATGGCAGGCCCTTCATGCGCCGCGACGAGGGCGACGACCGCCGCTTCTACCACATGCCGCGCATGGTGCAGCATCTCGACCGCTGCGCGCTGACGCTGATCACCGCCGAATATGGCCGCCTCCTGCCGCGGGGGGGCGACATTCTCGACCTCATGGGCAGCTGGGATTCCCACCTCCCCGATGACCTGGAGGTGGGATCGCTGACAGTGCTCGGCATGAACGAGAAGGAACTTGCCAAAAACCGCCGCGCCACGCGCACGGTGGTTCACGACCTCAACGAACAGCCTACACTGCCCTTTGCCGACGCCTCCTGCGACGCGGTGATCAACACCGCCGCCATCGAATACGCCACCGACCCGCAGCACCTGTGCCGCGAAATGGCACGGGTGTTGCGGCCCGACGGGGTGGCGGCCATCGCCTTTTCCAACCGCTGCTTCGAGAGCAAGGCCATCGCCCTGTGGGCGCAGCTGCACGAGTTCGAGCGCCTCGGCCTGGTGGTCGAGCTGCTCCATGGCAGCGGCCTGTTCCGCGACATCGCCACCCTGTCGGTGCGCGGCTATCCGCGCCCCGAGGAAGATCCCCACCCCCTGCCCCAGGCCGACCCGGTATTCCTGGTCACCGCCCGGAAGGCCTGAGCCCCGCTGACGGCCGGCACCCTGGCGAGATCAGCCCTTACGGCGGTCGAGAACTGTCCGCACCTTGTCGGCGAGGTCCTTCATGGAAAAAGGTTTTTGAATGAAATCGATTCCTTCCTCGAGTATGCCATGGCTGGCGATGACCGTGCCGGTATAGCCTGAGGTGAACAGGCATCGCAGCCCCGGCTGACGCTGGTTGAGCAGCTCTGCCAGCTCCTTGCCGTTCATTTCTGGCATGACCACGTCGGTGATGAGAAGATGCACCTCGCCGCCG
>JANJUM010000117.1 GCA_024710585.1 Desulforhopalus sp.
TGCCCATCGACGGGCTGAAGATCGACCGTTCCTTCATCGCCGACCTCGAAGAGGACGCCGACAGCCGGGCCATCAGCAGGATGGTGGTCTCCCTCGCCGAGAGCCTCAACCTGGCCATCGTCGCCGAGGGGGTGGAGACCGACCGGCAGCGCCTCCTGCTGGAGGAAATGGACGGGCGGGGACTCATGCTGCTGCAGGGCTATCTCTTTGGCCGACCGATGCCGCTGGCCGAGCTGCTGCAACGCCTCGAGGCGGACCGGGCGGGGCCGGTTCCGCCACCGGGCGGCCTTCCCGCCCAGTCGACTTCCCTTTGACCGCGACAAATTTTTGGGATTTTATGAAATGGCGGCCCCTGGCGACGGGCGAGGGGCGCCCCAGTCATCAATGGAGAAACACAATGAAGATGCGCGATATGTCGATTCGCTGGAAGGTACTGTTGCTGGCCCTCGCCGGACCGCTGGCCATCGCCCTGATCATGGGCTGGCAGAGGGCCGGGGACACCCGCGCCGCCGCCGAAAAGACGGTGATCGACAAGAGCAAGGCCATCGTCCTCATGGCCGAGGCGACCCGCAACGAGATGGCGAGAAAACTCGAGCTGGGGGTCATCAAGCCCTTCGAGCAGATCGAGCCCTCCCGGGTCATCGAGGCGGTGCCGGTGGTCACGGCGATGCAGACCGCGGCGATGAACGCCGAGAAGTCGGGCTATGCCTTCCGTGTCCCCAAGGTCAGCCCGCGCAACCCCAAGAACGAGCCCACTCCTTTCGAACTCGAGATCCTCAAGGAATTGGAGTCGGGCAAGATCCCCGAAAAGGTGGTCATCAGCGCTGACGAGGTGCGCTACTTCAAGCCGATCAAGCTTACCAAGGAGTGCCTCTTCTGCCACGGCGACCCCAAAGGCAAGGTCGACCCCACCGGAGGGCGCCTCGAGGGCTGGAAGGAAGGCGAGATCCACGGCGCATTCGAGATCATCAGCTCGATGAAGGAGGTCAACAAGGAAATCGCCAGGACAACCATGGTTATCGCCCTGTGGACCGCGGGCATCCTTCTCGCCGCCCTGGTGGTCACCTGGCTGCTCCTCGAGCGCAGCGTCATCCGCCCCCTGCGCTACTCGTCGCAGGAGATCAAGAAGATCGCCGCCCAGGACCTCACCGGCGAGATCGCCATAAGCGGCAGGGACGAATTCGGCACCATGGGCGCCGACCTGCAGCAGATGAAGAACCAGCTCCAGGAGGTCATCCGCGGCATCGCCCGCTCCGCCGACACCCTCGACGAGAAGTCCGGCAGCCTCGGCGCCTCGGCGGAACAGCTGGCCGGCGGCAGCGGCGAGATGAACGCCCGCTCGATGTCGGTGGCCACCGCCGCCGAGGAGATGAGCGCCAACATGAACTCGGTGGCCGCGGCCACCGAGGAGGCGTCGACCAATATCGGCCTGGTAGCCAGCGCCACCAAGGGCATGGCCGAGACCATCGCCGCCATCGCCCGCAATACCGAGAACGCCCGCCAGATCACCGCCAACGCGGTAACCGAGGCCATGTCGGCCTCGGCCAAGGTCGACGAGCTCGGCGTGGCCGCGTCGAAGATCGGCAAGGTTACCGAGACCATTACCGAGATCAGCGAGCAGACCAATCTGCTTGCCCTGAACGCCACCATCGAGGCGGCGCGGGCCGGCGAGGCCGGCAAAGGCTTCGCCGTCGTCGCCAACGAGATCAAGGAACTGGCGCGGCAGACCGCCGGCGCCACCGGAGAGATCAAAAATCAGATCGACGGCATCCAGGGATCGACCTCGGAGACCATCAGCAGGATCAACAAGATCACCGCGGTTATCAACGAGGTCAACGAGACCGTGGCCAGCATCGTCCAGGCGGTGGAGGAGCAGAACAAGACCACGGTGGAGATCGCCGAGAACATTTCCCAGGCCACCCTGGGCATCGAGGAGGTGACCGAGAACGTCGGCCAGAGCTCGGTGGTCGCCGACGAGGTGGCCCGCGATATCAATTCGGTCAGCCAGGCTTCGGCGGAGGTGGCCCAGCTGAGCGAGAACACCAGAAACGACGCCATCCGCCTGCGCGAGCTGGCCAAGGAACTGCGCCGCATGGTGGGCCAGTTCAAGATATAGGCGGCGCCCGTCGATGGCAGCCGGCGCGCGGAGGTGCGGCGCGCCGGCAGTCAGGACTGGGGCGGTGATTGTCGGCGCTGGGAGCTTGGGGCCAGCCGCGTGGCCGCCGTGGGCAACGTTGGCTGTGGCCAGATTGAAGAAAGGGCTTCACGCTTTCCGCGCCATCGGGATGAGACGGCGGGTGTGCTTTGTGGTCGCCAGACGATGCGGGGTGTCCTTCTCGGGGACCTCGGCCCAGATGGCGGTTCATTCAACATGAATAGACCGTAAGGCCTGAGGGATGCCTGTTCAGCCTGGCGGGGAGGGGCCGAGGCTCTGCGTGTCGTGCAGGGAAAAGAAATCGTCCCGGGCAGGCCCTGCACCTGATCTCTCACCACCAGCACGAAAAGATGGATGGTGGAGAGCGAAGCGGACAGGCTGCCAATTCAGGTTGAGGTATCCTATGGCGTATGCTGGGCGTTTTCAGGACGAGAGAGAGAATACGCCTTCTTTAGTCTTCTTTTCACCCGAATTCGCTGCAGATAGCTCAATGGGGCACGAGTCGCCGTATTTTTCCTGCCTAACTGCGGTGCCTCGGGTAAATAAAGCAGGTCGGCAATATGGACCGTAGGGGCGACCCGCCCAAGGAAACTGCAGCAGCCGGCACAGTAGGTTATCACAATGCGATCGTGGCTCTCTTGCGCACGAAGATTCGCCCAGTTTTTCGATAAAGAAGGACAAACGGCATGCACCGTCCCCCCCTCGCCGCAACAGAGCGTGTGGCGGCCCCGATGCCTCATTTCAACGTGTTTCATACCGAGGCCGGCGACCAGTTGGCGAACGGACTGTTGCACTGTGTCATTATCGCGCATCGCGCAAGGATCGTGAACACTCACCGTACCCCATCGGTGTGCTAGCTGCACAGGTGCTATGTTCTCCACCAGGACCTCATACACCGTTTGCACCATCAGCCCCTCACCGTACTCCTTGAAAATTTTATAACAATTCGGACAGGCAACGAGAACACGCCGGATTCCCTGCCGCTGGAGTGCCTGGCGCAGTTCGCCAAACGCTGCATTGAAGTGCGCTTGGCGGCCAAGGTCATGGGAAGGCTTGCAGCAGCAGTTGAGTACCATCCCGAGCTTGGGTATGCTGCGGCGGAGACTTTCAAAAAGACGAAGGGTTGTCGTCATGCGACTTCCGGGCAGATTGCAGCCGGGAAAGAATACCGTATCGCATCCTTCGGGGATACCTTGCCAGGAAAAAAGTTTCGAGCGACCTCGGTTCTCGTAGCTCAGTATGGTGCTGTAAATCGATGCCTTAAAAAAGCCGTTGGATACGTAAGCTCTTCGCAATTCCAGAAAAATTCGCCCTGGATCAAGCTGTTCCGGGCAGACCGCGGCACAGAGACCACAGAGGCTACATTCATATGCCATTGCCTGGGCTGTGGATTGAGTGAAATCATGGCTTTCGATAATCGCCCTGGGTGTGCCGTAATGGGTTAGAAAAGCGCAGTCTCTGACACATCTGCCACATTCACTGCAGCGATTGCCAATTTCAGTGAGCTGGTGGGATATCGATTGCGAAAGCGGCGAGGATTCATTTTTCGTCTGACGCTGATGGCGGTTTGTTTCCTGTGAGCGTCTAAACCAGACCAGGCGGCGTTTGACGATGAGTTGAAAAAAACCGAGGAGGGCGAGAGCTGTCAAGAGCTCTACCGATAAAACTCCTGCCGGAATATCGAGATGACCCAACAGATTGCCGAAGTTAACAAATAAATGCGCTTCTGATAACATGCCAGGCAGAAGGGGAAACAGTGTTTGATCGAAGGTGCATGTCGGCCAGGCCGTGTTGCCCCGGATCTCAAGGTGGAAACCGGGAAAATGGCGAGAGTCGGCTTCTGGTTGAAGCCGACTCTCGAGAAAGATGCCAACGCAGCGGCAAATCCAATTGAAAAAATAATTTCAGGACAATGCGTGCGAAAAAGGCCTTTCCGATTGCCGTGGATCTGGCAATATCATGATGAATTACTTCGCTTTTGTAGCGAAGGGCCATTTTTCCACGCCATTTTTCAAGATCAGCAGCCGGCTTTCAGCTACACCGTTGGCTTTGTAAAAATCGTAGGTTCTTTTTGCTCCCCCGCCCCCCCGCGGACAGAGGATGATGACATCATCGCTGCTCTTCTGTATCTGCGGCAGCAAATGGCCCAACGCCGCCCGCTGTTCATCCGTTTCCACCGGATACGCGTTCGTTTCAATCGAGCCAGGAATGTGAGCCTTGGCGAATTGCTCTACCGTACAGATATCGACAAGAATCATCGGCGACTTTGCGTCGATGCGTTTCTGCAGATCTTCCGCGGAAATGAAGTTATATCCATCGAACAACGACGCAGAAGCGGTTGTGGCGCCGAATAAGACTGCAATCAGGCAGAGCATGACTTTTTTGAACATATTCCTTTTCCCCTTCATAAAGTTTATTGTTTGTGGCGTTTGCCGGGATAGGACGGGTCTTGTCCAAGGTGACAAAAAGCTTGGCGTGAACTCTCGTCGAGTATTTCTCGTTGACAATGCCAGTTTTGGATGGAATGCGTGGTGTTGGTTAGAAATGACTCTTTTTTCCCTTGCACCCCGAAGGCTGAGCGACGTCCTGCCGGCCTCACTCAGATGATTATTTGGCCTTGAAGGTATAACTGTAAATGAAACCCTTCGGTTTATAAAAATCTACTGCCTGACTGCCAACTTCCGCATAAGGATAGCCGAAGGTGTTGAGCGGCTGGCCCGATTGCGGCGGATTGAGCGCCACGTCCCGGCCCTGAGCGATCACGACACGCAGGGGATCGATTCCTCCCCAGAAAAATTCCCTGTATTCCTTAGCCTTGGCATCGCCCAGTTCAAGCTTTTCGACAAGCATGGCCTTGCGCACATCGGCAGGGTCGACGGTGACCCAGCCATACCCGGGCAAGAAGAACTCGGCCCAGCAGTGCTGCCAGGTGGTGACGTCTTCCTGGTCGTTCTTGCTCAAACGAACACTGAAGATCTCCCGCGCTGGGATGCCGGCTGCCCGGCATAGAGCGATATATACCGAGGAGATATCGGTACATTTGCCACCCGGTTTTTTAAGAAGCAGGCAGACATCGCCGGTGCCGCAGCCGATGGTGTCGGGATCTCTATACATATTGTCCACCACCCAGTCGTAAATAGTGCGAGCCTTTTCCAGGACGGTCTTTTTGTCCTTGACGATCGAATCGGCGAGTTTTTTCACCTCGCCGTCCACTGGGCCAAGGCTGGTAGCCTGCAGGTATTCGCTGTAATCGGCTGGATTCCAGGCCGGTTCGACTGTTGGCAGCCCGGTCTGACGGATTTCTTTGCGCTCGACGGCAAAAGAGAACGTCAGAGTTCTCTTGCTTGAATCCTTCGGCCACTCGGCGTAGAGGATGGGAGTACCGTAGACGCGATCGGTATAGACTCCCGACGAGGCGAAATTCCCTTCGACTTTGATATCAGAGATCAGCTGATGACGGTCGGAGACAGGGTAGGGGACCCACAATCTGGCTTCCTGGTTAGTTGCCTGGCCGCTGAGATCGACCGTCAGGGTCATGACACCGCTACGGCTGTTCGCGCCGAAGGCGGCTGTCGCCTGGGCGAGAAAGAGTGAAAGAACCAAGGGCAATAATTTTTTCATGAATTTCCTCCAATAGCAAGAGTTTCCGGTTAAGATGAGACTTTCTGCAGGCGTATCAGGGTGCTGCTGAAGTCGGGAATGCCGGCGAGAACATCCACCAGCGGCAGATTGCCGAGGGATGGGTCAAGCCGGCCGAGGTCGTTGGGCTGAATACCCGTGCCAAGGGATGAATTCCCCCGTAAGCCATTGCGGTCCGCGATCTTTTCTCCGCCGAGGAAAAGGGTCTCGGCACCACGTATGGGGAGCGATGAGGCTCCAAGCTGAGTGTGGCCGTAGTGGAAAGAAACGGCGATGCAGCCGGGTCTGACCAGGGAGGTTGTCTTGATCCGTGCTGTGACGCCTTGGGGGTTGCTGCGGGAAATGAGACGGACCGTATCTCCGTCGCGCAGTCCTTCCTTGGCCGCGTCCCCATGGTGCAGGACGGCGAAATTCTCGGGGAAGACCTCCATCGACCAGCGATGCCAGGTGGTTCGCGACTGTGCGTGCAGGTTCATTTTGTGGGTGATCAGGAAATAGGGAAACTCGCGGTCGACAAACGTCAGGAGGTTGCCGTCGCTATCGGTCGGCGCGTTATAGGTTGCGGTCCCGGGAAAATACCTGCCATTGCGGAAATGGCGCACCGCCGCCAATTCTTCGTTGTAGATGGCCACCTTTTTGATGCCGTTCTGGTGGCGCTCGCCAGCGAAACCTTCATCATATCGCTGCGCGAAAACTCCACCTCGAGCAAGAATACGGCATACTTTGCGCCACTGCCCAGGTTGCAGCAACTGGCGAAACGCGGCAACAGGGTAGTTGTGTTCGACAAATACCACTTCCTCAGACGAGGCTTCGGGGATCTTTGCTGCCAAAGCCAGATTCGCGATGCCTCGCAGATAGTAGTCTTCGGCCCGGGTGAGGCCTTGAACGGTGCCGTTTCCGGCAGCTATGCTTTCTGGGCCGAATCCTGGCAGGTCGCAAGCGATGGCGAGGTCGATGAGAAAGGTCTCGAGGCAATACGGGCGGCGGTCAAGGGTTTCTCCCGTCATTGGTGTGATGGCCGGGGTGCGCACGGCAGTGAATTTCAGGGCAGGGGCATGGGGGGTGAGAAAGGCGTAATGGCCTTCGGCGTAGGTGATGTCGGGGACTATGTAGTCGGCGTAGAGGTTGGATTCGTTAATGCCGATATCAATGGAGACATGGAGAGGAACTTTCTCCAGGGATTTTAACGTTTCGGCAAAACGCTTCCCGCCGGGAATGGAATACACCGGATTGAAGAAATAGGTAAAGAGGATCCGACAGGGATACGGGTACATCTCATCGATACCGCTGAGGGTCTCGACACAGAGGCCACCCAGGGTAAAGGGGAACCAGGGACGCCTGGCCGGGTAGCCGTTGCCACCAGCCTTTTTCTTATTGGCGAATTCGCTGCTTTTCTCATAGGCCGCCTTCTCCCGGGAGAGCATCACCCCAGAACTCTTCTTCTGACCCGGGAAGGTTTTTAAATCAAAGTCGCCGACATTCCATGACCCGGCGCCGCCTCCACCCTTGAGGTAACCTCCCTTGCGGTCGACGCTGCCGATAAGCACGTTCAGCACAGCGATGGCATATGCGGCCGAGACACCATTCGCGTAGTTGCCAGCGCCATGGTACTGGCACACTGCGGCTTTGCTGCCGTGTTCGGTGAACTGGCGGGCTACTCGCTCGATGGCGGCCCGATCGACCCCGGCGAGGCGGGCATAGTCGTCCAGGGTATATTTCCAGCATTCCTCCTTGAGCAGGCGAAAGGCGGTTTTGACTCTGATGGCCTTGCCCTCTCGCGAGGTGACTGTGGCGTCCCGGTCCAACTGGACGGCAGAGACATTGTCATGGGGCTGAGGCTGTGAATCGTGATCGAGGACGACACAGGCTTGCGCCGCATCGCCCGATATGGCGTGATCAAGGTCCGCCATGCGCAGAAATTTTCGATTGCGGGGATGGGTATCGTCGACTACCACCAGGTGACAGGCATTGCTGTAGCTGCCATGACCGATCTTTTCCGCCGCCTTGCCGTTCGGGGCGGAGAGGTATTGCTTGTTGTGTCGGTCATGGTCGATGATGTAGCGGATCATGCCCATGGCAAAAGCCCCGTCCTGGCCTGGAGTGATGGCGATCCATTCTTCGGCATGGGTCGAGGCGTTGGTGGCGCGTGGGTCGATGATGGTGAAGCGGGTGGTGCCGGCGGCGTGGCCCTTGGCCACCAAGGCTCCGTAAGTATTGATTCCCGGTTGGAGGGCTTCGTAGATATTGGCTCCGAAAACGAGGATGTACTCGGCACTGACCGGATCGGCTTTGAACTCGGCTTCCTTTTTTTCCGACATGGCAAAATTGCCCATGCGAAAACCGAGGCCGCAAATATCGGTGTGTGCCACTCGGTTTACCGATCCCAGAGCCTCCTTGACAAAGCGATCGGTAAATTCTTTGCGACCGCTCTGGTCGCGGCCGGCCATAAAAACAAAACCATTTCGTACCGGGCCGAGTTCGGGAGCTTCGGGGTTGATGGGGTCGTCTTTATCCAATTCCTTGATTCCCGGCACATGCCGGTCTTCGCCAATGTGGGCGAAAAGCCGGCCTCCCTCGCTGAGTTCCCGAATCATGGTCTCCCACTCAATCGGTTCGAATTGGCCACTGCCCCGTGGACCGGAGCGCTTCATCGGCCTGACTATCCGATAGGGGCTATCGACGTAGTTGGGAAGATCGTGGGCTTTGCCACAGAGAGATCCGGAATGCCTCAAACCCTCTGCAAGCGGAGTGTCGTAGGGTATCGGGGCATAGCCGGTGTTGTAAGGGTGGTAGGGATTGCCACTGACGCTGGCGATCTTGCCATCCTTGACCGCTACCACCATACCGCAGCGGGCGTTGCAGCCGAGGCAGGCGCTGTTCACCATACGAACACCTTCGTCGCAGGCAGTGGCGGCGGGGTGTTGACTGTGCCGGGGGTCGCTCCATTGCTCAGCTGTCTTTCCCGCGCAGGCAGTGGTGGCAAGGGCGGCCAGGCTCAGCGAACCCTGGTGCAGGAGTTGTCTTCGGCTCAGCACTTTCTGGCCATTGTCAGATGCATTCATCGAGCTTCTCCTTGCTTTGTGGCGTTACGCCTCGGCAGATAGTTGACTGAGGTTGCGAACGTCTGCCGTGGTTGTGGGCCGACAAGGTCGACTCGTTGTAAGGCAGTGGCAAGATCGCCATCGGGCGACTCGGCATTGCCAAACAAGCGGGCTTTTGCTGGGCAGGCGGTGACGCATGCGGGAGATAGCCCTCTCTCCACAAGATGAAGACAAAAGTCGCACTTGTCGGCCTTGTTGCCATGCCGCGCGTCGGCATGTCGTGCTCCGAAAGGGCAGGCGTCAAGGCAGCTCAGATCGCCTGCGCATTTCGCCCAATCGGTGACGACGATGCCGTTGGCGAGCGCAAAGGTCGCCTCGGAGGGGCAGGCGGCGACACAGGGGGGCTGATGGCAGTGGTTGCACTGTACTGGCGTGAAGAGAGCCCGAGACGATTCGGGAGCCTTGCTTTCGCTTATGATGACACAGGTGTTGAACTGATTTTCGCTGGTGTCATTGTGCGCTTTGCAGGCGATGACGCAGGACTGGCAGCCTGTACAGCGGTTGAGGTCGATGACCATGGTCCACTTTGGCGTGCTTGCCGCCGGGGCGTCCCCGGGGAAGAGAGACGCGGCGAGAGCGATTCCCACGGTTCCCTTAAGAAAACGCCGGCGTTGGGGGTGTTCCGGGAAATCGCCGTCCCACTCGGTGTCTTTGCTCTGGTGGTGTTGATTGAATGTCATAGCGGGTGTGGTGAAAGAGGATGGCCCGCTTCTCTGGTGGTAGATAACCGCTGCGGCAGCTTTTCGGCTGTGCAGGGTCGGGGAGAGGCGGACTGCTTTGAAAAGAGGTTTTTCGACTGTGGCGCGCCAGGCTTATTTCGCACAGTCCTGGCCTCCTGTCCAATAGTAAAAACCTTTACATCTCGACGTTGGTCTTGGAAAACCGATCGATGATGTGCTCACGTTGAGTCCGCGCTGGATGTAGGTCCTGATCACATCCTCGCAGGCGAGATGGTGTGGGGAAGAACCATTGACAAAGAATGGTTCAGGGGAGCGGGACGTCGATGGCGAGCATCACTCTCAGGGGAAGGGTGTCAACATTAGGCATAAAGGTCGGCGGACCCCAGGACTCTCGCGTGGATCGGACAATCAAACAGGCCAGCCGGAGAAGGGACGCCGCTGCTGACTCTGCCGCATTGTGGCAAGGCCCTGCGGTGCGCAGGATTGAGATGCGAAAGAGGGGAGTGTCCGCCCCTTCAGGCGGCGTCCAGCGCCTGGCGGACCTTCTGCGACAGTTCCAGCTTGGAGAAGGGCTTCTGGATGAAGTGCACCCCCGGTTCGAGGACCCCGTGGTGGGCGATGACGTCGGCGGTGTAGCCGGACATGAACAAGGTGGCCATGCTCGGCCGCTGCCGGGAGAGGCGCTGCGCCAGATCGCGGCCGTTCATTTCGGGCATGATGACATCGGTGAGCAGCAGGTCGATTTTTCCTTCCCAGGTGGTCGCCAGGCGCTCGGCCTCGCCCGGCGTGGTCGCCGTCAGCACCGCATAGCCGAGGCGCCCGAGCATCTTCTCGCTGATGGCGAGGATGGACGGCTCGTCCTCGACGAGGAGCACGGTTTCCTTGCCCGGGGTGGCGGTCTCGGTCTTTTCCGCGCCGCTGGCCATCGCTTCTCCGCGATGCCTGGGGAAGAAGATGCGGAAGGTGGTGCCCCCGCCCGGGGAGCTGGCGACGTCGATATAGCCCTCGTTCTGCTTGACGATGCCGTAGATGGTGGCCAGGCCGAGGCCGGTGCCGCGGCCGACCTCCTTGGTGGTGAAGAAAGGCTCGAAGATATGGCTGCGGGTGGTTTCGTCCATGCCGCAGCCGTCGTCTTTCACCGAGAGCTGCACGTACTCGCCCGGGCGCAGACCAACCAGCGGCAGGCACTGCTCGGGGGAGAGGCTGAGGTTGGCGGTGGTGATGGCCAGCGCACCGACGCCGGCCATGGCGTCGCGGGCGTTGATGGTCAGGTTGGCAAGGATCTGGTGTACCTGGCTGGGGTCGAGACACACGGCCCACAGCCTGTCCCCCGGCTCCCATGACAGACGGATGCCCTCGCCGATGAGCCGTCGCAACATGTTGAGCAGGCCGGCGACGGTGGCGTTGAGGTCGAGCGGCCGTGGCGAGACGGTCTGCTTGCGGGCGAAGGCGAGCAGCTGGCGGGTCAGGTCGACGGAGCGCTGCGCGGCGGTCTTGATCTCGCTCAGGTCGTGGGCGAGGTGGGGATCGGTGGCAAAGCGCTCCTCGAGCATGTCCACATGGCCGAGGATGACGCCCAGCATATTGTTGAAGTCATGGGCCACGCCGCCGGCCAGGCGCCCCACCGATTCCATCTTCTGCGCCTGCAGTAGCTGTAGCTGCAGCCGCTCCCGTTCCGCCTCGGCCTCGGCCCGCTCCAGTTCGGCGGCGGCACGCATCGCCACCAGGCGGAGGACGGCCTCGGCGGTTTCCGTCTCCTCCAGAGGCTTGCCGCCGGCGAGGGAAATGAGGCCGATCTCGCGTCGCTTGGCGCCCCAAAGGGTGACGCCGAGCCAGCTCTCCGCCGCCAGCTCCGTCAGTCCCAGGTCCTCTGGAAAGCGGTGCTGCGCCCCTGCGGGGACGAGGCACACCTCCTGGCCGAGGCATGCTGCGCGTGCCGTGCCGCTCAAAGGGGTGATGGGGTCGTCGAGGGCCCGCCCCTGGTGCCAGACGGCCAGAGGCTGGACGCGCAGCCTGTCCTCGAGCAGCCTGTCGATGGTAACCAGGTCCATGTCCAGGGTGGCTCCGAGAAAGGCGGCGAGGCTGCGAAAGAAGTCGCCGTGGTCGTGGTTGCGGTCGCTGGCGAGGAGGAACATCTGCGTCTCGTCGATCTTCCTGCGATGGTCGATGTCGGTGAGGGTGCCGGTGAGGCGCTGGGCCCGGCCGTCTTCGCCCCACAGCACCACCTTGCCTCGTACCAGCACCCATTTCCAGCCGCCGCCTTCCTTCTGCAGGCGGATTTCGTCGCGGAGGTCGTGCGAGCGTTTCTTGAACAGCTCGACCACCTTGCCCCAGATACGGGTGAAGTCCTCGGGGTGGATGAGGCTTCGCCAGTCCACGGCGTTGCCGGTTGCAAGCATTGGCCGGTAGCCGAGGATCTCCAGGGCGCGGTCGCTGAAAAAGACTTCGCCGCCCTGGTTGAAATCGGCGTCCCATAAGCCGTCGTTGGCCCCCTGCAGGGCGAAGCGCAGGCGGTTTTCGCTGGTCTGCAGCCGCTGCTGGGCCTCTTTCAGCTCGGTGATGGAGCGCGCCTGCTGCAGGTTCTGGAAGGCACTCGAGGAGAGCCGGCTGGCGAGCGTGAAGAGCAGGGTGGCGATGCGCGAGAAGCGTTCCAGAGACATGGCAGGCACCTCGGCCAGGGCTGCGGCGGCCTCATCCTCGTCTATGCCGATTTCCCTGGCGTAGGTGCGGATGGCCTCCTCGCTCTGGTTGTCGTCGCGCACCTGGCCGATGAGCCAGTTGGCGAGATGCCGTCCGGCCACCGAGATGCCGGCGCCGGCATCCCAGAGGCCACCGCTGAGGCAGGTCTGCACCTGCGGCCCCTCGGTGCACTGCCTGCCGATATAGGCGTCGGAACATCGGCAGTTGGCTCTACCGGCGGGCGAACGGCGGATGAGGTCATGGCAGAGGCGGGTGAAGTTGCTCGGCCTGGTGATCGGGGTGCCGTCCGGGAGGGTGATGATCGAGGCGACGCCGAAGGCGGCGGAGAACTGGTCCTGGAGGAGTTGCAGGTCGTCGATGTTGAACAGGTCGGCAAAGGCGATGGTGGCGGTATCGGTCTGGGGGCGGGTCAGGGAGATGAGGCGGTGGGCGATGACCTCCTCGGCCATTTTCCGGTCGGTGACGTCCTCGAAGGTGGCGATGACCTCGCTGGGCGCCTTGCCCGGCGTCACCGGGTTGAACACCACGCGCAGGATGGCGCTCCTGCCGCCGGTGACCGAGGTGTAGGCATCCTCGTAGACTGTGGCCTCGCCGTTCACGGCACGGCTGATGGCCTCACGCATCCTGGCGTTGGTTTGCCTGACGGCGGTAAAACCGAGCAGTTGCTCCCGCGACGAGCCCATCAGCTCGACGAATTTGTGATTGCAATTGACGATGGTGCCCTCGTTGTCGAGGCGCACTATCCCCAGGGGCGAGTTGTTGAAGATGATCTGATAGCGATGGAGATTCTCGGCCAGGGCCTCTTCGGCCATCTTGCGGGCGTGGATGTCCTGGATGGTGGCGAGGAGCATCTCCATCTCGCCCCGTGCGTTGATGAAGGGGGTTATGGTCAGGCTGCCCCAGACCAGGACCCCGTCCTTGCGGATATAGCGCTTGTCGACATTGTAGCGCGGCAGACGGCCGGCGAGGAGCTCGCCGACGGCGCGCAGTTCCTCCGGCCAGTCTTCGCTGGGGGTAAAGTGCTGTGCGCTGCGGCCCTCGAGTTCGGCGACGCTGTATCCGAGAAAATAGGCGAAGCGGCGGTTGACGCGCAGCAGGCGGCCTTCCAGGGAACAATGGACGATGCCGACATCGGCCTGTTCGAAGATGGTCTGGTACCAGCCCTCGTTGCCGGCCGGACTTTCTTGATGTGGCGGTGGTGCTGGCTCGCTGCGGCCGCGGCGCAGGCGCGCCACCTCCTCCCGCAAGAAGGCGAGCTCTTCGCGAAGATCCTGGGAGCTGGGCGAGCGATCCATTTCGGTGCCAGAACGGCGACGGTGGCGGCAGGATGCCTGGGCGGCCAGGAGCGGCCATGCTTTCGAGAATGAGGCTCTTTATTGTAAATCTGCACCAAGGCAGTTGTACAGAGAAATGTCGCCGCCGCGAAGAGTTCCTGGTCGCTGCGACGGCAGCGCAGGGTGATAGGCGACGGCTTCTGCCCGCTCCATGTACGGGCCTGGCGGCAGGAGACGGCGCCTTCGCGCCGCTGTCTGCGGCCGCCTTGCAACTTCCTTCTCTTAGAAACGAATGAGCGGCTCGGACTCGGCCTCGCGCAGCAGCATGCGCAGGTGGGAGGCTTCGGCGTCGCGGTTGCGGATCTTGCTGTGCAGGTCGCGGCGCATCTCGGGGCTGAGCTTCTTGTCGCGCAGAGTGCTTTCGTAGCCGTCGATCTCGCTCTCCAGGCTGCTCAACTCCATGCGCAGGTCGTAGATGCGCCGGCCGAGGGATACGTTGTCTTCGAAGTAGCCGCGAATCTCCGGCGGGCAGAGACGGGAGTTGCCGCTCTGGCCGCTGCGGCCGACCTCGTAGGCCTTCTCCGCCGTGCAATAGGTCACCACGCCCTGCTTCCAGCCGACCATATAGCTGTTGCGGTCGGGAATGACGCGCACCTCCTTGCAGGCGTCACGGTGCATGGCCAGGCGTCCGTCCGGGTCATGACCGTTGCCGCCGTCGACATAGCCGATATGTTCCCAGGAGGTGGCGTTGGCCTCCAGGCATTGCTCCTTGGTCATGGTGGCGCAGCCGCCGAGCAGCGCGGCCACCGCCAGTACTCCCGAAAGGTGTGCGATTCTCATCATGGTGACTCTCCCTGGTGGTGGCGTTTTGCGTGGGGAAGCAATGGCGGGGGCTGGGCTGGCAGTCTCTCTTTGGCCAATGATAGGCGCTGTCGCTTCTTTCGGCAAGGTCAGTCTATTCGCCGCCGCGCAGCACATAGGCGGCGGGGTGCCACAGGCAGAGGAGGAGGAAGAGCGGCAGGGCCGTGAGGAGGAGGTTGAATGCCTGGTGACGGTAGCTGGCCACCGGCATGGCCAGGCCGGGCCGACCGCGCAGCGGGGCGACCCAGGAAGCGCTGGCCCCGGCGAAGGTGGCGGCGAAGAGGCTGAGGTAGAGGGGGTAGCCGATATAGCCGGTGGCCCGGTCGAAGAGGTCGAAGGGGCAGCGGTGCGAGGGCAGGGCGTAGATATAGGGGGAGATGTCGTTGGTGATGACGAGCAGCGCCAGGGCGAAGAAGAGGGGGCAGCCGAGGCCGAGGACGAAGTCGAGGGCGCGGGCGGAGGAGCCTTGGCGCAGCCGCAAGGCGGCGAGGAGGATGAGGATCGCCAGGAAGAGGAAGGCCGTCGGCAGTATCAGGCCGGG
>JANJUM010000157.1 GCA_024710585.1 Desulforhopalus sp.
CAAAAGAAAACCCCACCGGAGCAGTTGCGACTGTTCCGGCAGGGGGTGTCACAACAACTATCTACTCTTCAGGAAGCCGGCGATATGGGCGGCCTCGCGCGGCCCAACGGTGATCGTCCAGCCCGGCAGCTCTTCTTCGACATCTCCGGCGATAGCAGCGGCGTAGCCGGGGATGATGAGCTCGGTATGCTTGACCTTATCCATGATTCCGCACTTCTTGACAAAGGAGCCGACATCGTCGCCACCGAACTTGCCGGCGGCCCAGGCGGTAAGCACCGAGAGTCCTTCGGAGTCTTTGATCAGCAGCCATGCCGGAACCTTGCTCGCCTCGATCTCGCCGGAAACGATGAAGTAGGTAAGCGCGAAGTTGGTGGTCACCAGGACCGGGGAATTCTCGTCCGGATTGCCGATCTCGAAGATACCCTGAGTGACGGTCATCGGCCGCTGCGGGTCGGTGAAGATGTTGAGGCGTTCGAGCAGCAGCGGGAAGATCACCTCGGTGGTCAGATCGGAAAGGACGACGATGCCGCCGTATTTGGCGACGAACAGGCCTGCGATCATCCCTTCGCTGGCGATGTTCGAGGCCATCTCGCAGGGGAAGGTGATGGTCGGGAAGCCGACCGAGCGGTTGCCAGCCTTGAGGGCGGCACGGCGGATGGCTACCTGATCTTCCAGGGCCTGCTTGATCTCGCGTGAGCCGGAATCGAGCACCAGGTCCTTGATGCCCATGGCGACCAGCTTGTCGGTCAGGGCGATCAGGCCGTCGATGGAATCGGCTTTGACAGCCAAGGGCAGATTGTTGTCGAGGGCGATCTTGCCGAAGGCGTCGACGTTGGCGGCAGTCGCGGCATAGATCAGCGGCCGCTTGAAGCCGGCGGTGGCCACGGCGCCGCTGATCACTTCTGCGCTGTCGCTCATGAGGATGAGGTTGAACTCGGAGGTTTCAGCGATGAGCTTGGCCAGGGAGGCAAAGGCGACACCGTCACCGTTGACATCCTTCAACGCCACCAGTTCAGGGCGCAGATTCAGGCCAACGCGCTCGTACTGCAGGGCGTTCCAGGCCTTCAGCTTGCCCTCGACCACCGCCGCGGCGGTGTCGGAGGTGACGATACCGGCAAAAAGGGTCGGGTTGTAGAAGGTCTTTTCATGACGGCAGAGCACGGTCTCGCCACCAGTCTTGGCGGCACGCACACCTTTGCCGATGGCCACCGGACGAATCGGCGGGGCCGAGGCCTCGGCCAACTGGGCACGAGCCTCTTCGGACACGTAAGGGCAGGAGTCGAGTTCCGCCTTGCCCGAGGCAAGGTTCATGGCAAAGGCAAGGCATGTGGGAACTCCGCACTCCTTGCAGTTGGTCTTGGGCAGGAGTTTGAAGATTTGAATTCCTGTTAACGCCATTTCTATGGTCTCCTTATATAATATTCACGGCAATTCGGGGTATGACAGCCACGGCCGTCATACCCCATGCTCCTCCCAGAGTTACCCGATGATCGGCGGCATGCTCAGCGCCGGATGGCCTTTCTCCTGGAGCCATGGCAAGATTTCGTCTTCGGTGACACCTACGGTTTCATCGGCGATCATATCGGCGAAGTTCTTGACTCCCATTTCCTCGCCACGGGCATTGAGCCGATCGCGGATCTCATCCTTGACCACCTTGGGCATCCACACCATGCGCAGGAGACCGCCGTCGCCGAGGATGAACTTCTTCTGGGTGATGTTGAACTTGGAGTGACCGACGAAGCCAGGCGAGGATGCGCCACCGCCCATGACACCGGCCAGGGTGGTGAACTTCATTCCCGAGGGAGTGTCGCCAGTGTAGTCGCGGCCGACGGTCATGATGCCGTTACAGGCCGGCAACATGGCAGCGATGCACTCGCAGCAGCCGCAGGTAGTCATCGGCGCCTGGACCATGGAATAGAAATTATATGTATCGATAGCCCCTTTCGAGGCTATCTTGATGAACTCGTCGACACCCTCGAAACGGCCGAGGACCGGGTCGAGGACCTTGCCTTTCTTGATCGGCTGGTTGGGGCCGGTGGGGTTGATCTCGTAAGAAGCCTTGCAGTCCATCCAGTTATAGGCACCGCAGAGACCGGTACGCTCGGGGCTGACCGTGCAGACGTGGCTCGGGGCGAACGACTGGCAGAGGCTGCAGGAATAGAAGGTGTCCACCGACTCGTCGGTCATCTTGTCGACGCGCTCGTCGCGCATCTTGTACTCGGCGCGGGCGGTGGCGGTCATCTTGTCGACATCCTCCTTCCCGGTGTAGAGAGTGACCTGGACCTTGTCGACGATCTTCTTGAAATCCTGATGGAACTTGGCATGGAGAACAACGCCGATATCCTTCAGGGTAAAGCCCTTCTCAACGGCCTGCTTGCTGACACGAACCCAGGAAATGTCCCTCTGGCCGATATGCATGACGCCCTGGATGTAGTTGACCAGGTGATGGATCTGCCGTTCCATGATCGGCTCGAAATCGGGCTGGAACTCGCGGCCGGCGATCTGCACGAAAATCCCCAGAGGCAGCGTCTCGCCTTCCTTCATATCGGGAATATCCTTGCCGATGACGGTGACCTTGCCGTCTTCGATCTCGTTCATCTGCGCCATCTTGACCAACTCGGTGCACTGGGTCTTGCCACCGCCCATCTGCCCGAAGAGATCGCCACCGCGTACGCGCTCGCCCTCGAAGGCCGGGCCGAAGGCGCAGGGGATATCGATCTGGGTGACGTTGATCTTGAGGCCGCGCACCTCCACCGACTTCTGGCAGATCTCATTGTGCGGAACATTGGCGACGACGTGCTCGTAGGTGCAGATACCGGTGGGGAGAATCTCCGGAATGTCGGTATCGGCCAGGGTCGGGAAGCCCCAGTTGACAGCGCCGGCTGCGGCCACTGCCCACTCGGTGCCGACATCGCCCAGGGCGTTGACGAAGGCGAAGATACGGTTCTTGTTATACATCAACATACGCCGATAATCGCCTGGCTGCACGCCGCCGAATGCCATGGCGGCACGGTTGGCGAAGCCGAGGGCGAAGACCGCCGAGGAGATGTCCGGTCCGAAGGGGACGATACGGGTGTTCCAGCCAACCTGCATCCCGGCCTCGAGGCACTGCTCGATAACGGTCTTGCCGTTGTGATTGGCAGCGCAGAAGATATAGAGGTTCTTCTTCTGATAATCCTCGACGATCATCTTGGCGATCTCAGCGTTGGGGGCAGCACCGACGATAGCCGCGAAACCAGGGGCCGAGCCATCGACGAACTCGACGCCGCGCTTCCTGAGGATGATGTCGTTGGCCGGGCCGACCCAGATCTTGCCGGCATCAATATCCGGATCCTCCGTATCGACATAGAAATCGGGCTGCCGGAGAATACGCAGGGCCTCTTTCACCTCATAGGCGAAGATACCGGCCATGCCGGCATCGAGGAGGGGTCCGAGGTAGGGCAGATGATTGCTGCCCTTGATATGCGGCGGCAGCAGGCCGCGGGCGAACTGCATCGGTTTTTTGAGGTCTTCCAGGGTCTCGCACTTGATACCGGTCAGCGAGTAGATGACCGGCAGATAGTAGGCGGTATTGGGAAACCCGATTTTGGTGCTGGCGTCATAGGTCTGCAGGGCCTTCTCCAGTTCGCCCTCGACCTGCGAGACGACCTTGTAACCACCCTGAATGGCTGCAAATGCTACTAATCTTGACATGCTTCGCTCCTTATATGAGGATGAGTAATATCGTCGTTTACGGTACCGGGGATTATTCCATGCCGAGGGCCTGACGGTCGGCCATATCCATGAGGACGCGGTCGCGGGCCTTGTCGATGCCCAGCTCTTTGCGCTTCTTGTCGATATGGGCGATCATTTTGTGGGCATGCTTGACCGGATCGGGCTCGCAATCCCACTTGCCGCCGAAGATATTCTCCATATCCTTGTAGAGGTAATCCTTGAACACCGGGGCGCCTTCCAGCGGCATATGATAGCCGAAGACGGTGTAGACGCCGGAGGCGACGAAATACTGACCGATGGAGATGGCTTTCTCGCTCATCCATTCGGGTGCACTGCCCGCGGCAGGCAAGTCGCAGATGTCCTTGCCGAGCCCGCCGGCCTTGACCACCTCGGTGGCAGCCAGGAGGATACGGCTGTTGTCTACGCAGGAACCGAGATGGAGCACCGGCGGGATACCGACGGTCTCGCAGACTTCGGCCAGGCCGGGGCCGCAATGGACGGCCGCCGATTCCGGGGTGAGCAGACCGTGCATGCCGGCGGCGATGGCCGAGCAGCCGGTGGTGAGAACGATGACATCGTTCTTGATCAGTTCCTTGATGATGGTGATATGCTCGTCGTTGTGCTTGGTGCGGGCGTTATTGCAGCCAACCACGCCGGCGATGCCGCGGATGCGGCCGTTGATGATATTGTCGTTCAAGGTGTAATAATCGCCGCGGAAACTGCCGCCGAGGTGGTAACGAATCGACTCGACGCCGAAGCCGGCGATCTGCGCCGATTTATGACGGGGAATGATAACGTCGGCGCCACGCTTGGTGAAGTTGTCGACGGCGATCTTGACGATGCGGATGGCGTCTTCCATGGCATGGTGCTCGTCAAACTCGATATGGAGGACGTTGTCCTGCTCCATCCTGGCGATGGGATGGGTGGTGATCAGTTTGGTGTGGAAGCACTTGGCGACGTTGGCGAGGTTCTGGAAGATGCACTGCACGTCGACGACCATGGCGTCGCAGGCACCGGTGATGATCGCCAGTTCCTGCTGCAGGAAGGTTCCTGCCGGCGGGACGCCGTGGCGCTGCAGCACCTCGTTGGCGGTGCAGCAGATGCCGCTCAGCTGGATGCCTTTGGCGCCTTTGGAAATGGCATAGTCGATCATCTCCTGGGACTGGGCGGCGGCGACGATCATCTCCGAGAGCAGCGGTTCGTGGCCATGGACGATGATGTTGACGTGATCTTCCTTCATCACCCCGAGGTTGGCCTCGGCCTGCAGCGGCGAGGGGGTGCCGAAGAGAACGTCCTGAAGGTCGGTGCCGATCATCGAGCCGCCCCAGCCGTCGGCCAAGGCCGCCCTGGTGCCCTGCTTCATGAGGTTGCGGAAATCCTGGTCAACGCCCATATGGGTACGGTGCATGATTTCGACGATCTCGCGGTCGACGTTGCGCGGCAAGACACCGGCCTCGGCCCACTTGTCCTGCAGAGGCTGAGGAGCGCGTTTGAGATAATCGATGGTGCCGCTGGTCTTGCCCCACTCGGCCACGGCTTTTTCACCGACGGCGATGGCAATCTCCTTGATGTCGCGGTCCTTGACCACGCCATCGACTTCGACCGTGGTGGCCACGCCGAAGTAGGGGGCGATCTGCATGAGCTTTATCGGATCTTTGATCTTGTAGTCGTGGGTCTCGCCCCTGGCGGCGGCGAGGAAGGTAATGGCGACATTGCGGCCATGATCGGAGTGGGCGGCGGCGCCGCCGGCGATCATGCGAATGAAGTTTCTCGCACAGATGGTATTGGCGGTGGCACCGCACAGACCTTTGCGGGTGTCTTCTCCCTGGATGCCATCCTTGGGCAGGGGCAGGCGGCAGGGACCCATGGCGCAGTTCTTACAGCAGATCCCCTGCATGCCAATGGCGCAGGGCTTCATGGTGACGGCGCGGTCGAATACCGTCTCGACGTTGAGGCGTTGCGCGCGGCGCAGCATTTCCTGGGTCGAGGCATCGATGGACGATTCCATCGGATCGGCGAGTTTTGCCACTTTGTCGACTTTACTGGTTACTTCTGCCATATCGAGGTTCCTCCTCAAGATTTTACCAGGACCGCAAGCGGTCCCGAGCGTGACAATTCGTATGCGAGGTACTGCCGTGCATCAATATTTTTTACGCCGATGGAAGCGATCGAGCATGTCGAGCATCTTCTCCTGCTGGCTCTTCTGCACCGAATCGGCGGTCATGGTCACTTCCGCCAGCGGCCTGGCGGCGCTGGCCGATTCCGCGGCCTGACGGGCCTGGGCACGCAGCCGTTTCAGAGCCTTCTCGTCCTCTTCGCGCTGCTGTTTCTCAGCGGCCCGGGCATCGGCGGCGGCCTTGGCGGCGGCAGCGGCATCAGCCTTGGCCTTGGCCTCAGCGTCCGCTTTGGCCTTGGCTGCGGCTTCGGCCTTGGCTTTTGCATCCGCTTCAGCTTTGGCCTTGGCGTCCGCTTCGGCTTTGGCTTTGGCCTCGGCCTCCGCCTTGGCGGCGGCGGCAGGGTCGACCGCCGGGGCGGCGGGTGCGGCGGCGGCAGGAGCAGCGGCAGCAGCAGGCTTGGCTACGGCAGCGGCGGCAGGCGCGGCGGCAGCAGGTGCGGCGGCGGCTTTGGCGGCAGGCGCAGCGGCTTTCTTCTCTTCCTCGGCAATGGTCAGGTCCGGGGCCGGGGCGAGGGCGGCGAAGTCTATGGAGACCTGGGGCAGCATCTTGGCGATGGGACCGCATCCCTGCAGGGAGCCGCCGTCAGCCAAGGCCTTGATGAACTCCTTGACCAGCCGAATAGCCTCTGGATGCCGCATGATGAGAACGCTGGAGCCGCTCAGCAGGTAGGACACCGCGCCGATGGCCTCCATCATCACCCCGCGGGTCTCGGGATCACCGAGGATCGGGGCGTTCTCCGCAGTCTGTTTGGCTTCCTTGCACTTCCACACCTCGTTGCCGAGGTTGTTGATCATCGGGAACTGCAGTTTTTCGTCACCCTGAACCATGGCCGCCATGCTGAGGCGCTCCATGACCGAGTAGGTGTACTCGAGACCATAGCCAAGACCGCCGGTGGTCGGGTCGACCAGCAGCCGATCCATGGGCATGCCAAGATTCTCGAGGAGGATGTTGATCTGTTTGGCGAGGTTGACGTCGATGGGCGAGGAAGCGATGACCGCATGGCCGTACCCCATGGCGGCGGCGCCAATGCCCTTGTAGTTCTTCTCTTCGACCGGACCAAGGACAAGATTGTAGCCCTGGCATTTTTCGGCCACGGCCTTGAGGACCGCTTCGTCCTTGGCAGGGTTAGCACAGCCCCAGACAATAAGCGGCACCTTGATGGCACCGAGCACCTTGAGCACGGTGTCGGCAGCCGACTCGGGGCTGGCATCCTTGTCGTTGGGGTCGATGCTCTTCAACTGCAGGACGACGACGTCGGCACCGTACTGCTCGACGCACTTCTTCGCCCATGCGGCGGGGTCGGCAAACACGTCCTTGAAGGGAACGACCACCGGTTCCGGCCAGTCCTCGGGGATCATGTCCCAGATTTCCATGGCAATAACAGGCTTGTTGGGCATGCTTCCTTCAAATGTATAGAAGGGGTAACATGTCTGACCTCCAACGGTTATGGCGGAATCACCCTTGCCGATGGTAATTGCCTTTATGCCGCCGCTATAGGATTCCTTCTTGAGTTCAAATCCCACTTTCGCCTCCTTACTGGTAGGTAGTTATTGTCCGGAGATTGTCATTGCTCGCAATCTCCCCTGTTCATAAAACCAGCCAAAAACGGTAGGTAACCCAACACTTTTCACTACTCGGCCCAGTCGAGCTCGGCCCATCCATGGAGATGGGAGACCCCCGGTGCCTACTTCTTCTGGCGCGCCTCCATCCGCGCCTTGAGGCGCGGGAATTTTTCGATCTCGGTATGCGGCAAGAACATCGCCGCTATGTAATGATCCATGTACGACGGAGTCTCGGAGAGCTCGAAGTTGGTCATCTTGGCGGTGACCGTAACCACGTCCTTCCTGATACGGTTGGTGAGCGAGCTCATGCGCGCCCCCATCAACGAACCATTGCCGATAAACGTCACCCGGTCGGGGTCGATCTCCGGCAGGAGGCCGATGGTCATGGCCTTCTCCAGGTCTATATAGCTGCCAAAACCGCCGGCGAGGATGATCCGCTCGACCGCGTCGAGGCTCAACCCGACTTCTTCCAACAGGGTCATGCAGCCGCTGTAGATGGCCCCCTTGGCACGAATGAGGTTGTCGAGGTCGGGTTCGGTGAGAACGATGTCGCGGTCGAGCTGCGTCTCTTCTTTCCAGGCCAGCACGTATTCCCAGACGCCGTTGGTCTCGCGGATGCGCGGCGTGCCATGGTCGCGATTGAACTTGCCACGGTTATTGATAACACCGTGCTCGAACATCACCGCAGCCATGGTGATCAGCCCCGAGCCGCAGATGCCCTTGGGGCGGACATCGCCGATAGTGAAGATCATCGGCTCGTAGGTAACCGGGTCTATGGAGAAATCCTCGATGGCCCCCTTGGCGGCGCGCATGCCGAACTCGATGCCGCCGCCCTCGAAAGCCGGCCCGGCGGAACATGCCGTGCAAGCGAGCCACTCCTTATTACCCACCACCAGTTCGGCATTGGTGCCGATATCGAGAAAGAGGGTCAGCTCATCCTGGCGATAGAGGCCCGAACCCATCACACCGGCGACGATATCGCCGCCGACGAAGCTCGACACCTGCGGGTAGACCAGAGCGATGGCGTGGTCATTGATCCTTATGCCGACATCCGCCGCCGTGAGTGGTGGATAGAGCGTCGCCACAGGGACATAGGGCGCGCGGCGGATGTTGCGCGGGTCGATCTTGAGGAAAAGCTGGGTCATGGTGGTATTGCCGGCGAAGGTGATCGTCGAGATATCCTCGGCGTCGACCTTGGCGGCGGCGATGATCTTCTGCAACACACCGTTCAGGGTCCCTACCACCACCTCGTGCAGTTTCTCCAGCCCACCTGCCTTCTCGGCGTAGATGATGCGCGAGATGACGTCTTCGCCATAGCTGATCTGCCCGTTGAAATCGCCGGCTTCGGCCAGACACCTGCCGCTGGCCAGATCGATGAGCTGACCGTAGACCGTGGTGGTGCCGATGTCCACCGCCACAGCGTAGTTGGCTGCGGTGGTATCACCACCCTGAACATTGAGTATGAGGTTCTTGCCGTCGTCGCGGACCGGACGGGTGACGGTCACCGTCACCTGGAAATCGTGGCTGCGCAGCAGGCCGGGCAGTTTGCGGATCACCGGCAGGGTCAACTCGAGGCGATGCTCGTTGGCCTGGTGCTTGAGCATCTCGATGAGTCGGGTGACGTCGGGCATGTTGTTCGTGGCGTCCGGCGACGGCAGAGAGAGGAAAATCTTCTCCACCGGGGGGATGAACAGCCCTTTTTCTTTAAGGCTTTCGAAGTCGGGCTGCTGGATGGTCGCTGTCCGCCGTGGCGTCACCTGAAGGTTCATGACGCTCTTGTCCATGGACGACTCGATGGGCACACGCACCACCACGTCCTCGACCACCTTGCAAAGGCAGGCGAGACGGTAGCCCCGCTCTGTCTCTTCCGGCTTGAGACGTTCGCTGAGACCGCCTTCGATGTTCCCTTTTTCCAGAATGACGCGGCATTTGCCGCAGACCCCTTCGCCGCCACAGGAGGCATTGATGTGCACCCCGGCATGCAGGGCCGCACGGATGAGACTTTCTCCCCGGGGGACGGTAACCACCCTGTCGTAGGGTAGAAAGGTGACGGTACAGCTATTCATGCGGGTTTCCCTGTAACACGACGGGAAGAGACGGCAGCACGCACCTCTTCCTGGCTGTCGCGCAAGAATTTACGGTTTCGACAGAACTCTCCGCCACGTCCCCGTCCAATCTCCGCCTCCAGCAGGTTGACAAGATATGCTCTCAACTTTCCCTCATACACGCTGAAAAACACCGCCAACTATAGCATATTTTTCTATCCTTACAACGTGTAAATGCCGGATTCGCACCGCTTGCCGGTGTTTTTCATCGTCAAATAAGTGTTCTGGATCAATGACATTTCATATCATTCGGATTGATACAACTGTGCAAAAACGGGAGGCCTCCTGCACCAGACGCGACGGCCCGGCCCATTCTCCACCACACCTCCAGGCCGCCATCGCCTGACAAGGCAAATTGTTGCACATCGTGCAAACACGGACCAGAAATTGCGCCTTTGGAAATTACTTCCGACCGTTACCAGCGCGCCTTTCCTTCTCGAGAAAATGAATGATACAGGAACTGCGAAACTTGCAGTAGAGCTCTGGATCAGGGCATCGGGCACATTCTTCGCAGAGCGGGTACTTATATTTCGAACAAAAATATATGCTTTCCCTCTCGGGATGGTTTTTACAGCGGGCCTTTTCGTCGCCCGGATTATTTATTTCGTCCATGCAACCCTACTTTGTGATAAATTTGCATCAAAAATTTCAAACAGCTGCAACAATGTGTTTGGCGCACATCACGCCCAATGCGCACAATTTTCTGACCTGGTGTTACCAGTCCATTCCAGCCAGTTTGACAGCCGGCCTCGTCTCCTGAAGACCCTTGCGAGTGTTTGTCGATTGCCGCCCGGAACAGCACATGGTACTGTGCCGTTCCTGCCCCGTCACCGACCGCAATGCGCAGCAAACCGCCGCCACCACGAGCTAGCCGATGTCGCCAAAAACACCCCTCCCTCCAGGGAAAGACGCCCACCTCGACCAAACCATCGCTTTCTGTCACAGGCAACTGCTCGCCATGGGCCTGGAAACCGAGGCCGTCTCCTGGCGCAACCCCGCCCCGCACTGCTGGTCGCTGCACCTGCGCAGCCGCACCTTGCCCTTGCTGTGCAGCAACGGCAAAGGCGCCACCCGCAATGCGGCGCTGGCCAGCGCCCTGGGGGAATTCTTCGAGCGCCTCGCCACCAACTTCTTCTTCGCCGATATGTTTCTCGACGAGGACCACGACCAGCCCTTTCTCTTTTACCCGCAGGAAAAGTGGTTCGAAAGCACCGGGAAGAGGGTGAGGAAAAAGGCCGCGGACGGCAGCCCGCTGCTCAACAGGGAGCTGTGGCGGTTCTACGACCCGCGGGCTGAGCTGACCCTACACCAGCTGCGCGATCATAACACCGATGCTTCCCGGCCGGGCATCGCCGCCCTGCCCTTCGTCAGTCTCAAATCAGGCAAGCGGGTCTATTTCCCGGTCAGCCTGCTCAATACGCTCTATGTCAGCAACGGCATGGCCGCCGGCAACAGCCCCGCCGAGGCCGGCGCCCAGGCCCTGTCCGAAATCTGCGAGCGCCACGCCAAGAATCTCATCATCGCAAACGGTATCAGCCTGCCCGACGTGCCCGGCGAGCATCTCCGCCGCCATCCGGGCATCCTCCACACCCTCGCTCGCCTGGAAACCGCCGGCTACCGGGTGCGCGTCAAGGATGCCTCCCTCGGCGGACGCTTCCCGGTCATCTGCGCCCTGCTCACCGATCCGGATAGCGGCGGGGTCTACGCGGCCTTCGGCGCCTCGCTGCGCTTCGCGGTGGCCGTCGAGCGAACCCTGAGCGAGCTCCTCCAGGGCCGCAGGCTATCGTCTCTGAAGAGCTTTCACGAGCCCGAGCACGACCTCGCCCTCGTTGCCGACCCCTTCAACCTGGAAAGCCATTTCATCGACTCGGACGGCCTGCTGGCCTGGTCGATGTTCCGCGACCGCCCCGACCACCCCTTCACCCCCTGGGACTTCACCGGCCCGACCGGCCAGGAGTACACGCGGCTGCTGGACATCGTCACCGCATCCGGGGCGACGGCCTACCAGGCCGAATATCGCCACTGCGGCATCTACGTCTGCCGCATCATCGTCCCCGGCATCTCGGAGATCTACCCCCTCGACGACCTCTTCTACGGCAATCGCGCCGGCGGCGCCATGCTGCGCCGGCGCCTTCTCGAACTACCGGCTCTCGACCGCGATGGACTGCGCCTCGTCCTCGAAGAACTCGAAGAGCTGGGCCTTGGCGAGGAACGACTGATCGGCGAGGTCATCGGCGTCTTTTTCGCCCCCGACTCCCCCTGGCACGGCCTGCGCCTCGGCGAGCTGAAGGCCATGCTGTACCTGGCCCTCGGTCATGCGGAAGACGCCCTCCTCTGCTGCCGCTGGGTGGTCGACCACGCTGGCCTGCCCGCCGCGCGGCACCGTTTCTACCGGCTTCTCGTCGCCCTGCTTGGCTTTCACCTCGCCGGGCTGTCGTCCGCCGACTTCCGCCACGCCCTTGCCCTGCGTCACGGGGACGAGGAAATCGCCATGGCAGAAGAGGCCGTCGCCGGTCGCATCCGCTTTCCGGGACTGCCCTTTGCCAGCCGCTGGTCGGAGCTGTCGGCGGAACACCGCAAGTTCCTCGAGTTCTACCGCCGCCTCAACCACTTCAAGACCGGCGAGCCGCCCCAGGGGCCGCCTTCCTCAACGGTCTGAGAGGAGGGCGGCCAGGCCGCCCTCCCCATGTCGCCGCGCCACGCGCCTTCTTCCTCAGCCGGCCACCACCGCCTTCGTCTCGCGAGCGATGGCCAGTTCCTCGTTGGTCGGGATCACCCACACCTCGACGCGGCTCGTGCCATGGCTGAGCAGGGCCGGGCCACCCCCGGGGTGACGGTTCCTCTCGTCGTCGAGGACGATGCCGAAGGGCTCCAGCCCTGCCAGGCTTTTAGCCCTGGTGACGGCGTCGTTTTCACCGATGCCGGCGGTGAAGACGATGGCGTCGACACGGCCGAGGACGGCGGTATAGGCACCGATGTATTTTTTATTGCGATAGGTCTGCACCTCCAGGGCAAGCCTGGCGCGCTGGTCGCCCTCGGCGATGGCGGCGTGGATATCGCGCATGTCGTTCAAGCCGCACAGGCCCTTGAGCCCCGACTCCTTGTTGAGCAGGGTGTCGATGGCCTCGATGTCCATGCCGCAGTTGCGGGCGAGATAAGCGTGGATGGCCGGATCGAGGTCGCCGCTGCGCGTCCCCATGACCAGACCCTCCAGCGGGGTGAAGCCGAGGGTGCAGTCGAGGCTGCGGCCGCCGCCAACCGCCGCCATGGAACAGCCGTTGCCGAGGTGGATGGTGATGATGTTGAGCTCAGCCAGGGGGCGGCCCATAGCCCGGGCGCACTCCCCGGCGACGTACTTGTGCGAGGTGCCGTGGAAACCGTAACGGCGGATGCGCTCCTCCTCGTAGAGACGATAGGGGATGGCATAGTGGTAGGCATGGGCGGGGATGGTCTGGTGGAAGGCGGTGTCGAAGACCGCCACCTGCGCCGCCTGGGGAAAGAGCTCCTGAGCCACCCTGATGCCGGCGAGGTTGGCCGGGTTGTGCAGGGGCGCCAGCGGCACGTTGTTGGCGATGGCCGCCAGGACCCGGTCGTCGATAACCGTCGGCTGGTGGAAATCTTCCCCGCCGTGGACGACGCGGTGGCCGATGGCGGTCACCTCCGAAGGCTGGGCGATGACCCCGTCGGCGGGGTCGGTGAGGATCTCCACCGCCAGGCGCATGCCGCTGGTGTGGTCGGCGATGCGGTTCTCGCGAACCACCACCCGCTCACTCCCGGTGCCCGGCCGCAGGGTGCATTTGATGCGCCCGAGGGCCTCGCCGATGCGCTCTACCAGACCGGAGGCGAGCACCCTCTCGGCAACCATGTCGAGAAGCTGGAATTTGATCGAGGAACTGCCGGAGTTGATGACCAATATGTTCATGAGCGTATCCTTGCCTTCGCCTGCTGAGTCCTATGGAAAGAGAAAAAAGGGATTGCGCCCGTGTCCCTCGCGAGGGGCGTCAAGCGGGAAGTGGATTCTTACCGCGGCCTCGCCCCCGGGGCAAGGGAAAACGAAGGATGGCGCCGTCTCAGCGGTGCCGGGCGACAGTGAAGCAGCGATCGAGCACCGCCTGCAGGCGCTCCATCTCGATGGGTTTGGCGAGATAGTCGTCCATGCCGGCAGCGAGAAACTTTTCCCGGTCGCCCTTCATCGAATGGGCGGTGAGGGCGACGATGACCACCCCGGGATTGACACCACCACGTCCGGAGCGAATCGCCTCGGTGGTCTCCACCCCGTCCATCTCGGGCATCTGGATATCCATGAAGACGCAGTCATAAACCGACTCCGCCAGTTTACGCAACGCCATCCTCCCGTTGTCGACCACCTCGACCTGGTGGCCGAGCTTGTCGAGCATGGCGGTGATGACCATGGCGTTGATGCCTTCGTCCTCGACCACCAGCACCCTGAGCCCTTCACGCCGCGAAGGTGGCTCACAGGGCAACGGTTGCTTCTGCCCGGTACCGACATCGACGGAGACGGTGAAGGTGACGGTGGTGCCCCGCCCGGGGGCGCTGGCCAGGCGCACCTCGCCGCCCATCAACCGCACCAGGTTGCGGACGATGCTCAAGCCCAGGCCGGCGCCGCCGAAGCGGCGTCGGTAACTGCCGTCCGCCTGGACGAAGGGCTCGAAGAGGCGCTCCACCAGGCCCTCGTCGACGCCGATGCCACTGTCGGCGACGGAGAACTCGAGAGTGGCCCGCCCATCCGCGACCGGCGCGACGAGACGCAGGAAGACGGCGATGGAGCCCTGCACGGTGAACTTGGCGGCGTTGCCGATCAGGTTATAGAGGATCTGCTTGAGGCGCCAGCCATCGGTGATGACGATCTCCGGGACATCCTGGTCAATGGTCACCGATATTTCCACCTTGTCGGCATCGATCATGGTGGCGAAGGATTCCACCGTCGAGCGGAGCAGCGGCCCCACCGCCACGGCTTCCGGAGCGAGCAGCACCTTGCCTGCCTCGATCCTGGAGAAGTCGAGGATGTCGCTGATGATGCGCAGGAGGGTATTGCCCGAGGCCAGGGCGATGTCGACATAGTGGCGCTGCGCCTCGTCGAGTCCGGTATCGCGGAGCAGCTGCAGCACCCCGAGAACGCCGTTCATCGGGGTGCGGATCTCGTGGCTCATGTTGGCCAGAAACTCCGACTTGCTCCGGCTCGCCTCGAGCGCCGCCCGCTTCGCCTCCTTGAGCTCCCGCTGTTCCTCAACCCGTTTACTGATGTCGCGGATCACCCCGGTGAAGCCCTGCACCTCACCCTCGGCGGAGAAAAACGGCGTGGTGACCAATTCCACCCAATAGGGAGAGCCATCCTTGCGCAGACAGCGACAGGTGAAAAACCCAACCGTAACCGGTTCTCCGGAAAGCAGCGAGCGTTCGACCCGGTGGCGCATGCGCCAATACCTTCTCAGCGATTCCGGAGCGATATGCCTGTCGAGCGGCATGGCGAGGAACTCCTCCGGACTGTAGCCGGACATCGTCAGTACCGAGGGGGTGACATAGAGGGGGGTGAAATCTCGGTCGGCCATCCAGATGACATCGCCGACATTCTCGGCAAGCAGGCGGTAACGCGCCTCGCTCTCCTGCAGGGCTCTGGTGGTGGCCATCTCGGCGGTGACGTCGCGGCCGGCGCCGACGGTGCCTATGAGGTTGCCGTCGTCGTCGAAGAGTGGCGCCTTGTGTACCTCGAGGGCGAGATAGACGCCACGCACCAGGCCGTCCTCGAGAAAGCGGCCGGCACGACGGTTCCTCTTCACCACCTGGTCTGAGTTGACGCAGATCTCGCCAAAGGAATGCTCATGCCCTTCGCACCGCTCGCGCTCGGCAAAGAAAAGGTCTGTCTTGCCGATGGGGCTCTCCCCCGGCCGGCACATGAGCAGCCGCTCGCGGATGGCTCTGTTGGCGAAGAGGTAGCGATCCTCGAGGTCCTTGGCCCAGAGCATGTCGGGGACGGTGTTGGCCATCAGCTGCATCATCATGTAGAGGTTGCGGTAGCGCGCCGCGCCACTTTCCCTTTTCCGCTCCTCGTCCACACTGCCCTGGTAGGCGTGGGCCGAAGCCTCCAGATGTTGCAGCCGCTCGCGCAGGGCGGCATTTTCGGCCATGAGTCGTTGCAGCGTATTCATCTCCCCCCTCCGCTCGGCCACCGTGGACAGTTCCTCCCCGTGATCCCTGGCCGAGAGGGATGGCTCCTCCGGCGCCTTCCCATTGTACATGCAAGCCCCTAAGATGGAAAAGGAATATTTCCACTCTTGCATTTACCAAAAAAGCGGCCGGCTCTTTTTCAGTTCCACCAGCGGGTAAAAGCGGCCACGCCAGCGGATGCCCCCACATTTCGCAACCACCAGGGCGGAACGGACGAGGATATAGATGGTCAGATACGGGGTGAGCAACGCCCCGGGCACATATCGCATCGAGCGCCCCAGACGAGGCAGGCCGAAGGCGTAGAGGGCCAGCTTGGCCGCCAGCGCCGCCACCCAGGCAAGCCGCGCCAGGCCTTCGGCAAACAGCGCCCCCCACAAGGGCAGGACATTGCCCGCCAGCAGGACCGCCACCAGCGGCGGCACCAGCCAGAGCCGGTAATGGAGAAAGGCGAAGCCGTTCTTTTCCAGGCCCCTGACCATTTCGCCGACGGTGGCGTACCAGGGAACGACGACATGCTGCTGGGCCAGCAGGCAATCCTGGCGCAAACCGTTTTCCTTGACGAGTTTGCCGAGCATGACGTCGTCGATGGGGTGCATGGCGAAGCGGCGGTGGCCGCCGATACGCTCATAGGCCGTGCGGCGCAGCAGATTGAAAGCCCCGACCCCCATGAAGAAAGGGCTGCCTCTCTCCTTCACCCGCCAGGGGCGAAACGCGAACAGCAGGCCAAGGCCGTGTTCGAGAACGAGGCAGTCGAACAGCGGCGTGCCACCCTTGGTGGAGAAAATCAGCGGCAGGTGGTCGAGGTCGGCCCCTTGCATGTGGGCGATGGCCCGCCGCAAGGTGGAGGGCGCCATGACCACGTCGGCATCGGTGAAGAGCAGATAGTCGCCGTCGGCGAGGTCGGCGCCGGTCTGCAGGGCGTGGCTCTTGCCAAGCCAGCCTTCGGGCAGGGTGGCGACGTTAAAGAGGCGCAGCCCCGGCCAGTCGGCCTGGAGACGCCGCACCAC
>JANJUM010000237.1 GCA_024710585.1 Desulforhopalus sp.
GTAGGCGACGCAGCAGGGCACAAAAACCGCCATGAGATACTCCACCAGCTCGTAGGCGCCGGGCAGCGGGTGCTTGAAGAAATAGCGGCCGATGACGTCGCCGGCCATGACCGCCATCAGGGCGAGCAGGCCGAGGCCGGCGACGATCGCGACGAGGTTGCTCAGCCAGCGGCTCAACCGTGGCTGGGGTTGGTCCCCCTCGGCGATGATGGTGACCGGCACCTCGCGGTGCTCGTCTTTCCGGGGCGACAGGCTGCTCTTGTCCATGGGGGTCTCGTGGGGCGTCTCGGGGGTGGCGGCAGTGGTGCCGCGGCGGCACGAATCCGCGCCGCGGCACCAATCGGCGACGGTTATTTCTTCGCGCCGAGGATTTCGAGGGCCGAATCGAGAATCTTCTGCGCCTCGGGACGGCCTTCTTTTTCCATCTTCTTCACCCACTGCTCCCAGATCGGCTTGCCGCCGACCTCGAGCCAGCGCTGGCGCTCCTCGGCAGTGAGTTCGGTGGGCACGATGGTGATATTGCTTTCCTTGGCCTTGTCGATGGCCGCCTTCTTGGCGGAGTCGAAGAAGTACTTGCCCCAGAACTTCGAGCCCTGCAGCCCGCTGACGCTCATGATGCCGTCCTGCACGTCCTTGGGCAGGCTGGCCCACTTGGCCTTGTTCATGGAGATGGAGAAATAGACCGCCGGGAAGGGCACCTCGGTATAATGCTTGACCACCTCATAGAACCTGAAGCCGTGGATCGCCTCCCAGGGGGCGCCCATGCCGTCGACGACGCCTTTCTGCAGGTTGAGGAACATCTCCGGCATCGGCTGCAGCAAGGGGATGGCGCCGAGGGCGTTCATCATGTCGGTGGGCGGTCCACCGGTCATGCGGATCTTGAGGCCCTTGATGTCCTCCATGGTCTTGACCGGCTTGTCACGGGTGATGAGGGTGTAGGGCGGACTGGTGTAGAGGAGGAGGACCTTGTTGTCGGCGAACTCCTTCTGGATCTCCGGATGCTTCTCATAGAGCTTCCACAAGGCCTCGCTGCCCTGTTCGGCGGTGGTGAAGGGCATGGCGGGGAGGCTGATGACGTCGGCGAGCGGGGTCATATTGGGCCAGTAGCCATGGAAGCACCAGGCGATATCGGTGATGCCGTTCTTGGTCGCCTCCCAGTTGTCCTTGCCCTTGGAGAGGGTCTGGCTCCAGAAGATCTGCGTCTTCACCTTGCCGTTGGTGGCCTTTTCGATTTGCTGGAACCAGGGCACCACCGCCTCGGTGGAGCTGATGGCGCTGTCCGGGTTCTGGTGGGAAAAGCGCAGGGTGATGGTGTCTTCGGCCAGGCTTTGGCCGGCGAAGACGGTGCTCATCGCCAGGCCGATGATGGAGACTGCGATGCTTCGTTTCATTGTGTCCTCCCGTGGTGATGGTTACAGGTTGAGGGAAGTGTGCTTCCCGATACCGAGCATGAACGGGGTACATGGAACGTGAAGGGGTGGGGCTCTCTTGCCGGAGAGGTGTGGCTGCTCCTGTGGCGGACCACTGCGGGGCGGATGCGGCGGCGGCTATCCCCTGAGGGGCTGGCCGAACCGCCAGGATCGGTTTGCATGACATCTTGCATGAATAGTTACTGGGCAACCATCATTAGTCAAGCTTTTTCGGGGATTCCTGGGCAGCGGTGCGGGCTTGGCGCCGGCCGGGGCAAGAGCGACCCGATTATCGACAAGAAGGGGATATGAAACAACCTCAACAACACGGCAAGGGCGAGTTCATCTGCCGCATGGCGGTGCTCATGTCGCTGGCCGCCCTGGCCATCGACGCGGTGCTGCCGGCCCTGGAGATGATCGGCGGAAGCCTCGGCGTCGCCGACGGCAACGACAGCCAGCTGGTCATCTCGCTCTTTTTTGTTGGCATGGCCTGCGGGCAGATGCTCTATGGCCCGGTCTCCGACGCCTTCGGGCGCAAGCCGGCGCTCTACCTGGGAATTTTTGTCTTTCTCGGCGGCAGCCTGGTTTCGCTGCTCGCCACCACCTTCACCGCCATGCTCGTCGGCAGGGTGCTGCAGGGCTTTGGCATCTGCTGCTGCCGGGTGGTGTCCATGGCGATGATCCGCGATACCCTGGAAGGCCGGGAAATGGCGCGAGTCATGTCGCTGATCATGGTGCTGTTCATCGTCGTCCCGGCAGTCGCCCCGTCCATCGGCCAGCTCATCCTCTTCTGCGGCGACTGGCGCGGCATCTTCCTGCTGCTCTTTCTCGCCGCCGCGGCCAGCCTTGTCTGGGCCTGGCGGCGCCAGCCGGAGACCCTCGCCGTGGCAAAGCGCCGCCCCTTTTCCGCGGCGGTCATCGGCGCCGGCATCGCCGAGACCCTGCGCCACCCGGTGTCGCGCTCCTATACCCTGGCCTCGGGGATCATCTTCGGCGGCTTTGTCGGCTACCTCAACTCGGCGCAGCAGATCCTGCAGGTCCACTACGGTCTCGGCGACCTTTTCGCCCTCTATTTCGGCGTCCTCGCGGTGGCCATCGGCCTCTCCTCCTTCGTCAACGCCAAGCTGGTCATGCGCTACGGGGTGGAGGGACCGAGCATCGTCGCCCTGCTCGTGCTGGCGGCGTCCTCGCTGGCCTTCTTTCTCTTTGCCGGGGCGGTGCCCGGTGGGCCTTCCCTGTGGCCGTTCATGGCCTTTCTCACCCTGGTCTTCTTCTGCTTCGGGATTCTCTTCGGCGGCTTCAGCACCCTGGCGGTGCAGCCCATGGGGCATATCGCCGGGGTGGCGACGTCGGTGATCAGCTCGCTGCAGACCCTGCTCTCGGCAGTGGTCGGCGGAATCATCGGCTGGGCCTATGATGGCAGCGTGCGGCCCCTGGTGGCGGGGTTTTTCTTCTGTGCCGTGGCGTCGCTGGCGATGGTCGGGTATGTTCGACGTCAGACGCGGGCGGCAGGGGGAAGCAGCCGCTAACCGGGGAGGCCAAGACCGTCCGGCGCCGGCGCCGCCGTCCCGGCCTGGGGACGGGGGGGTGCAGAATGACAGGCGACAAGGAGAACGAGATGCACTGTGACGGCTGCAAGCAAGAGCTGGCGGGCGAGGCGGGCCATCGTCAGGGGGACGCGCTGCTCTGCGAAGACTGCTTTATCGACAAGGTGACGGTCCTCAAGACCTGCGACCCCTGGGCGGTGTACACTGCCTCGCGCACCGCCACCAAGGACCCGGGCCTCACCGAGGCGCAGCGAGGCATGATCGACTTCCTGCGCCGCCACGGCCCGGCCACGCTGGGTGAGCTGGTCGCCGCCCTGGGCCTTGATGAGGAGGAGGTGCGCAGCAACTTCACCGTCCTCCGGCATATCAAGCTCGCCGGGGCGATGAAGCGCGGCGACGAGATCTGTTACGCCCTGTGGCGGGCAGGGGAGGACAACGGCCCGGCGAAAGGCTGAGTCGGCCTCCGTCGTCCCGTGGCAGGCGCCGATTCGCGCGTTGCAAAATTGCCGGCGAGGGGGTAGCCTGCTCTGTGAGGCGCGCACATCGCGGCGAACGGCAAAGGCTGCACCCAACATGCACCACGCGACGGGATATGCCGGTCAAGAGGTGGCTGGCAGGAGGTCGCGGCAGAAGAGGGGGGACGACCATGCGCTATGGGGCGATGAATTTCCCGGTCAAGCCGGTGCTGGAGGAGATTCGCAGCTTCGCCGCCATGGGCTTCGACTATGTCGAACTGTCCATGGACCCGCCGCAGGCCCACTACAGCATCCTGCGCCGCCAGCGGGCGGAGATCGCCGCCGCCCTGCGGCAGTGCGGCCTTGGCGTGGTCTGCCACCTGCCGACCTTCGTGCTCCCCGCCGATCTCACCGACAGCCTGCGGGCCGCTTCCATCGAGGAGATGCGCCACTCCCTCGAGGTCGCCGCCGAGCTCGGGGCGGGCAAGGCGGTGCTCCACCCCTGCCCGCGCAGCGGCATGGGCCTCATGGTGCCCGATGTGGTCCGCGGCCACGCCCTCGACTTTTTCGCCATCATGGTGGAGCAGGCGGGCACGCTGGGGGTGACCCTGTGCCTGGAGAACATGTTCCCGCGCTACGGTTTCGGGGTCGAGGCGGCGGAGTTCGTCGAGTTCTTCACGCTCTTTCCGACCCTGCGCATGACCCTCGATGTCGCCCACGCCCATATCGACGGAGGCCGTGACCGGCGGCTGCGCGAACTCCTCCGCGCCCTTTCCGGCCGAATCGCCCACATCCATGTCAGCGACAATTTCGGCCGGCGCGACGACCATCTCGAACTCGGCAAAGGCGATATCGACCTCCCCGCCATGGCCCGGCAGCTCAAGGCCATCGGCTATGACGACACCATCACCCTCGAGGTCTTCGACCCCGACCGCCAGGCGCTGGCCGCAAGCCGCCGGCGCCTGCAACAGCTCTTCTCCACCCTCCGCTGACTGCCATGATCGCTCTTGACGACGCCCACCGTATCATCGCCCGGCTGCCCACCCTCGAGCCGTGCCCCATGTCCCTCGGCGAGGCCCTCGGCCTGGCCCTGGCCGAAGATGTCCACGCCCAGGGCGACTGCCCGACCATCGCCTCCTCCCTCAAGGACGGCTACGCGGTGCGCTCGGCCGATATCGCCGCCGCCTCGCCGCAGCGCCCGGTTTCCCTTCGCCTGGGCGGCCTGCTTGCCGCCGGCGATACCGCCGCCGGCCACGAGGTGCAGGGCGGCAGCTGTCTGCGCGTGCTGACCGGCGCGCCCCTGCCGGCGGGGGCGACGGCGGTGCTCGCCCAGGAGTTCGCCCGTGTCGACGGCGCCACTCTCGCCGCCCTGGCCGACGCCCCGCCCGGCAAGAATGTGCTGCAGCGCGGCAGCGACATCGCCACCGGCCAGTGCGTGCTCCATGCCGGGCAGATCCTGCAGCCGGCGGCCCTCGGCCTGGCGGCGGCGGCCGGGCTGGGTCTCGTCCCGGTGCGGCCGCGGCCGCGGGTGGCGGTGGTGGCTACCGGCAGCGAGCTGGTCTGGCCGGGGGAGGGGCTCGGGCCGGGAAGGATCGCCGCCAGCAACATGGTCATCGCCGCCGCCGAGCTGCGCCAGCTTGGCATCGACCCCAGCCTCCACCTCGAGCGCGACCACCTCGGCGCCCTCGAACGGCGCCTGGCGGAGATCCTCCCCGACATCGACCTGCTCATCACCTGCGGCGGCATCCTCGACGGCGACAAGGACCTCACCATGCGCGCCATGGAGGCCCTCGGCATGGAGAAGTTCTTCCACCGCGTGCGCATCGGCCCGGGCAAGGGCGCCTGCTGCGGGCGCATCGGCCGCACCGTGGTCTTCAACCTTCCCGGCGGGCCGCCTTCGCACCATGTCGCCCTGCTGCTCCTCGCCATGCCGGGGGTGCGGCGCCTCATGGGCTACGCCGACATCCTCCCCCCGCGCGAGACGGTGCGGGTCAGCGCCGCCCTGCGTGGCCAGCGCGACTGGACGCAACTCGTCTACGCCGCCATCGACACCGGCGAAGGCTGCCTGGTGGCGCGCCCCCTGCGCGACAGCGGACGGCTCTTCGCCATGGCCGAGGCGCGCGCCCTGATCGAGATCCCCGAGGGTTGCGAGCATATCGAGGCCGGCGGTCTCGCCCGGGTGTGGCGCTACCAGGGCTGACCGGCCTCTCTTTTCCTCAAGACCGCCGCGCTTTCAGGGCGTTGACCAGGCGATAGCTCGAACGCACTGCGTCCTCGTGGAAGCCGTAGCCGAAGTAGCTGCCGCAGAACCAGGTGCGCAGGACGCCGTTGAGCGACTCCAGCTCGCCCTGGGTGGCCATGCTGCGCTCGCTGTAGGAGGGGTGATGGTAGACCATGCGCGCCACCACCTGACCTTCGTCGTAATCTTCCGGGCGGTTGAGGGTGACCAGGTAGTCGTCCTTGCAGTCCAGCCCCTGGAGGAGGTTCATCCAGTAGCTGACATAGGCCGGCTGCGTGCCATCCCTGGGACCCTGGCGGCGGAAGTTCCACGAAGCCCAGGCCCTGCGGGCGGGGGGCATGACCCGGGTGTCACGGTGCAGCACGGTATGGTTTTCCTCGTAGCGCCACGGGCCGAGCAACCGCCGTTCTTCGGCGCTGGGCTCGTCGAGGAGGCCCAGGGCCTGGTCGGCATGGCAGGCGACCACCGCCTGGTCGAAAGGTGCGGCGCTGCCGTCGGCGAGTTCCACCGTCACCTCGTCCGCGCTGCGGCGCAGCCGCCGCACGGTGGCGCCGAGGCGGATGGTGCCGGTGAAGGAGGCGGCGAAGGCCTTGACGTAGCTGTGGCTGCCGCCGGCCACGGTGCGCCACTGCGGTCGGTCTATGAGGTCGAACAGGCCGTGGTTCTTGAAAAAACGCAGGAAGGCACGGGCCGGGAAGGCGGTGACTTCGGCGGTCGGCGTCGACCAGATGGCCGCCGCCATGGGGCGCAGGTAGTTGTCGACCATGAAGGGGTGGAAGCTGTGGCGGCGGATATAGTCGTCGAGGCTGCCAAGTTCCTCGCTGCTGTCGACGTCGGCGCGGCCGCGCCGGCAGAAGCGGGCGATCTCGAAGAGAAAGCGGTAGAAGCCCGGGCGCAGCAGGTTGCCGCGCTGGGCGAAGACGCCGCTCAGGGTGTTGCCGGCGTAGAGGAAGTTGCTGGGCTGGCAGAAAAAGCTGAAGCTCATCTCCGTCGGCCGGCTGGCCACGCCCAGACCGTCGAGGAAGGAGACGAAGTGGGGGTAGGCGGCGCTGTTGAAGACGATGAAGCCGGTGTCCACCGGGGTCCCCGCGTCGGGCCCGGAGGGGATGACCACGGTGTGGGTGTGGCCGCCGAGGTAGTCGCCCTGCTCGAAGAGAGTCACCTCGTAGTCGTTCTGCAGCAGATGGGCGGCGACGATTCCGGCGACGCCGCCGCCGATGACGGCGAGCGGCCGCCGGGACGATAGGGTTTCGGTCATGGTGTGCTCCCGTGGGTCACCTGGTTGCGCCATCCCGGGGCAGGCCGGGGAAGAAGGCGTTGGTCTTGGCCCGGTAGGCCTGGAATTCCGGGTCGTCCTGGTATTTTTTCTCGAGCATGGGGATACCCGAGACCTTGAGCAGCAGAAAGAGGATGGTCAGCGGCGCGATGAGCGCATACAGCCCGTGCGGCCCGGGCAGGGCGAGGAGGAAGACGCCCCACCACAGCAATGCCTCGCCGAAGTAGTTGGGGTGCCGGCTGTAGCGCCACAGGCCGTGGGTGATGATCCTGCCCCGGTTGGCCGGGTTCTTCTTGAAAATCAGCAGCTGCCGGTCGCTGATCGCCTCGAAGAGCAGGCCGACGGCAAAGAGCAGCACCGCGAGAAGGTCGGCGTAGCCGAGGGGCGGGCCGGGGGCGGCGATCGTCACCAGCACCGGGGTGGCGATGACCACGACGATGGCCCCCTGCAGGAGGTAGACCTGAAGCAGGCCGCGCCACACCACCGTGCGGCCCCACTGGCGGCGGAACTCGCGGTAGCGGAAGTCTTCGCCGCGGCCGTGGTGGCGGATGGCGAGGTGCACGGCGAGGCGCGCCGCCCACAGGGCGACGAGTGCGAAAAGCAGCAGCGCCCGCGGGTGCAGCTCGCCGGGGCCGCCGAGGGTCAGGCCGCCCCAGCAGGCGACGACGAAGGCCGGCCCGTAGGCGATGTCGGCGATGCTGTTGTCCCTGGCCGCCTGGCCGATGGCAAAGAGCAGCAGCATGAAGAGGAGCAGGGTGAGGGCGGCGGCGGAATAGACGTCACTGACCATGGCGGGCCTCCCTTGCCTTATTGCAGGCGTGTGCCGATGAGATAAGCCGCGCCGCCCACCAGGGTGCAGAGCACGGTTCCCCAGAGGATGTCGACGACCACCACCGCCATCGGCCACTGGCGCAGTGTGGCGAGGTTGGTGAGGTCGTAGGTGGCGTAGGTGAAGAAGCCGAACAGGGCCCCGTAGAGGCAGGCGACGAGGAGCGACTGGGCGGCCAGGCCGGGGCGCACGGCAAAGAAGAGGATGCCGGCGATATAGACGAAATAGAAGACCAAGGCCGCCGGCCAGTTGACCTCGGGGCTGAGCAGGTGATCAAGCCGGCTCTTGTAGAAGCTGCGGGCGACATAGCCCAGCCAGAGCATGTCGATGGCGAAAAACACCGGCACGGTGAGGAGGTAGAGCTTCAGCCAGAATATCGTCTGCATAAGACCTCCGCAGGGTTGATGAAGGGTGATGGCGGATGTGTCGACACCTTGTTCGGTTGTGATAACCATTATCGCAGTGGCGTCAACGTGCTGTCAAGGGGAGTTCGTGTGGCCGCGAATGAGTCCCCCTGATCGTTTGGGTGCCGGTAAAAAGGCCGGCGGAATGCGCCCGGACATTGCCGCGACCCGACTTCTGTCCTACTGTCAGCGGAGAAGGTCCAGCCAGCGCCAAACCATTGCCGCTTTGCCTTGTGTCGAGACGCCGGGGCGACGCGGGGCCCGTGCCGCTGAACCTCTGTCAGGCCGGGCTCATCAGGCAAAGGTTGCCACGGCTGGCCGGCAACGATTCATGTCGTCAAAACGCGAGGGCCTATGCGCTTCGGACTCTGCTGTCTCTTCAAGGCGGAAAAGATCGCCTTCCGCACCACAACCGTCAAGGTCCTGGCGACGCTCTCCCGCCGGCAGCAGCTGGACAAGCTCTCGGCCATCTGTCTCGCCAACGCCGAAAACCTCCTCGCCGCGGTACGCGCGGTTGACCGCCTCGGCATCGGCGCTTACCGCATCACCTCGCCGCTGCTGCCGCGCATGACCCACCCCGAGGTCGGCTACACCCTCGACGACCTCGCCATGGCAGGTGACATTTCACGGCTGTTCGCGGAGACGAAGGCCTTTGCCGCCGGTCGCGGGATCCGCCTCAGCTTCCACCCCGATCAGTTCGTGGTGCTGTCCTCTCCCCGTCCCGAGGTGGTGGCCAACTCCATCCGCGAGCTGGAGTACCATGGCCTCCTGGCCGAGCTGGTCGGGGCGGAGGTCATCAACCTCCATGGCGGCGGCGTCTACGGTGACAAGGACTTCGCCCTGGACAACTTCGCCCGGGCCTTTGCCGGGCTCTCGGAGAGGGTGGCGACACGGCTGACCGTCGAGAACGACGACGTCAGCTATACGGTGGCCGACCTCCTGCCCTTGTGCCGGCGGCTCGGCATGCCCCTCGTTTACGATGTCCACCACCACCGCTGCAACCGCGACGGGCTGGGCGAGGAGGAGGCCACCACATTGGCCGCCCTCACCTGGCAGGGGCGCGGCCAGGAGCAGTACTGCCACCTCTCGTCGCCTCGCGCCGGCTGGCATGGCGGGGACGCCAAACCCCATGCCGACTTCATCGACCCGGCTGACTTTCCGGCCTGCTGGCGGGGCCGGGAGATGACCGTCGATATCGAGGCCAAGGCCAAGGAACTGGCGGTATGTCAATTGATGAAAGACCTGCGAGGAGAATGACCATGAACTGCGACGCGCTGCGGCGTTTGCTGCGAACCCTTTCCACGGCCGTCCTGGCCTTCCTGCTTGGCGCCTGCGCCGGCGAGCGGCCCGAAAACCTCGGCGTCCGCGACGGACGTCTCGCCCCCTGCCCGGCGAGCCCCAATTGCGTCACCAGTATGGGCGCCGACGACCGCCACCAGATCGCCCCGTTGACCTTTACCGGCGATGGCGCCGCGGCCTTGGCGCGGCTTCACGCGGTGCTTGCCGCCCGGCCGGATACAAAGATTCTCAGCTTCGCTGACGACTACCTGCGGGTCGAGTTCCATACCACCCTCTTCGTCGATGACGGCGAGTTCCTCCTTGACCGGGTCGGGGGGCGCATCGAGGTGCGTTCCGCCTCGCGCCTCGGCTATTCCGATCTCGGCAAAAACCGCTCCCGCCTCGAGGAGATCCGCGGCCAGTTC
>JANJUM010000239.1 GCA_024710585.1 Desulforhopalus sp.
CATGCCGAAGTCGTTGTGGGTATGCACCGCCAGGGGGCAGGTGACCGCCTCGGCGATGGCGGTGACCAGGGCGGCGAATTCCCCGGGCGAGCTGGTGCCGAGGGTGTCGGCGAGGCGGATGCGCACCACGCCGCGTGCCGCCGCGGCGCGCGCCATGGCGAGGAGGAAGTCGCGGTCGGCGCGGCCGGCATCCTCGAAGCCAATGGCGGCGTGCAGGCCGCGCTCCCGGGCGAGGTCGATGGATTTTTCCATGGTCTGCAGGGCCCAGCTGCGGTCGACGCCGAGCCGCCGCTGCAGGTGGATGTCGGAGACGGGGATCGACAGGGAGAGGATGTCGGGGGCGAGGCGGACAGCCGCGTCGATATCCTCCTCGCGGCAGCGCGCCCACAAGGACAGCCGCAGCTGCCGGTGGCGTCCGCGGGCATAGTCGAGCAGCCTGGCCGGGCAGGGGGCCCGAGGCGCGGCGATGCCCACCTCGGCCTCGTCCACGCCCACCGCCGCCAGGCCGTCGAGGATGCGTTCCCTGTCGGCAGGGGTAAAAACGACCCCCGGGGTCTGTTCCCCCTCACGCAGGGTGGTATCGATAAGCTGCCAGCGCTTTGCCATATCTCCTCCTTGTTGCATGAGGAAGTGCAAGCGGGGTGCCAGCTTCGGCGCTCACTGCGTCTGGTTCAACATTTTGAAAATGCAGAAAAATAATCTCGTCGTCGCCGTCATACCCCTTGGCGGGCGCCAAAAAGGTAGGAAAACGACACATGAGGCGGCAGGAAGGGACAAATGAGTGTGTTGGCGGGAGGGGCGAGGGCGGAGAGGTGGCCGAGGCGGGGCGGCCGGTTACGCCCTCTGCCCCGGCTGCCACTGGCCCCACTGGGTGTCGAAGCCCAGCTCGGTAAGGATGGCCAGGGCCCTGTCCATGTTGGCGCCGACATTGGCGACGCCATGGGAGTCGTCGCCGGGCATGATGCGGATACCGAGTTCTCTTGCCATGAGCAGGATGGGGCGGCTGATGTAGGGCTCGTCGGCCCCCTTGAGGAGGGCGCGCAGGTTGAAATCCATGACCAGCCCCAGCTCCTTGATGAGCTCGAGATTGCGTCTCATCCTGGCGATGATCTCCGGTTTGGCGAGGCGCCTCTTGTAGTCGGGGTCGAAGATGCGGATGAGGTCGAAGTGGCCGACCACCGCCGGCTTGAGGAAGGCGATCATCTCGTACTGCAGGTCGAAGTAGCGCAGGTAGAGGGCGTCGGTGCCGCCCACCGCCGCCGCCGTCTGCTCGTACTGCTCGCGCGAGTAGTCGAAGCCCATGTCGTCGACGAAGTGCACCGAGCCGACCACGTAATCGGGGGTGAAGGTGTCGAGCAGGTAGGGCATGAACTCGCGGTAGCCGCTGTAGGTCTCGCTCTCGATGGCGGCGAAGATCCTGATCTGCGAGCGGTATTTCTCCTGGAGGCGGCGGCATTCGGTCATATAGAGGCCAAAGCGGCGCAGCAGGAACTCCGGCGTCAGGCCGGCCGCTTTCTGATCGGGGTAGAGCAGGTCGTCGCTGATGCCCGGGGCATGCTCGGTGATGCCCACCCAGGGAAAGCCCAGTTCGATATAGCGGAGGATGATATCCTCCAGGGTGTCTTTGGCATGGTGGCAGAACTGGCCGCTGTGGCCGCCGTGGACGGAGACGGGGACTGGAGCTTGCATGGGTGCCGATCCCTAGGTTGGCGTGGCTGGGGCGGCGGTCGCGGTGGGTTGCGGCCGCCCTCGTTTCAGTGGAGGTGTTCCCCGGTGGTCGACATGGCCAGGTTGGCGTCGCGGACGCCGCGCAGGGCGCTGAGGCGGTTGGCCAGGTCCTGGACCTCCTTGGCCTTGCCGCGCACGACGATCACCTCGAGGCAGTTGTCATGGTCCATGTGCACGTGGGTGGTGGAGACGATCTGATGGTGAAAGTCGTGCTGTACCAGGGTGACCTTCTCCTGCAGCTTGTGCTGGTGATGATCGTAAACCAGGCTGATGACCCCCATGACCAATTTGTCTTCCTGCCACTCGCTCTTGATGAAGGCCTTGCGGATGAGGTCGCGGATCGCCTCGGAGCGGTTGGTGTAGCTGCGCGCCATGATATGCTCGTCGAAAATCGTCAGCAGTTCCTCTTCAAGCGAGATGGAGAATCGTTTCAGCATGTGGGCACCTCCTCATGGTGATGAACAAGCAGCTGTGGCACGGGGATGGGCAGCGAGGCGTCTTCTCTGCGAGTAGCACCAGCCGCCGCCCGCAACCCACTATAAAAGGTCGTTTCCTGAACTGCAAGCGGCAAATATTCTAAGAAAAATGCCGCGATGCGGGGCGGGGCACAAGGAACTCCGGCCCCGCCCGGCCCGCCTCAGCCCCGTTGCCATACCCGCTTGCGGTCGCCGCTCTCGCGCAGCCGGTACCAGCAGAAGAGGAGGGTGAGGAAAATCCCCGCCAGGGCGTACCAGGGGAAATAGCCGATAACCTCGCGGAAGGCGAGGTCTTCGGCGAGGCCGCCGTGGCGCAGCTCGGCGATGGCTGTGGCGAAGAAGACGCCGATGAGGCCATAGGCGAGGTTGAAGGCCAGGCCCTTGAAGCTGAGCACCGTGGCGCGCTGGTGCGACTCGGTGACCATGTTGAGATAATGGCTGGTGAAAAAGGAAACGAGCATCATCACCATAAAGACCAGGCCCATGGGCAGCAGTCCATAATAGGGGAAGAAGGGGCTGAGCCCGGCGAGGGCGAGCAGCGACAGCCCGGAGACCCACCACATATTGGCCAGGGGGGTGTTTTTCGCCACCATCCATTCGGCGACTTTCGGAGCCGCCAGGCCGACCAGGGAGATGGCCGAGCCGATCAGCCCGAAGCTCGCTTCGGGCAGCTCGATGGCCCGGAAATACTGGCTGGTGAGGGTGACGATCATGCGCAGTACATGGTCGTAGAGGGTGCCGAAGAGGATGATCGCCAGGGCAAAGGGCGATCTGGCCAGCCACTTGCCGGCCTGGAGGATCTTGCCGAGGGCGGCGCGGGCGGTGGCGAGGTGATTGCCGTGGGAGGCGGTATGCTTCTCGCGCATCGCCAGGGCGCAGGCGGTGGCGAGAACGGCCAGCACCAGGGTGAGGTAGATGGGGAAGCGCATGGTCACCTGCTGGTCGACCACGGTTGCGCTGCCCAGCAGGTGCAGCAGGCGGTTGACGATATTCGGGTCGTAGATCAAGGCGCCGGCGGTCATGGTGACCACGCTGGCGATGGAGCGCAGCAGCATCTGCAGGCTGAGCACCCGCGGCCAGTCTTCGGCGCGGCCCTCGGCAAGCAGGGAGTCGTAGGCGATGGCCTCGTCGGCGCCGCTGGCCATGGCCTCGGCCAGGCCGGAGAGGACGCGGTTGACGAGAAAGACGGCGAAGATCAGGGTGGGGTTGCCCAAGGGGACGAAGGCCAGCAGGCACATCTCGGCGGTCATGATCATCGCCGTGCCGACGAGGAGGTACTTGCGGCCGAGGATGTCGGCCAGGGCCCCGGAAGGCACCTCGGCGAGGACAATGACCATGGCCCAGACGGTGTTGAGCAGGGCGAACTGCTCGAGGGTCAGGCCGTAGTCGAGGAAGAGGATGGTGAAGACCGGGTAGTAGAAGCGGGCGTTGAACAGCACCCGGAAGGCGATGAACAGCCTGACGTTGGGGATCGAAAAGGGCGAGGCGGCGGTGGTCATGGGGTGGTCCTCTGGCAAAGGTGGCGGCGGCGCGGGCGGCATCAGCGGGGCACGGATTCCGGTTGGGCGCCGTCGGCGCGGGCAAAGCGGCTCTCCAGCCGGCGCACCCCCAGGGAAAGCGTCAGGCAGAGCAGCAGGTACATGAGCGAGATGGTCAGCCACACCTCGATGGCCGCCTGGGTCGAGGCCATCACCTGCAGTCCCTGGAAGGTCAGCTCCTGAATGGAGATGATGGAGACGATGGACGACCACTTGATGGTGTTGATGAACTCGTTGGCCAGCGGCGGGAGCATGATCCGCGTCGCCTGGGGCATGACCACCCGGTGCAGCAGCTGCTTCTCCGAGAGGCCCAGTGCGCGCCCCGCCTCCCATTGCCCCCGGTCGACCGCCTCGATGCCGGCGCGGACGATCTCGGCGATATAGGCGCCCTGGAAGAGGGCTAGGGTGAGCACCCCGGAGAGGAAGGGGGAAAGGAGCCGCGCCTCGGTGAAGAGTAGGGCCATCAGGCCTCGCACGGCATCGCCGCTGCCGCGCAGCAGGTCTTCGATGCCCAGCGCCCCGAGCAGCCGGTCGCTGACGAAATAGTAGAAGATGAACACCAGCACCAATGGCGGGGTGTTGCGGATGGCCTCGACATAGGCGCGGCCGAGGAGGCGCAGCAGCAGGCTGGGGGAGAGCCGCATCAGGCCGACGAGCAGGCCGAGCAGGGCGGCGAGGACCGTGCCCCACAGGCTCAGCTTGACGGTGGTGACAAAGCCCTGCAGCAGCACGTTGGCGGTGTAGCGTTGCGTCGCCTCGTCGAAGCGCACCAGGTAGGTGGCGATCACCCCCCAGTTCCACTTATAGTTGAGGGCGAAGAAGAGGCGGTAGCCGACATAGGCGAGAAAGCCCGCCGTCACCAGCAGGAGGACGACATCGAGCGCGGTGAGCGCGGGCTTTTTCGGGGTGGTCATGGACGGGACAGGGGCCGGGCGGGGCTTACTCCACCTGGCTCGCCCAGTCCTTGCTGCCGAACCAGTAGGCGTGCCGTTCCTTCAGCCAGCCCTCGAGATTGACCACGGTGATCCAGCTGTTGAAGAAGGCGAGGCTGTCCGGGTCGCCTTTGCGCAGGGCGAAGCCGATCGGCTCCTGGGTGAAGGTGCCTTCGACGGGCAGGAACAGGCTGTCGGCGTACTCTACCGCCTCGTAGGTGGGGCGGGGCGCCGAGCCGACCACGGCGTGCACCTTGCCGTTGCGCAGTTCCTGGTAGGCCTGGGGCTCGGCGTCGAACATGCGCAGCTGCGCCTTGGGGAAGAATTTCTTGGCGGCGGCCGCGGCGGTGGTGCCGAGTTTGACGGCGATCTGCACATCAGGGCGGTTGAAGCTCTCCAGCGAGTTGAAGCCGGCGGCCAGCTGGCGGTGGGCGACGATGCCCATCCCCGAGTACTCGTAGGGCTCCGTGAAATTGACCTGCAGGGCCCGCTGCGGGGTGATGCCCATGCCGCCGATGATGACGTCGAACTTGCCGGTGAGCAGGGCCGGGATGATCCCCGACCAGGCGGTGGGCACGAACTCCACCTCGACGCCCATGTCCTTGGCGAGGCGGGTGGCGACGTCGATCTCGAAGCCGATGAGCTTGCCAGTCTTGTCCTTCATCGCCCAGGGCTGGAAGATGTCCATGCCCACCTTGAGCACGCCGCGCTTCTTGACCGTCTCGACGGTGCTGGCGGCGACCAGCTCCTGCTGCGGCGAGGCGGCTCTGGCCCCTGGGGTGGCGAAGAGGACAACGACGAAACCGAGGATCAACGGTGCCAGCAGGCGCTGCATGCTCATGGGGTACCTCCTTTGGTGGGAAAACGTGAGTCTGCTCTTCTCGCGGCGATGTGAGCCGTTTTCAAGGCAATTTAAGTCGCTTTTCGAGAAAGCCAACCGCCAGGGACAAAATCAGGGCCAGGGTGAAGTACATCAGGGCGACGGTGAACCAGATCTCGAAGGTGAGGTAGGATTCGGCGACGATGGCCTGGGCCTGCATGGTGAGGTCGTAGATGGCGATGGTGCTCACCAGGGCCGAGTCCTTGAGCAGCGAGATGGCCTGCCCGGCGAGGGGCGGCAACACGGTGCGCAGGGCCTGGGGGAGGATGACGAGGCGATAGGTGAGGCGCGGGGCGAGGCCGAGGCTGCGCGCCGCCTCGATCTGCCCTTTCGGTACGGCAAGGATGCCGGCGCGGAAGATCTCCGAGGCGTAGGCCCCTTCGAAGAGGCTGAGGGCGAGGATGGCGGCTGGCAGCCGCTCGAGGCCGAGGGCCGGGCCGAGGACGAAATAGATGAGGAAGATCTGGATGAGCAGGGGAGTGTTGCGGCTGACCTCGAGGTAGAGCACCGCCAGCAGGCGGCCGACCCGCGAGGATGACAGCCGCAGCAGGGCGGTGGTCAGGCCGATGACCAGGGAGAGCAGCAGGGAGACGAATGAGATGAGCAGGGTCAGGCGCAGCCCCTGCAGCAGGGGGCCGGCCACCAGGCCGTGCTCGTCGCGGGTGAAGAGGTAGCGGGGCACCCGGTACCACTGCCAGTGGTAGCCGATGCTGTCGGCGCTCTCGACGAGGAGCCAGCCGAGCAGGCCGAGCAGCAGGACGAACTGCAGCAGTACCGGCAGTGGCGAGCGTCGCGCCCGCGGGGGGCCGCCCTCTGCGGGACTCTGTCGAAGGTTCATCCGCCTCTGTGCGCCGTGTTGCCCGGGCCCTTGTCAGGACAGGGACTTGCGGCTCAGCTGCTCTCTGGCCATCTCCGAAATGGTGCGGAAGTCGATCTTGCCGCTGCCCATCTTGGGGAGGTTCTCCCAGACGAGGAAGATCTTTGGCAGGGAGATGGTCGGCAGGTGCTTGGCCATCTCCTTGAGGGTGGCTTTTTCGTCCAGGGGGGTGGTGACCACCGCCACGATTTTCGCCCCCTTGATGGCGTCGGGGATCTCCACCACGCAGCAGTGGCTGTCCTCCGGCAGGTATTTTTCGAGGATGTCCTCGATCTTGACCAGCGAGACCATCTCCCCGCCGATCTTGACGAAGCGCTTGAGACGGCCGACATGCCAGAGGTAGCCGTCCTCGTCGAGGTTGCCCATGTCGCCGGTGTCGTACCAGCCGTTGCGAATGTGCAGCGAGGTCTGCTCGAAGTCGTTGAAGTATCCCTTCATGACGCTGTCGCCCTTGACGAGGATGCGGCCGTCTTCGCCGAGGGCGCACTCGGCGCCGGTCTGATAGTTCTCGATGCGCACCGCAAGACCCGGGATGGGCTTGCCCACCGAGCCGGGACGGTTGAACTCCGGGGTGTTGACGGAGATCACCGGCGAGCACTCGGTGGCCCCATAACCCTCGTAAAGGGTGATGTTGTGCTTCGTCTTGAAGCCTTCGCGCAGGGCGTCGGGACATTTGTCGGCGCCGGTCATGGCGATGCGCAGGGAGGCGAAATCGCCGTCCTCGGACTTGCGCAGGTAGCCCCAGAAAAAGGCCGGGGTGCCGACGATGAAGGTCGCCTTATGTTCGCGGACGATGGTACAGACCTTCTTGAAGTCCAGCGGGTTGGCGTAGGTGAGCATGGTCATGCCGTGGTGGATCGGCAGCCAGAAGGTGGACATCAGGCCGAAGACATGAAAGTAGGGCAGGGTGCACATGAAGATGTCTTCGCTTCTGAAATTGAAAATCGGGCCGACCGCCTCGACGTTGGCGCGAAGATTCTTGTGGGTGAGTTGCACCGCCTTGGGGTCCTTCTCGCTGCCGCTGGTAAAGAGGATGACCGCGGTATCGTCCTCCTGGCCCTGGTGGGTGATTTTCTTGAGCAGACCGGCCGGCAGGAGGGAGGTGATGGCGGCCACCAGCTTCTGCATCTTGGTGACCCCGGCCATGACGTCCTCAAGGTAGATCATGCCGTCGACATGGGGGCACTCGATCTTCTCCAGCAGGCCCTTGGAGGTGATGATGGTGCGGAAGTCGCACTTGCGCTGGGCGTAGCGGGCGTTATGCTCGGCGCCGGTGGAGTAGTTGATCATCACCGGGATGCGTCCGCTCATCAGGGTGGCGATCTTGGCGAGGATGCAGCCGGCCGAGGTGGGCAGCATGATGCCGGTGAAGCCAGGGTCGAGCTTGCGGAAATAGCGGACGAGGATGAAACAGGCGATCAGCGCCCGGGCGTAGGTCAGCTCGCGGTTGGTGGTGAAATCGTGGATGGCGAGCTTCTTGCCGAATCGCTTGGCGACGTCGATAAAAGTGTGATGAAGGAGCACCGGCGCCTCCGCAAATCAGGGGGTGGGGGATGGTTCCGGTCGCCGCCCGTCGGGTTGCCACCGGGGTCAAGGGCATCCGTCTCAACTACCATGTTTGCCGGGACTTGGCAATCGTCTTGCTCTGCGTGTAATGGCGGATGACCTTTCCCCAACTCAACCTCCCATGATCACGGCCTCTGGAATGGTGTAGTGTTCGTAATCATTGACTTCGATTGTCCAGGCATCCTGATGCTTCGTTGCCTTGATCTTCTGCCCCGCATCCGTGCTGACCTTGTCACCCATGAAGATCAGAATGCGTTTCAGACCACCCGGTGGGGTGACATGAACCTCGGCGTTGCCGGTCTTGCCGCGAATAACGCCGAACTCGCACTGCATCGGTTTGTCATTGCCCAGGGAGCATGGCAGTGGGCCTGTGGCGTGGTACGGCGTGCCTCTAACTTTGGCATCGCTGGCAGGCGCCTTGCCGAAGTCGGAGGGCCGTGGCGGGCCGGTGATGCCGACCGTCAGGGTATAGTTGGCGACCTCATTGCGCCTTGCCGCACTGCGCATCAGATAGACGCGAATCTTGTATTCACCGTCGGTCGGCAAAGCTCCCGTCCATTCGTTGCCGTTCATCGATCCGATGAAGATCGCCGTGTCGTTCGATCCGGGTGGCAGGACATTGAAGTAATTTGCGCCGTGCGCGGTTTTCAGGTGCACGCTCATCATCTGGCCGGCCTTGGCGCGCAAGGTGTAGTCGATGGTCTGGTTTCCCTTGATTTTGGCCTTGATGGTTGCGGAAGATTGGCCCTTGGCGAACTGTACTGGCTGGATGGAGATGTCGCCGGCAACCGCCGCCGTGAACCACAGCACCAGAAAACACATGAAAACGATACGTGGAGTGGGACCTGTTCCTTGCATGAAGTCCTCTCTGCAGCGAAGTGTTTTACCCTCAAGCTTATTCTTCTTCGACCTGACTTTCTTCCGGCCATTGCAGGTCAAAGGACTTCACCAGCTTGCCCATGGCTGTGAGGATACGGTATTGGGAGTAGAGTCCATTGTAACTTGCCTCAACCAGCGCTTGTTTGGCATCGATCACTTCGGCCTCGGTATCGAGTACATCGAGAAGGGTACGTTTACCGAGGTTGAATTGTTTGCTGTAGGAATCGGCGGTAGCGGTGGTTGCGGCAACCCGTTCCTCGAGGAATTTTATTCTGTCCTGGGCAGCCTGGTAGGCCATCCAGGAAAGACGCATCGATTCGACCACCTGTCTGTGGGTATTGTTACGGATTTCTCTGGCCTCACTGATGAGATGCGCCGTTTCGGCGCGCCTCGCCTGATCTTTAAAGCCGTTGAAGAGATTGTAACGCAGTCTGGCCATGGCCAGCATGCTCGCATCCCTGCCGTCAGTATCGAGATCCTCGACCCAATTCTGATCTACCTCGATATCCACAACCGGAAAATAGCTGGCTTTGGCCACATCGTATTGGTCTTCTCTCGCCTTGAGGTCGGCCCCTGCCGATTTGAGGGTCGGATGCTCTCGCAGGGCGGCCTCCTGGGCTTTCTCGAGTGACTGCGGCAGAAGCTCTTTTATGGCGCCTGGTCGCACCAACTCACCGGGAAGGCTGCCGACAACAGAGAGATAATTGCTTTGCGCATCGATGAGATTCGTCTTGGTGACGATGACGTTTGCTTGTGCCAGGGCAACGCGACCGCTGACCTGGTTGATGTCGGCTTTGCTCGCCACTCCCGATTCCCCGCGCATCTTGATCTGGTCGGCGATGCGTAAATGGTTGTCGAGGTTTTCTTGCGCCAGCCTGAGCAGTTCCTCGCGACGCAGGACATTGAGATACACCTCCGAGGTGCGCAGGGCCGTGTTTTCCGAGATTCCCTGGAGCCGGTAGGCGGCAGAGTGGACACGAGCCTTCTGCCGTTCAACTTCGTTGACGGTCGCCATCCCACTAAAAAGGTTTTGCCTGAGACTGAGGGTGTATTGCTGTGGATAGAGAGTATCGTCAAGCGGTTCCTGTACCTCCTGAATTCCCGCCCCTGCGGAAAAATTGAGGGTCGGCAGGTATCCTGCCCGAGCTTGCCGAACCTCCTGGTCACGCCCGAGCTTGTTATAGGCGACGCTTCTTACTTCCGGGTTGGTTTGCAGCGTTTTGAAAATTGCCTCTTGCAATGTCTCGGCGAGCAGGGTGGTTGCCGAGAAAGCAAGAGCACATCCGATCAGTGCAGCGATGAATGGTTTAGACCATTGCATGTGTCACTCCTTGAAGTGAAATCCTGAGTTGAAGGAACCGATGATGAAGCTTCACTGGTATTATCTAAAGGTTGCGGGGGAGAACGTATTCATCTCTCATTACTCATATTTCGCTTTCAGCAGCGGCCGCAGGATATAGTCGATCATGCGTCGCTGGTGGGTGACGATATCCACCTCGGCCTGCATGCCGGGAATGATCAGCAGATTGTCCTCTTTCTTGCCTATGAAGGTTTGTGGGATGGAGACAGTGATAAGAAAGAAGGTCCTGCCCTTGTCGTCGCTGATGGAATCGGCGGAAACCCTTTCCACCTTACCTTCAAGGCCGCCATACACCGCAAAATCGTAGGCGGAAAGCTTCACCTTGGCCTTTTGCCCCTGGCGGATGAAACCGATGTCCTTGGGGGCAATCTTGGTCTCGATGAGCAGCGAATCGTCGAGGGGGACGATCTCCATCATGGTCATGCCGGGGCGAATCGTTCCCCCCACGGTATCGACATAGATCTTCTTTACCGTGCCGTGCACCGGTGACTCGATCCCGGTTCTCGCCACCTTGTCTTGCAGCGATTTCTGTAAGGCCGACATGCCCCTAAATTTGGGGAGAATCTCGCTCAGCTCCTGCTGGGCTTTCTGCCGGAAGTCGGCGGTTGCCTGGCCGATCTTTTCTTTGGCCTCGAGAATCGAGGTCTTGATCTTGGGGATGGCGGCGTTGGCCTCGCTCATCTCCGCACGAGCAGCCGCCACCGTCTGCCGGGCTCGCAATACCTCCATTTCCGAGACCGCCCCGCTCGACAGCAGCGGTTTGAGCTGCTTCAACTCCTGCTGCGCCAGTTCGTATTTTTCCTTGGCGTTTTCGAGTTTGGTGGTGAACTGGTCAAGTTCCTGCTCCTGCTCTTTCGTGGCAAAAGTGAGAACATTGATCTGATTCTGCAGTGCTTCCCGGCGGCTGACAAAGAGAGCCTGCTGCTTTTCCACCAGGATCGGGTACTGTTTCCGCAGGTTCTCGGAAAATGCCGGCTCCTTGCCGTGCCCTTGCGCCTCGGCGGTGAGCCGTTCGATGGCGATTTCCAGGCCGGCGGCTTCCTGGGTGTTTTTTTCCAGTTCGGCGCCGAACTGGATATCGTCAAGCACCACCAGAGTCGCGCCTTTCTCCACCACCTGGCCTTCTGTGACCAGCAGTTCCTTAAGGACCCCGCCCTCGAGATTCTGGATGAGCTGGACATGGGAAGAGGGAATGACCTTGCCCTGGCCGAGCACCACATCATCGACCATCGCCAGCCATGACCAGGCGAGAGCCGAAGCCACCAGCAGGACGATAAAGTAGAGGATCAAGCGCCCGCCTTTCGGGCTCTGCAGAAGAATGGCGGCTTGGAGGTCATTGGCGAAATCGCCGTCTTCGGCGAAAAGCGGTTCCTTGGCGAGACTGGCTGTCTTGGTATCAGGCATGGCTGTGCTGAGCCTCCGAAACGCTGTTTGCTTGAAGTTGACGGATTACCTCCTGTTTTTCGCCCTGGGTGATGATCTGGCCGTGGTCCATGACGATGAGCCGATCGACCAGCTTGAGGAGCGAGGTCTTGTGGGTGACGAGAATCACGGTTTTCTTCGCGAAAACACTCTGCATCCTGTTGATGAAGGCCTGCTCGGTACTGCTGTCCATGGAGCTGGTTGGCTCGTCGAGCAGCAGGATCGGCGGGTCGAGCAGCAGCGCCCGGGCGAGTAGCACGCACTGGCGCTGGCCGCCGGAGAGGGTGACGCCGCGCTCACCGACATTCATATCCATGCCATCCGGCTGGTGGGTGATAAAGTCCATCACCCCGGCCAGCTCCGCGGCGCGGTTCAGCGCATGTTCCTCGACATGGGGCACGCCCATGACGATATTGTCCCGCACCGAGCCGTAGAAGAGCGTCTGCTCCTGGGTAACGATGCCGATATGGCGGCGCAGGTTGGCGGGATTCAATTGACCGATCTCGATGCCGTCGATCTCGATACTTCCCTTGTTCGGGCTGTACAGGCCCATCAATAACCGGGCGATGGTCGATTTGCCCGAGCCGATACGGCCGATGATGCCGACCCGCTCCTGCGGTTTAAGGGAGAAGCTGACCCCGGCCAGCGCCAGATATTTGACGTTCGGGTAGTTGAAGTCGACCTGCTGGAAGCTGACCGCACCCTCATAGACCGGATGATAGATGAACTTTTTCTCCGGGGGCCGTTCCTGTTCCAGTTCCATCACCGTCTTGAGCGAGCTGTAGGCCGCCCGCGCCGAATTGTAGCGGGTGGCCACATTGGCGAGACTGACGAAGGGTGAGATCGCCCGGCCGTTGATCATCATCGCCGCGATCAAGGAGCCCATATTGAGCTCGCCGTCCTTGATCAGGTACACACCATACACCAACAGGGCGATGGTCGCCAGCTGGTTCATGTACGACCCCACCGAGCCGGCCGCCGATGACAGCAAGCGGCTCTGCATGTTGCATTGGGCGATATAGGAGACCGCCTCCTCCCATTTGCGCTGGAAATGGCCCTCCGCCCCGGTGGCCTTGATCGACTCCAGACCCTGCAGGCTCTCGATGAGCAGGCCGTTTTTCTGCGAGCCGGCTCGCGACGAGCGGACGATGGCGGCCTTCATGATCGGCTGGAAGATCAGCCCGGCAATGACGATAATGACGATCGCCGCCAGCGGTACGAGAATGAGGGGGCCGCCCATCATCCAGATCACCGCGAGAAAGAGCAGGGCGAAGGGCAGGTCAACCACCGCGCCAAGGCTGGCCGAGGTGACGAAATCGCGGACCACTTCGAACTCCTGAATGTTCTTGGCGAACGACCCGACCGAGGCCGGCCGTTTTTCAAAACGCATCCCCAGGGCCTGGGCAAAGAGTCTCGCCGAGAGGATAAGGTCCGATTTTTTGCCGGCCAGGTCAAGGAAATAGGTGCGGATGATGCGTAGCAGGATATCGAAGGTGAAGGCGATAAAGGCGCCGATGGCCAGCCACCACATGGTCTCGATGGCGTTGTTGGGCACCACCCGGTTATAGATATTACGGACGAAGAACGGGCTGATCAGGGCAAAGAGATTGATAAAGATGGTGGCCAGGAAGACATCCCTATAAATCCGCCAGGAAAGGAGGATGGTACTCCAGAACCAGTGCTCCGCCTTGACCTCGAGGGATTTTTCGGCCCGCTCGTCGAACTGAAATTCCGGCTTGGTGAAGACCACATGGCCTTCGTATTCTCCCGCCAGATCCTTGAGGGAAACGGTCACGGCGCCGTCACTGTCCTTCTCGCCCTCGAATCCCACCCCTTCGCTGGCCTCGGGGATGATGATCTCGGCGGTTTTGGCTTTCTGATCGATGGCGGTGAGGATGCAGCACTTGCGGTTCTGCAATAGGAGAACACAGGGGCAGGTGAGGTTCCCCAACTGCCCCAGCTTGCGTTTCACCACCCGACTGGAGAACCCGGCGCGCTGCGAGGCCCGGATATAGAGGGCCAGGGTCATGCGATTGTCTTCGAGAGGCAGTCCGGCGGTCAGTCCCGCCGCGCTCATCGGCCGGCCGTGCAGCTTGCTGATGATGATCAGCGCGGTCAGCAAGGGGTCGAAAAACGTGCTGGCGCTTCCGGGGTACACCCAGGCTGTTGGTGGTGAATCCTGAGTACCCTGTGGGGTCGATAATGTCGTCGAGTCGTTCATGCGATTTTTCCGCTTTTCTGCTTGGGGATGTGGCTGTTTAGATTACCGGGTCATTGTGGCTTTCCACCAAATTCGAGGAGAGCGTGGTGCTGTCGGGAGCTTCGATTTCTGTTTTTGTTGCAGTGGGCTCTTCCTTTGTATGTGAATCTTCGGCCGGGCTGGCTGGTTCTACTGGCACGGGGGCCTTCTCCGGCTGGTTGGCGAGGAGTTTGTCGACGCTGTCCTCGCTGTCGTCGTGCAGGATGTCACCTTTGCCAAGTTTGTCTTTGGAGCCTGTTTTTTCGCCATCCTCCTGAGCGCCGGTGGTGGTTTCTCCGCTGCTTTCAACGGTCAGCGGGGTTTTGCCTGTCTCCTTGGGCGAGCTGTGGTCTTTTTCGACGGAAGCTGATTGATCGGCATCGGCTGTGTGTTCACCGCCTCCACCTTTTTCGATAACCGGATCGGCCATCTTCGTCGTTTCGGCATGGTGGTCTTCAACTGGCGACACCACGCTGTCAGTTCCCTTGCCCTTTTCTTTGAGGGAATCAAAATCAAGGGATGGTTCCTGGGAGAGAAGACCGGCAAGTCCCAATGCGGCGCTGTCCACCATCAGGTTGATGTCGCTGGTGATGCTCATATCAGGCTCGTCCGGTGCTGCCGCCGCCAGGCTGTCATCGGTTCCCTGCAGGTTGATGAGAACCTGATGGGTGCTGCCATCTGTTGAGGACACGGTAAATTGCTCGTGCGCGGTTATCCCCTCATTGAGTGCGTCAGCCCGATCATCGGGAGTATAGGTCCAATGCCCGTCACTGGTGATGCTGAATTTTCCGTACTGGCCGTCGCTATCGGTCTGGGCGGTGAAATGGTCCTGGCCGGCTTGACCGTCTTGGATAGTGAGCACGCCACTGATGGCGGTATCCTCATCGGTGGTCATCTGGTCGGCACCGCCAATGACCGCGTCGGGTATCGGCTGGGTCGGGTCGACAATCACCTGAGAAGAGGTAGAAGCTATGGCAGCGGCACCATCGGGACCAGTGGTGGTCACCTCGAACTGCAGGTTCATGTTCTCATGGCTGGTTGATGGCAACCTGGCACTGATATCGGCCAGGTTCCAGCCGGTGACATCAACCGCATGGGTCGGGCCGGTGACGGTTATCGTATGTCCGGCGCCGT
>JANJUM010000109.1 GCA_024710585.1 Desulforhopalus sp.
AGGGTGCCGGCGCCGGCCAGCGAGCCCACCGAGAGGCTGCGGTTGTAGCCGCGCTTGTCGAGTTCCGGCACGGTGATCTTGCCGACCGTGGCGGTGGTCGCCGCCGAGGAGCCGCTGACCGCGGCGAAGAAGGTGCAGGCGAGGATGTTGACATGCAGCAGGCGGCCGGGGATGCGGTCCATCCACGGCGTCAAGCCCTTGAAGAGGTTCTCCGAGATCTTGCTGCGGAAGAGCAGTTCGCCCATCCACACGAACATCGGCAGGGCGAGCATCGCCGAGCCGCTGGTGTTGTTCCAGGCGGTGGTGGCGAGGATCGACCCGAGCGGCAAGTCGGTAAAGAAGAAGAAGCCGCCGAGGCCGACGAGGAAGAGGGCGATGCCGATCCACACGGTGCTGCCCATGAACAGCACGAGGAGGAGGCAGAGGGTCAGGGTGACGGTTGTGAATTCCACGGGGGCTCCTTTGCTTAACGGCCGAGGTCGCCAGCTTCCACCCTGATCTCGAAGCCCCTGGTGTCACCGCGCAGGATCAGCTGGTTCTTGAGGAACTCGCAGACGAACTGCTGGGTGAGGATGAAGGCGCCAAGCGGCATGAAGAACTGGGGAAAGGCGAGATAGGTGGCGGAGAGTTGCACCGACTGCGAGCCGGTGGCCAGCGAATCCCAGAAGAGGCTGGCGGCATGCCAGGTGACGAAGCCGGAGAACAGCGCCCCGACGACATAGCACAGGCCGTCGAGCCGTAACCGTGCCCGGTCCTTGACCAGCGAGTGGACGATGGTCATGCGGATATGGCCCTTCTCCTTGAGGGTGTAGGCGAGGGCGAGAAAGGTCAGGCCGCACATCAGGTAGCCGGAGTACTCGTCGGTGATGAACAGGGTGCGGTCGATGCCGGTGCGGATGAAGATTTCGACGCTGTTGATGGCCAGGGCGATCACCAGCAGCACCGCCGCCAGGGCGCCAGCCACGGTGGAGATGCCATCCATCGTCTTGATCAGCCGTTTCATATGCGGGGCCTCCAGAGGTGGGGCCACCCGCCGCGGGCGGCGGGTGGCCGGGGTACTGCTTAGCGCTTGACCTTCTTCATGTACTCGTCGTAGAGGGCCTTGGCTTCGGGGGTGGCGTCCTTGAGCCAGTCGGTGCGGATCTGCTCGGTGATGGCTGCCAGCTTGGCGAGAAATTCTGCCGAGGGGGCGACCACGGTCATGCCGTTCTTGACGCAGAGGGCTTCCTTCTCCTTGTCGAGGGCGGCGACCTTCTGCCACATCACTGCCTCCATCTCCTTGCCGGCCTGGACCAGGGCGTCCTGGACCTTCTTGTCGAGCTTGTTGAAGGTCTTGAGGTTGACGTTGATCATGTCGGTGGCGATGGTGATGTTGACCGGCTGATAGAACTTGAGCACTTCCCAGAATTTGGCGTCGACGGCGGTGGGGGTGGAGGTGATCACCGAGTCGATGACGCCGGTGTTGAGCGAGGCGTAGACGTCGCTGAAGGGCATGGTGATGGGGGTGCCGCCGGTGGCTTCCACCACCAGGGAGCCATTCTTGTCATAGGTACGGGTCTTGAGGCCCTTCATGTCCTCGACCGTGGTGATCTGCCGCTTGGTCCACACGCCGGCGCCGGGCCAGGGGGAGATGAAGAGGATCTTCTGGCCCCACTTCTCGGCCGCCTTGTCGAAATAGGGGCGGGCGGTGTCGTTGAGCAGCTTGGCCTCCTCGAAGTTCTTGGCGAGGAAGGGCAGGGTGACGGTCTGGAAGATCTTGTCCTCACCGGCGACGCCGCTGATGAGCATGTCGGAGAGCGGCACCATGCCGTCGCGCACCACCTTGAGCAGTTCCGGACCCTTGTAGCCGAGGGCGCCGCCGCTGCTGACGGTGATCTCCAGCTCGCCGTTGGTCAGCGTCTTGACTTTGGCGGCGAACTCCTCCAGGGCCATGGTCTGGTGGTTGTTGGGCGGCCACACCGAGTTGGCGGTCCAGGAGGTCTTGGCCTGGGCGGCGCCGGCGACGAGGCCGACCGAGAGGGCGGTTGCTGCGAGCAGGTGGGTGAAGTTCTTCATGGTGTCCTTCCTTTGTTGAGGGTTGAGGGTGAAGCGTTGTCACGTGAGCCGGTCTGTGGCGCGGGGCGCCGGCCGGCGGCTGGCCTCCGTTGTCTGTCTCAGGAACTCATATAGGAGACGATCCTGGCCTGAAAGGCATTGATATGACTGGTGATGATGCCGCGCAGCCGTTCGCCGTCGCGGGACTCGAGGGCGGCGATGATCGCCTCGTGCTCGGCGATCACCTCCCGGTAATGGCCGTGCAGCGAGCGGTTGCGGTCGATCTCGTTGGCGTAGGAGAGGTAGGAGAGGCGCTTGGCCTGGTTGCGCACCTCGAGGCAGGCGCGATAGAGGAACTCGTTTCTGGCGCAGTCGGCGTAGGCGAGGTGGAAGCCGTGGTTGGCGTCGACCAGGCGGAGGATGTCGTTGGCGGCGATGGCCGCCACCACCTCGCCGTTGGCGCGGTGCATGGCTGCCAGCTGTTCGTCGATTTTCTGCGCCAAGGCCAGGTTGGCCACGCCCAGCTCGAGGACGCGCATCGCCTCGAAGACTGCCCGCGCCTTCTGCAGGGTGATCGGCGGCACGATGGCGCCGCGGTTGGGCTGGGTCTCGAGCCAGCCCTCGCCGGCAAGGCGCAGGATGGCCTCGCGGATCGGCGTGCGGCCGAGCTGCAGGTCGGCCATGAGCTGTTTTTCGTCGAGGATGGCGCCCGGCTGGTAGGCGAGGGTGATGATGCCGCGGCAGATCTGCTCGTAGGCCTCGAGGCCGAGGGGCTGTCGCGGCCCCTTGCCGTTGGCGGCGCCTTCGCCGCGGGACGTCTGCCGCTCCCTGGCGGCGCGGCCGGTGGGGGCGGATGGCGGAATGGCTGTGACCATGGGGGCTCCTCGAGGTGCTGCGGGGGATGCCGTGTCATCTGCTGATAGCGGCAACTTACTATATACGAAAAATATATGTCAAATATATTTCTCCCCTTTGATCAGGGGAAATGATGTTGCGGCGCTGGCTTCACGCCGCGTGGCCTCCCTGCCGCCGTTATCCGGGGAACCTCGCCGCTACCTGCCGCGGATGAGCGCCATCTACAAATTGAAACAAAATTCTCACGGAAGAATACAAGGCTCTGTGGTTATATCGCCGCAGAACGCCTCAGCCGAGGCGAAGAGAGGCACCCTGCCGGGTTACCAGCGCAGGCACCCGGCCACCGTACCAATTTCAGACAAGAAAGGAGCGACGACCATGGCCATCCCCACCAGCCGCACCCACGAGGCGGCGCTGCCGGTGATCGACACGGAACGCTGCAACGGCTGCGGCCTCTGCGTTCAGGTGTGCAAGGACGGCACACTGCGGCTGGTAGACGGCAAGGCCGCCAGCGGCGGCGACTCGCACTTCGGCTGCTTCGCCTGCGGCCACTGCATGGCCATCTGCCCGCAGGAGGCGATTGTCGTTGCCGGCCGCTGCCTGTCGCCGGCCGACCTCACCGAGCTGCCGCAGGCCGTGCACTGCGCCGACTACCAGGCCCTTGCCGGCCTGATGCGGCGGCGGCGCTCCATCCGCGAGTTCCGCGACCGCGAGGTTCCGGGGGAACTCCTCGACCAGGTGCTCGAGGCGGTGCGCACCGCGCCGATGGGTCTGCCGCCCTCCGATGTCCATGTCCTGGTGCTTGACAGCCCCGACAAGGTGCAACGTTTCTCGGCCGCGTTCTGCCTCTATCTCGAAGGCATGAAATGGCTGGTGTCGCCCTGGTTCCTGGCCCTGCTGCGGCTCTTTGCCGGCAAGGCCACCCATGCCCTGATGCGCGACTTCGTCCGCCCCCTGGTGCAGGCCTACACCAGTGGCCATGCCCGCGGCGAAGACCTGGTCACCTACGGCGCCCCGGCGGCCCTCTATTTCTATGGCAGTCCCTACTGCGACCCGGCCGACCCGGTGGTTGCCGCCACCTACGCCATGCTCGCCGCCGAGTCCCTCGGTTTGGGCGGCTGTCTGCTCGGCGGCGTCCACCCCTTGATCCAGCAGGGTCGGGGGGCGGCGCGTTTCCGCCGCGACCATGGCATCCGCCACCGCAGCCGCGAAGGCCTCATCCTCATCCTCGGCTACCCGCGGGTGGTCTATCAGCGCGGTATCCGCCGCAGCCTGGCGGCGGTGGATCGTCCCTGAGGTCCCTCCTCCCGGCAGGGACCGCCCATGGCCGGAGGAGGGGCGGCGCGGCGACTGGCTGCGTTGCGCCCAGTGGGCCGCCGGGCGGCTCCTTACGGAAAAAATGACCACGGTCGATTTTTATGTTGACGTTTTTGCGCCCCATACTATATTTCCGACCACGGTCGACATTATTTTCAGGGGACAGCATGAGCGGACTACGAGAAGCGAAAAAACAGGAAACCCGCCGGGCGATCATGCAGGCGGCGATGAGGCTCTTCAGCGAAAAGGGCTTCGAGAAAACCAGTATCGAGGAACTGGCGCGGGCGGCCGGCATCGGCAAAGGCACGGTCTACGGCTATTTTCCCACCAAGAGCGACATCCTTCACGCCTTCTGCGAGGACGAGCTCGAGTGTCTGCGCCAGGAGCTGACCGCCAACGCCGACCAGGAGGTGCCGATCCTCACCCAGATGGTTCGCATCTATATGGCGGAGTTCATGAAGATTACCGAAAATCGCGAGTTCGCCCGCATCTTCATGCAGCAGACCGCCTTTCCCCGCGATGTCGATCTGCAGCGGCACCTCGCCCATGAGGACAACTACTTTGCACTGCTCTTCCCCATCCTCGAGAAGGCCCAGGAGCGGGGCGAGCTGCGCCGCGAGCTGGAACTGCTGCACATTACCGGACATTTCTACGGCCTCTATCTGCTCCTCGTCTCCGCCTGGTTTTCCGGGCGGATCGCCACCGAGGAAGCCGAGGAAGCCTTGACTGACCTCTTTCGCCAGGCCCTGGAAGGCCTGCAGCCACAAAAGACACTCAATTCTATCACGGATAACGGCAATGAATGAACAGCACCTCGGCCCGAGGAGCGCACGGGCCAAATTCGTCTATTTCCTGTGGAACAACATGCCGCGCTTCCTGCTGCTGGCGCTCTGCGTTCTGATCGTCGTCCTCGCCGGGGCCATCGACCGCAAGAGCGCCTCCATCGCCTCCAGTAAGGAAGCGGCGGAGAAGAACGGCAAACCGGCGGTCAACGCGGTCACCCTGGCTCTGCAGCCGACGACGATCAGCGATCGCATCAACCTGCCCGGCAACATCGAGCCGTGGACCACCCTCGGCCTCTTGTCGAAGCTGAACGGCACGGTGGAGGAGGTGCTGGTGCGCGAAGGACAGCGCGTCAAACGCGGCGACGTCATCGCCCGCATCGACGACGACGACTACCGCATCGCCGTCGAGCGCACCGAGGCCGCCTATAACCTGGCCAAGGCCGAGTTCGAGCGCGACCGCGCCATCTACGCCAAGGGGGTCATCCCCACCGCCACCCTCGACACCAATCGCACCCGCATGGAAACCACCAAAGCCGACTTCGAGGACGCCAAGCTGCAGCTGTCGCGTTGCCTGGTCACCGCCCCCATGGACGGGGTGATGCAGAAGGTCGACGCCAAGGTCGGGCTGCAGCTGGCGGTGGGCGACCCCATCGCCGAGATCATCGACATCGAGCGCGTCAAGGCGGTGGTCGGCATCCCCGAGTCGGACGTCACCGCGGTGCGCGGCCTTCATGCCATCGACTTCACCGTCCAGGCCCTGGCCGGGCGGCGGCTCATCGGCAAGGTGCACTACCTCTCCTCGTCGCCGGAGACCGTGGCGCGTATTTTCCGCCTCGAACTGGAGGTCGACAACAGGGCCGGCGACATCCTTCCCGGCATGTTCCTCCGCGCCGACATCGTCAAGAAGACCCTGCCCGAGGCCATCGTCGTTCCCTACTACAGCGTCATTTCCCGCAATAACGAGCAGTATGTCTATGTCGAGGAGGACGGGGTAGCGAAAAAACGCAACATTCGCCTCGGTGTCATGGAGAAGTGGCTGGTGGAGGTGGTCGAGGGCTTGAAAAGCGGTGACCGCCTCATTGTCGAGGGTCACCGCGATGTCGAGGACGGCCAGCCTGTCAAGGTGGTCAAGGCGGCCCGCGAAATGAAGGAACTGACCCTATGATAGTTTCCGATACCGCGGTCAAGAACAGCACCACCGTCTTCGTCGTCATGCTGCTGCTGGTGATTTTCGGCGCTTACAGCTACAAGACGCTGCCGCGCGAGAGCGAGCCCGACGTCACCATCCCCTATGTCTTCGTCTCCACCGAGTACAAGGGGGTGTCGCCCACCGACATGGAGACGGCGGTGACCATCGAGATCGAGAAGAAGCTCAAGGGGCTCAAGGGCCTGAAGAAGCTCTCCTCGATCAGCTCCGAGGGCAAGTCGGTGATCAACGTCGAGTTCGTCACCGGCACCGACATCAAGCAGGCCCTGCGCGACGTCAAGGACAAGGTCGACGAGGCCAAGAACGACCTCCCCAACGACCTCGAGGACGACCCGGTGGTCTTCGAGGTCAACCTCTCGGAGATGCCGATCATCGTCTTTTCCCTCTCCGGTTCCTGCGGACTGGCCTGCCTCAAGGAGATCGCCGACGACCTCCAGGACGAGATCGAGACGGTCCCCGGTGTCCTCGAGGTGGAGGTCAACGGCGGCCTCGAGCGCGAGATCCGCGTCGAGGTGGCCCCGGAGAAGCTCGCCTATTACGGGCTGACCATCAACAGCCTGCAGAATGCCGTCAAGAGCGAGAACCAGAACACCTCCGGCGGCGCCATCCGCCTCGGCAACGGCCGCTTCCAGCTGCGCGTCCCCGGCGAGTTCCAGACCCCCGAGGAGATCTATGGCCTGGTCATCGGCACCCATAAGGGCGACCCGGTCTACCTGAAGGATGTCGCCAAGGTCATCGACGGCTTCAAGGAAGAGACCTCCATCTCTCGCATCAACGGTCAGGAAGCGGTCAACCTGGCGGTGAAGAAGCGCTCCGGCGAGAACATCATCGCCATCGCCAAGCGGGTCGACGAGATCGTCGCCGAGCAGCGGGCCATGTGGCCGAGCGGCACCAAGATCAGTAAGGTGCTCGATAAATCCCGCGACATCGAGGTGATGATCGCCGATCTCGAGAACAACATCTATTCCGGCCTGGCGCTGGTGCTGCTGGTGGTCTTCCTCTCCATGGGCATCCGCAACGCCATCCTCGTCAGCCTGTCGATCCCCTTCTCGATGCTGCTCACCTTCATCGTCCTCTCCGCCATGGGCATCACCCTCAACATGGTGGTGCTCTTCAGCCTGACCCTCGCCCTGGGCATGCTGGTCGACAACGCCATCGTCATCGTCGAGAACAGCTACCGCTTCATGCAGCAGGGGGCGACCCGAGTCGAGGCCTGCATGCGGGCCACCTCGGAGGTGGCCTGGCCGGTGATCGGCTCGACCCTGACCACCGTCGCGGCCTTCTTCCCCATGCTCTTCTGGCCGGGGATAATGGGCGAGTTCATGCGCTACCTGCCGCTGACCCTGATCGTCACCCTCGCCTCGAGCCTCTTCGTCGCCCTGGTCATCAACCCGGCCATGGGCTCATTGTTCATGAAGGTCAAGGGAAGGGTCGCCAGCGCCAAAACCATCGAGGAGATGTCGGCGGCGGTGGACCAGCCGGCGAAAATCACGGGCTTCTGGGTGACCCTCTACAGCAGGACCTTGCGTGCCTGCCTGGAGAAACCCTGGTCGATTCTCGGCCTCAGCTTCGGCGGCCTGATCCTCATGGTCGAGGTGTGGCTGCTGGTCATCGGCCTGGAAAAACCGGTGGAGTTCTTTCCGGAGATCGACCCGCGCGGCTTCTACGTCAATATCGATACCCCCGAGGGTGCCGACCTCGACTATATCGACCGCATCATTCAGCGGGTCGAGCTGGCGGTGGCCGGAGTGAGCGCGGGGGAGGCCGAGAAGGGGCCGATTTCCCCGCTGGCAGCCCTGGCCGGGAAGGAATACACCACCCCCGGCGGCAAGAGCTACCGTGGCCCGAGCGATCTCAAGAACGTCAAGGACGTCTATATCCAAGGGGTGACCAGCGCCGCCGGCGGCGCCGCCTTCAGTGCCAACTCGCCCAACCATGTCGGGGTGCGTTTCGTCGAGCTGGAGGAGCGCAGCGAGTCGAGCCACGCCACCGTGCATGCCATCCGCGAGCGGGTGGCGGACATCCCCGGCGGCAAGATCACCATCGCCAAGGAGGAGGAGGGCCCGCCCACCGGCTCGCCGATCAATATCGAGATCAGCGGGCCGGACTTCGAGGTGCTCGGCCGGCTGTCACGCAAGGTGAGGGAGGTGCTCGCCGGCATCCCCTTCGTCGAGGATATCCGCGACGACTTCGTCGAGGGCATCCCCTCGGTGCAGGTCATGGTCGACCGGCAGAAGGCGGCCCTCTTCGGGCTGAACACCGACACCATCGGCTTCGCCCTGAAAAGCGCCTACAACGGCCTCAACGTCTCCTCCTTCCGTCAGGGCGATGACGACTTCGACATCACCTTGCAGCTGGCGGAGGGCGACCGGCGCGTCGTCGACGTCCTCCACGAGCTGATGCTGCCCACGCCTTCCGGGGAGACGGTGCCCCTGTCGACGGTGGCCGAGGTGGTCTTCACCGGCTCCATCGGCGATATCAACCGTATCAACAACAAGCGGGTGGTGACGGTCAAGGCCAATATCGAGGGCACCAAGACCACCGGGCCGGTGGTTCGCCAGGAGGCGTCCAAGTACATGGAGAAGTTCGTCCTGCCGAGTGGGTACAGCATGAAGTTCACCGGCGAGGAGGACGAACAGCGCGAGTCGGAGGAGTTCCTCAGCAAGGCCTTCCTCGTCGCCCTGCTGCTTATCTTCCTGGTGCTGGTGGCGATGTTCAACTCGGCCATCATCCCCTTCATCATCATGGCCTCGGTGATCCTCTCCCTGGGTGGGGCCTTCCTCGGCATGGCCCTCTTCAAAGCGCCCTTTGGCATCATCATGACCGGGGTTGGGGTCATCTCGCTGGCCGGAGTGGTGGTCAACAATGCCATCGTCCTGCTCGACTACACCATCAAGCTGCGCCAGCGCGGCCATGACCTCAAGGACGCGGTGGTCTTCGCCGGCACGACGCGGCTGCGCCCGGTGCTGCTCACCGCCATCACCACCATCCTTGGGCTGATCCCCATGGTCACCGGAATTTCCTACGACTTTCACACCTGGTCGGTGGCCTGGGTGAGCGAGTCGAGCATGTGGTGGAAATCTATGGCCAACGTGGTCATCTTCGGCCTCTTGCTGGCCACCTTCCTGACGCTCATCGTCGTGCCGACCCTCTACTATCTCGTCGCCCGCTTCGAGATGTTCCGGGGCCAGGCGTGGCGGCGTCTCAGGGAGCTCTACTGGCGGCCTTACGCCCTCTTGGCCGGGGAACCACGGCCGACCACCCGCGAGGAGTAACACTGTCATGAAGCGTACACTGGAAGCACTTATGATTCTCCTGGCAGCCGTGCTGCTGCTCGGCCTCTCGTCGCGGCCGGCTTTTGCCGGAGATGTTCAGCTCCTCCACATCGCCGAGGCGGTGCGGTTGGCTCTGGCCAACAACCTCGGCCTCGAGGTGAGGCGCGACGAGGTGGAGATAGCTCTCGGGGCGGGCGAGGCGGCGCGGGGCGAGTTCGATGTGCGCCTCGAGGGCGAAGGCAGCCTCGGGGCGAAGGAGTCGGCACTCTACCTCCCCGACGGGGTGGAGAAGGAGGAGACCGCCGGGGTTTCGCTGGGGGCGAGCAAGAAATTCACCACCGGCACCGAGGTCGGCGTGACATGGAAGAACGGCCGCTACAGCTCGACCCCGGCCAGCCCGCTGCTCGACCCCGCCTGGTCCTCCGGGCTCAGCATGACGGTGCGCCAGCCGCTCCTTCAGGGGTTCGGCAGCGAGCGGCAGACAGCCTCCCTGCGCGCTGCCGAGACAAGGAGCGACGCAGCCCGCCAACTGGTGGGCTTCGAGGCCGCCAACCTCGCCGCCCGGGTCAAGGGCGCCTACTGGAACCTCGTCTATGCCTGGCAGGAGAAGAGGGTCAAGGAGCTGTCCCTGTCCCTGGCGAGAAAGCTCAGCGAGGAGACCAAGGAGAGGATCGCCGCCGGCACCCTGGCGAAGGTCGATATCCACCAGCCGCGGTCCGAGGTCGCCCGCCGCGAGGAGGGGCTGATTTCCGCCGACCGCCTCATCGGCCTCTACGAAGACGAACTGCGCCTGCTGGTCAACGCCCCCGCCCTGGGAGGCCCATTCGTTCCTGCCGACAAGCCGCCGACGGCGCCGCTGTCCCTCGATGCCGACGCCGTGCTGAAACGTGCCCTGGCCAGCCGTCCCGATATCAAGGCGGCCGAGCTGGAACTGAGGGCGGCGGGCATCGAGACCGAGCGGGCCGAGGATCGTCTGCGCCCCTCCCTCGATATGGTCGGCGCCGTTGGTCAGGGCGGCACCGACAGCAGCTACGCCGACAGCCTTGGCGACGCCGTCGACAACCCGGAGACCGAGTGGCAGGCCGGGCTGGTGCTCGCCATGCCGCTGGAAAACAGCGCCGCCAAGGGCCAGCGCCGCCAGGCCAGCGCCGCCAGCCGCAAGGCGGCCAACAGCCTGGCACTGCTGCGCCTCGAGGTGGAGAAGAGCGTGCGCACCACGGTGCGCGACGTGCAGCTGGCGCAAAAGGCCATGGAGGCCACCGCCAAGACCGCTCTGGCGACCAAAAAGCGCCTCGAGGCGGAGGAGGCCAAGTTCGCCGTGGGCCGCGCCACCACCCTCGATGTTCTCACCGCCCAGGAGGCCTACGCCCAGGCGCTGAGCTACGAGAAGCAGAGCGAGGTGGGCTATGCCCTGGCCCTGGCCGAGCTCGAACGCATCCAGGGCCGGGTCGGCGAAGGGCTCGGCCTCTAAGGCGGAGGAGGGAGCATATGGCGACGGACAAGAGCTTTGCCGACTATATCGTCGAGCAGCTGAGCGGGGCGGGAAGCATCACCTGCCGCAAGATGTTCGGCGAGTACGGCGTCTACTGCGATGGCAAGATCGTCGCCCTGCTGTGCGACAACCGCCTGTTCGTCAAGCCCACCGAGGCCGGACGGGGCTTTATCGGCGAGGTGACCCTGGCCCCGCCCTATCCCGGCGCCAAGGACTACTTCCTCATCGAGGAGCAGATCGACGACAGCGACTGGCTGTGCCGGCTGGTGCGGGCGAGCGCCGACCAGCTGCCTTTGCCGGCGCCGCGCAAAAGGAAGAAGGGCGGGGCCGGCAAAGGGCAATGATCGAGTTGCGCGACATCCATCGCACCTTCGTCGTCGGCGGCCAGGAGGTGCGGGCCATCGACGGGGTGTCGCTGGCCGTCGCCTCCGGCGAGTACTTGTCGATCATGGGCCCTTCCGGCTCGGGCAAGTCGACCCTGCTGCATATCCTCGGCCTGCTCGATACCGCCAGCAGCGGCACCTATCTCCTCGACGGCGAGGACGTCACCGGCCTCGACGAGAAGCGCCTCGCCGCCACGCGCAGCCGCCGCATCGGCTTCGTCTTTCAGTTCTTCCATCTCGTGCCGCGGCTCACCGCCGAGGAGAACATCGAGCTGCCGCTGCTCCTCTCCGGGGTCGCCCTCGACGAGCGGCGCCGGCGCAGCGGCGAGCTGCTGCGCCGCTTCGGCCTCGCCGGCCGCAGCGGTCACCGCCCCGACGAGCTCTCCGGCGGTCAGCGGCAGCGGGTGGCCATCGCCCGGGCGGTGGTCAACAGCCCGACCCTGCTCCTCGCCGACGAGCCCACCGGCAACCTCGACCGCAGCGCCGGCGGCGAGATCATCGCCCTCCTCGAAGAGCTCAACGGCGACGGGCAGACCCTGGTCGTGGTCACCCACGACCCGGAGATCGGCGGCCGCGCCCGGCGGCGGCTGCGCGTCGTCGACGGTCGCATCGCCGCCGACAGCGGCGGCTAACGGCCATGCGGCCCGTCGACTCTCTCCGCTTCGCCCTGGGCAGTCTCGGCGGCGGCAGGCTGCGGACGCTGCTCATGTTGCTCGCCACCGCCATCGGCGTGGCGGCGGTGGTGCTGCTCACCGGCATCGGCAACGGCGCGCGCCTCTATATCGTCGACAAGTTCTCCTCCCTCGGCACCAACCTGCTGATCGTCATCCCCGGGCGCACCGAGACGGCGGCCAACACCCCCTCGACGCTGCTTGGCGAGACCCCTCGCGACCTCACCCTCGACGATGCCCTGGCCGTGACGCGCAGCGACCTGGTGCGCCGCGTCGCCCCCCTTAATATCGGCGAGCTGAGCGCGGTGCGGCAAGGCCGCGAGCGCCAGGTGCCGGTGCTCGGCACCACCACCTTCTTTCTCCAGGTACACCACCTGCAACTGGCCCGCGGCTCCTTCCTCCCCGAGGAGGACTGGGGCATCGCCAGGCCGGTGTGCGTCCTCGGCGCCAATGTCGCCAGGGAGCTGTTCGGCAGTGCCGAGCCGCTCGGGGAGGTCATCCGCCTCGGCAGCTACCGCTGCCGGGTCATCGGCGTCCTCGCCTCCGAGGGCCGCTCGCTGGGCTTCGACACCCAGGAGCTGGTTATAGTTCCGGTGGCCTTCGCGCAGATGCTCTTCGATACCAGCGGACTGTTCCGCATCCTCGTCGAGGGCCGGCCGGCGGAAAGCCTCGAGCCGCTCAAGGCCCATATCCGTTCCACCATCGCCAGACGCCACTACGGCGAGGACGACGTCACCCTGATCACCCAGGACGCGGTGCTGGCCACCTTCGACAAGATCCTCGGCACCCTCACCCTGACCGTCGCCGGCATCGCCGCCATCAGCCTGGTGGTCGCCGGCATCCTCATCATGAACGTCATGCTCATGGCGGTGGCGCAGCGCACCAGGGAGATCGGCCTGCTCAAGGCCCTCGGCGCGACTCGTGCAAAGATCATGGCCTTGGTGGTCAGCGAGGCCCTGCTGCTGTCGCTGATTGGCGCCGCGGCAGGGATCATCCTCGGCTTCTGCGGAGCCTGGGGCATCGCCCGCTTCTATCCCGAGCTGCACACCATGCCGCCCCTGTGGGCGGTGGCGGCGGCGGTGGGGGTGGCGCTCGGCAACGGCCTGCTGTTCTCATTTCTGCCTGCACGGCGCGCGGCGCGGCTCGATCCCATCCGCGCTCTGGCCGGTCGTTAGGGGAGGGTGGCGATGCGTCTCTCCGACCAACTGGCCTTCATCACCCAGTCGATCCGCGCCAAACGCCTGCAGTCCTCGCTCACCGGCCTGGGCATCGCCGTCGGCATCGCCGCGGTCATCCTCCTCACCTCCATGGGCGAAGGCCTGCAGCGCTATGTCGTCGCCGAGTTCACCCAGTTCGGCACCAATCTCGTCGCCATCAACCCCGGCAAGGTCAACACCATGGGCACGCCCCTCGGGGTGCTTGGCTCGGAACGCCTTTTGACGCTTGAAGATTGTCAGGCGTTGCTGCGTCTGCCGGAGGTGGAGACGGCGGTGCCGATGGTTCAGGGCAACGCCGAGGTCAGCGCCATGGGGCGGACGCGGCGCATCACCCTCTACGGTGTCGGTGCCGATATGGACCGCGCCTTTTCCATGCGCGTCGCCAGCGGCAGCTTCCTGCCCGCCGACGACCCGCGCATCGCCCGGGCCTTCGTCGTCCTAGGCGCCAAGGTGGCCGCCGAGCTCTTCCCCGGCGTCAATCCCATTGGCCAGCGCATGCAGGTGGGCGACCAGCCGGCCAGGGTCATCGGGGTGATGGAGGCCAAGGGTTTCGTGCTCGGCTTCGATATGGACGACACCGTCTATATCCCGGCGGTGCGCGCCCTCGACCTCTTCGAGCGCGAGGGCCTCATGGAGATCGATGTCCTCTTTCGCAGCGGGTTTCGCCCCGATGAGGTCACTGCCGCCATCCGCCGCCTGCTCATCAACCGCCACGGGCAGGAAGACTTCACCATCACCACCCAACAGCAGATGCTCGATGTCCTCGGCTCGGTGTTGTCGATGCTCACCGTGGCGGTGGGGGCGCTGGGGGGAATCTCTCTTCTCGTGGGCTCGGTGGGCATCTTCACGGTGATGACCATCGCGGTGGGCGAGCGCACCGCCGAGATCGGCCTGCTGCGCGCCCTGGGCGCCTCGCGGGGCCAAGTGCTGCTCCTCTTCCTCCTCGAGGCCACCCTTCTCGCCGGGCTTGGTGGTGGCGCCGGCCTTCTCGTCGGGGCCCTCCTCGCCTGGCTCCTCCACCTGCTGGTGCCGCTATTGCCGGTTCACACCCCCTGGACCTTCGTGCTCCTGGCCCAGGCTCTCGCCCTGACCATCGGCATCGTCGCCGGGATCGCCCCGGCGCGGCAGGCGGCCGGGCTCGATCCGGTTCAGGCCCTGCGCTCCGAATAGCCTCGCGGCGAGCAATCAGAAGACTTCCACCTGCTCCTTTCCCGGCCGATGCAGGGAGAGCTTTTCCTCCGCCATGACGCGGATCCGTTCCGGGGAGGAGAGGCGGCCGCGCAGGCTGTCGAGGGCCGCCATGTTTTCCTGGAGGAGCTGGTTGGTGGCGCGGCACTCGGCCAGGCGGTGTTCGTAGCTGGCACAGGTATCGCACAGGTACCATTGTACGGCGAGCAGCAGTGGGGAGGCGGCGAGGAGCACCTTCGCCACCGCCAGACAGAGCTGTCTGCCACCGGCCAGGGAGGGGCGCCGCTGCTCGTCGAACGGTTGGCCGAAGTTTTGGCGGGGCAGGATGCGGCGACGCCTTGTGGCCGCCTGGGGGAGAACGAATCCCCGCCGCCCGGTGGCGGACGGCAGGACGATGGGGCCTTGATAGCGGTGGCGGGCAGAGACTGCCGGCCATGCCGGCGAGGCGGGTTTCATCACAGGATGCCTCTCTTGTTCATGCGTTGCTTCATCGCCGCGAAGGCCGTGCGGCCGATCTCCCGTTCCACGTTCCAAAGCTCCCTGTCCCAGATTTCCACCCGTTCGATCATGCCGATGAGGACGATGTCCCTCTTCAGGCCGGCCTCGGCGCGCAGCGGGGGAGGCAGGAGGATGCGCCCCTGACGGTCGAGAACCAGCTCGCTGCTCTCCGCCTGGAAAAA
>JANJUM010000148.1 GCA_024710585.1 Desulforhopalus sp.
GGCTCCCGGAGAAGCCGATATCGTCGAGGAAGTTCACGTCCTGGACGTCGACGGGAGTGTATTGCAGCTTTACCGGGATCCCCGAATGCGAGAAGGTGGTGCCCTCGCTGGCTCGGTCCTGGTCGCGGAGGTTGTTGTTGAACCAGGTGCCGTAATTGCTTTCGATTTCCTGGAGTCTGGTGCTGTCGAACAGCTTGCCACTGGATGTTTGCATGATCTGTCTCCTCGACGAATGTCAATGTTGCCGGACGGCGGTCCGCTCAATACTTCATGTAAATGCCTTCGGGGTCGACCTTGGTTCGCAGGGTCTCGAGTTCCAGATGGGTTGGAGGCGGTAGCGGTCTGGCCCGCGAAACATCGATTGCGAAGCCGGTTTCTTGTTCAATGGTGGCGAGTTCGACCCCCAAGTCTTCGAAGTAGCTATCCACGTACATCAGTTTGGATACTTCATCGAATTTCATCACCCCCAAGGTCGAGACCACGGCGTAGGGTCCACCGGCCATCCCCATTTCGCTCCTCATCATCCGTGATCGACCGTCCAGGCTCCGGCAATACCAGCCGGGGCTGGTGATGAAGTCGACGGCGTCGACGAAGCGGCGTTTTTCGTGACTCATGATGATGATGGTGTTTTTCGCCATCAGGGCGATATCGCTGGCCCCGCCCGATCCTTCGAAACGCTTGCGCGGTTTTTGGTAAGTGCCGATGCAGGTTGAATTGAGGTTGCCGAATTTGTCGACCTGGGCCCCCCCGAGAAAGCCAAAATCGATGTCTCCGCCCTGCAGGTATTGGCCCATGACCTCGACTGGTGTTGGCAGCCATTTGGTTTGGTATACCGCCCTGGGGTCGGCAACACAGAAGGGCAGCGATTCCGGGTCGCAGTCGTAAGCAACCGCCTCCATCAGCATCTTCATCTTCCTGGCATGGGTTTTTTTGGCCAGGGCGCCGGCCACCAGAGGGATGCCGGTACCGACGAGCACCTTTTGGTGGTCGGAGAGGAGCCTGCTGGCGGCGATGACCATCATTTCCAGATGCGAGTAGTCGGAGTTCATTTAGATCACCTCCTTGATCTTATCGAGTCTTCTGACAATGTTTGGCGAGTAGCCGAGTGCGCCGTCGGCAACCAGACGGTCGAGACGCCGCCGTCCAACCTTGTGCAGGTAGTGCTCGAAACTTTCCGAGGCGTGCATCCATTGCTCGAGCCACTCCCGCATCTTGTCCTTGCTCTTCGATGCCGCTATATATTCTTGAAACCAAAAGGGGTCGTTGTCGTAATGGCCGTGCACGGCGGTGGGGTGTCCACCAAAGGGGACTTCCACGATATGGTCGACAAGTTCTCCGGGGATGACATTCTCGTCGAAGGCTTTGTGGGGGCTACCCTGTGCCACTATCTTTTCCGCCGAAATGATTACTCGTCGCGAAGCCTTGGCGGCGTAGTAATCAAGGAAGGCTCCACCGGAGATGCGGGCGGTGCCGTCCTCGGCCACTTCCTGGACATGGAGAAGGCACACGTCCGGGCGGAGCGCTGGTACGAGAACGAACTCCTCTCCTTCCCAGAAGGGGTCCTTCATTGTCGCGAATTTGATTTTCGGCACTTTGGGGTCGATGCCACGAATCTCTTTGAACCCATCGTGTTCCGGACTGAGGAGGTCGCTGCCGCGCAGGAATTTGGTGGGGATGAAGGGAATGCCGAGTGCCCCGGCGAGAATGCGCATGGTTCCCGTGCCGACGGTCCAGTCGTCGTGCAGGAAGGGCATGGCCGGATCGGCTTCCTCGAGCATTCGTCTGAAGTTGTAGGGATGGCCGAAGACCTCGTGGCCAATGTAGTTGGTTTCCGACTTGGAGACGCAGCCGCTACCGATGAGCAGATCGGTATCCGGGCCACCTGGATTGTTGACGATATGCAGATCGGTCAGCCGCGCCTTGATCAGTTCGTAGAGCATGGCCATGGGTTTTCTGACCAGGGTCCAACCGCCGATCCATAGCCGGTCGCCGGAATGGACATGCTCGCGGACCTGTTTGAGCTCGATAATTTTTGTATTGTCCATAGGTACCCTCCAGGATGAGTTGATACCTCCATAGAGCAATCCCGGTGCCAGGCCCACTAAAGTGTTGTGTTTTTCCTGGGGCTAGCTCGATCTTTTTGTCAATATTCTGAAATAACGAGAAAAAATCTTTTTACGCGCGACATTGGGTGGACTGTTGGCGCGAGTCGAGAGCATTTTTGGATGCTCGAGGCCGGCCAGTGAACCAATGTTGAAGAAATATGATGCAATATTGAATCAATTGGGCATTGTGTTGAAATGGTGTGGGGTTGCCTGTGGGTGCCGTGTTTTGCAGGTCAGCAAGGTCCGGTGACTGGCATTGCCGGCGGGGATGCGATCGTTGGGGTAACATGTTGTTATTATAAGTTGAAAATGTAAATGACGCGGATGCGTCGGAAGATGAAGGGGTATGAGTCGTTTTTGCATCACTAGCCGAGGTCAGTCGGAGAGCGTTAGAAACCCTGTCGGACCGAACTATTCGGGCGCCTGGTCGTTGTGCCAGAGCAGACGGCAATCATCTTGAGGAGGAGTGGAATATGGAGCGGAGCGACGACCTGTCCCAATATTTTTGGGAGGAGTACCCCGAGTCAGCCATCTCACTCGGCGAGAACCTTGCCCCACTGCGCCTCAACCGTTCGGCGCAGTCTCTATTGGAACGAGCCGCCGATGGTTCCGGAACACCGCGCAAAGTTGCGAGAAATCTGGTGGAACTGTTGGTCGGGAAGGGCCTCTTTATCACTCCCCGGCAGTCGCTGGAACTGCGGTTCTATGGGATCTGGCTTTATGTCCAATATCATGTCCTGAGAAGCGATTCCGGCCTGTTGGTGTTGAAGGAAATCGGCGCCGAGGTGGAACTTAGGCAACAGCTTCAGGATTTACGGGTCTTGAACAGTGAGCTGAAAGAAATTGTGGAAACTAGCGCCGATGGTTTGGTGTGCGTCGACCAGGACGGTATCATCCTAAGACTCAATCATGCCTATGAAAAAATCCTCGGTATCGATGGCGCGCAGTTCCTCGGCAAACCGGCGCGCATGCTGGTGGAGAAAGGGCATTTGAGCAAGCTGGTGTCGCCTCTGGTAATTGCCGAGAAAAAACCGCAGACGGTATATTCGCGCATCAAGAACAGGGATGTGCTCATTTCCGGCCATCCGGTGTTCAACGAACATGGTGAGGTGGCGCGCGTCATCGCCAACATCAGGGATCTCACGGAACTCAACCGCCTCAAGGACGAGGTCGGCAAATTTCAAGAGCTGGCCACCCGATATGAGGTGGAAATCCACCATCTACGTTCAAGAACCTTGGAGTCGGAAATTATCGGGCACAGCGAGGGAACCAGAAAGATGATTGCTATCGCCGAGCAGGCGGCCAAGGTCGATTCGACGGTCTTAATCTATGGTGAGACAGGTACCGGCAAGGAAATTCTCGTCAAGGCCATCCATAAGCTGAGCAAGCATGGCAATGGCCCCTTTATCGCCGTGAATTGCTCGACGATTCCCGAATCTCTCATGGAATCCGAGTTGTTCGGTTACGAAGCGGGGGCCTTTACCGGCTCGGATCGTAAAGGAAAAATCGGACTCTTCGAGGCTGCCAACGGCGGGACGATGTTTCTCGATGAGATTTCCGATATGCCTCTAGCCATGCAGGCCAAGCTGCTTCGCGTCATCCAGGAACGGGCGGTACGGAAAATTGGCGCCAGCACGGCGCGGGGAATCGAGGTTCGCCTTATCGCCGCCAGCAACAGACGCCTGGAGTCCTGCGTCGAGGAAGGGAAGTTTCGTGCCGATCTTTTCTATCGATTAAATATCATTAAGATAGACATACCACCGTTGCGCAATCGCAAGGAGGACATCCCCCTGCTGGCGAACACATTTCTGCACAAGTTCAATGAAAAATTTTCCAGCAACAAAACTCTCGCCAAAGTCGATATGGATAGGCTGCTGGCCTACGATTGGCCGGGCAATATTCGCGAACTGCGCAATGTCATCGAGAGGTTCGTAGTCCTCGACGATGCAATCGACATCGGGCGTCTCCTTGGCGGCGTTCACTCAGCGGTGCAGGGGGGCGAGGAAGAGCAACCCATCTCCTGTTTGAAGAGCTATCTTCGGGAAAAGGAAACGGAGATCATACGAAACACTTACGGCCGATGCCTTTCGACGCGCAAGACGGCGGAAGCCCTGAAAATCAGTCAATCGACGGTGGTTCGAAAATTGCGGCTTGGAGAAGAGGCGGCATAGGGAAAATCCACCATTCAAATCTGAAATTGGCAGGGGGAAATTCGTGATACGGGCCGGATACTCTGCCTCACCCCGAACACCGGCCAGTGCTCGGCGCCGATTTCAAGCAGGTGAGGCTGCCAAATCCTACCTTGCACGAATTGCCGGTGATCCCAAGTTGACCTTCCTACTGTACCTTGGAACTTCTGCTTGCCCAAATTCCTAGCAACAAAATATGAATTTGGTAGCTGAGCTTATCCATGACCGTCTTCAACCGAAGAAGTTCTTTGGGAAGCTAAAATCTGCAATTAGTCCTTTTCTGAGCAATTCTCTCTGTAGCGCCGGCCTCACTTTCTCAGGAATAGTGACCTTACCCCACAAGCTGTACCATTTTTAGCTTAGTGATTTCATCCGACAAGCTTGTTGCAAACTCGTTTGGGGTCATGTTGTTGAGAGAGCGATGTGGTCGATCAGCGTTGTAATCCTCACGCCACGCCTCAATCTTTCTTCGCGCATCCTCCAGGCTGAGGAAGATATGCTCATCGAGGCATTCATCGCGGAACTTGCCGTTAAAGCTCTCTAT
>JANJUM010000151.1 GCA_024710585.1 Desulforhopalus sp.
GCCGCCGCCGAGGTGCTCGACGTGCTGCAGATCCCCGCCTTTCTCTGCCGGCAGACCGATCTGCTGGTGGCCGCGGCACGCAGCGGCAAGCCGGTCAACATCAAAAAGGGGCAGTTCGTCTCCCCCTGGGACATGGAAAACGTCGTCGCCAAGGTGCGCGGGGCAGGCGGCGAGCGGCTCATGCTGGTCGAACGGGGGGCGAGCTTCGGCTATAACAACCTGGTGGTCGATCTGCGCTCGCTGCCGGTGATGCGCTCCTTCGGCTGCCCGGTGATCTTCGACGCCACCCACTCGGTGCAGCTGCCCGGCGGTTCCGGGGGCTGCTCCTCCGGCCAGCGCCAGTTCATCGCCCCCCTCGCCAGGGCGGCAATGGCTGCGGGCATCGACGGCCTCTTCATGGAGGTTCACCCCAACCCCGACCAGGCCCTGTGCGATGGCCCCAACTCCCTGCCGCTGGACGAGGTCGAGGGGCTGCTGCGGCAACTCCTCAAAGTGCGCCGCGCCGTCGAGGAGTCATGAGCGACACCTGCCCCGCCTCCCCCACCCCCTACCCCTCCGACTGCGAAGTAACTGAAGGGCTGCGCGCCCTGGCCCGCCAGCGCAAGGATGACAGCAGCGACCCCGCTCGCCAGGCCCTGTTCGCCAGGGCGGCGGCCATCCGCCTGCTGCTCCTCGACGTCGACGGCGTCCTCACCGACGGCACCCTGCTCTACGGCGGGCAGAACGAGGAGAGCAAGGCCTTCCATACCCAGGACGGGTTTGGCATCCGCCTGCTCCGCGAGGCCGGCATCGACGTCGGCGTCATCACCGCGCGCAGCTCCGCGGTGGTCGCCCGTCGTGCCGAAGAGCTGAAGATGCGCTTTATCTATCAGGGCGTCCCCGGGAAACGGGAGGCCTTCAGGGAGATCCTCCGCCTCTCCGGCCTGCGCCCCTACGAGATCGCCTATATGGGTGACGACTGGCTTGACCTGGTGCTGCTGCAGCAGGTTGGCCTGGCCGTGGCCCCGGCCAACGCCGTTGTCGAGGTCAAAAGGGTGGTGCACCTCGTCACCGAACGCCAGGGTGGCCATGGGGCGGTGCGCGAGGCCTGCGACCTCCTTCTCGCCGCCCGCAACCTTACCGCCGAACTCCTGCAGCGCTATAGTTCCTCATGACCACGCGGCGCAACCTCCTCTGGCTCGTTCCCCTCTTCTTTCTCATCACCTTCCCCCTGTGGAGCGTGCCGGTGGGGAACTTCCTCACCCCCAGGGGCGGCTTCGACCCCGATATCAACAAGGAGAGCAACGACCACCACAACTTCTCCATGCAGACGGTAACCATCCTGCAGAACCAGCAAGGCAGGAACACCGCCATCATCCGCGCCGAAAAGGCGCGCACCGATCCGGAAGACCTCGATATCGTCGTCCTCGAACATGTCAATGCCGACGTCTTCGACGATGCCGGGCGCATCACCAAGATCGTTTCGCAGAGTGGCCATTATAACCTCGCCGGCAAGACCCTGACCCTCACCAAGGACGTGGTTCTCGACAAAGTCGAGGATAAACAGAAGCTCTATACCGATCTGCTCGTCTACGACAGCGAAAAACGCAGCGTCAACTGCCCCGGCACCACCAGGCTGGTGAGCGAGAGCGCCGAGATCGTCGGTGGCAGCTTCAACTACGACATCGCCAGCAAGACCTATCTCCTCGACAAGCGCGTCAAGTGCCTGATCAGCGGCTTCATCGAGCCGTAAGCCGCCGGCACTCCCCTACCACCACCTCTCCTCCGGCACCCACCGTCCAGACCACGTCGACGTCCCAGAGCGCCGCGGCAAAGCCGTTTTTGCGCCCTTTCTGGCTGGCCGGACGCGGGTCGTTGCCGATGACCTGGCGGATCAGCTCTTCGAGATCCCTTCCCGTCGCCTCGCCATACTCCCGGCAAAAATTGGCCGCAGCCGGCGAAAATACGATGCCTGTGGATGGCGGCGACTCCATGGCGAAGCCGCCGACGGCTCCGGCCGGGCTGTCGCAGTAGGGTACATAGGGCTTGATGTCGAGGACCGGCGTTCCGTCGAGCAGGTCGACTCCCGAGAGCAACAGAGCAACCTCGCCCCCCTCGAAGACGACCTTCTCCAGCTTGAGCACCGACAGCCCGAGGTGGTTGGGCCGGTGCGGGCTGCGGCAGGCGAAGACTCCCACGCGCCGCCTGCCGCCGAGCCGCGGCGGCCGCACCGTCGGCTTCCAGCCCTCGGCAACGGTGCGATGAAAGAGGAACTGCACCCAGATATGGGAGAACTCCTCCAGGCCACGCACCATCTCCCCGCGGTTGTAGGGAGGGAGGAGTTCGAGGCGGGCGGTGGCGGCACGCACCAGGCCCGGCTGCCGCGGGATGCCAAAACGCTCGGTGAAACAGGAGCGCACGATGCCGATGACCCGCAGGCACACCTCCCCGGCCACATCCACTGACGGCACCCCGTTCACTCCATGCTCGTGTTCTTTCATGCACCCCCCATATAACACTTTTAAAATTTTCTGGTGAATAGCCCTTGACTCGGGCACACCGGCCTGGTAATACACAGATGACAATCGTATGACAGAGAGCACGAACTGCAGGTGTCACCCAGGGCTGGCCGCCATATCCAGTCGTGGCCCGTGGCAGCTGCAGTTCGTGTTTTACGCGCCCCCCACAACTGCACACCCTCCCTGTCGGCCTCTTGTTCAGAGTACACCCTCATGTTCATGGGCAGCACGGCCGCCGGTGCTTTCCCCCAGGTGTCCCCCTCGCGCTGATCGCCTCCCGCCGAGAATCGGAAATCGTGAGGTCGTTCTTTTCTGCGCGGCGAATAGCGCACCAAAGCGACAGGGTCTGGCCGCTACCGGTTCGAAACACGGCCCTTCTCACCCGGCTCCCGCAAGCACGACGGCCACCCGAGCGCGGAGCTATTACCTTGCCGACACCGCGCCTTGTGTGGTATCTCTCTGCCACAGCGCAACCTTCCCCGATCCGTCTTCCCCGCCCATGCCGCGACGCGGATCTCCCCCCTTTTGTTTCGAGGTAGCAAAGAGCCATGAAAGTAGGCATCATCGGCCTGCCGCAAACCGGCAAGAAGACCCTCTTCCAGGTGTTGACCGGCACCCGCCTGCGCGAACAGGCCGGCCCTGCCAAGGCCCTGCCCGGCACCGCCGAAATCGGCGACCCCCGCTTCGACACCCTGGCGGCGATGTATCAACCCAACAAGCAGGTGCGGGCGAGGATCGATCTGGCGCTCTTGCCGCGGATCGAGCAGGAGAGCATCGTCAAGGGCGATATCTTCAAGGAGATCGCCGACGTCGATGCCATATGCCACGTCGTCCGCGCCTTCGCCGACGAAGCCATCTACCATTCGGCCGGCTCGGTCGACCCCCTTCGTGACGTCGAGTCGATCAACGGCGAGCTGCTCATGCACGACCAGATCTTCGTCGAAAAGCGCATCGAGCGCATCGAAGTCTCCCTGAAAAAGATCAAGGATGACAAACAGCTCAAGGAGCTGGAATTGATGCGCCTCATGCAGGCCATGCTCGAGGAGGAGAAACCCTTGCGGTTGATGACCCTCGGCGAGGAAGAGGAGGCGCTGATCCGCAGCTACCCGCTCATCACCCGCAAGGAGATGGTCGTCGCCTACAACGTCGCCGAGGCCCAGCTGGCCGACGACAGCCTCCTCGCCGAGACAGCGGCCCGTTTCGGTGCCACCGGCCTGACGGCAATGCTCGTTTCCGCCCAGGTAGAGTCGGAAATCGCCCTGCTCGACAACGCCGCGGAACGGGCGGAGTTCTTGAGCGACCTCGGCATTGCCGAGCCGGCTCTCGACGTACTCACCCGCCTCTGCCTGAAATCCCTCGGTTTGATCTCCTTCTTCACCGTCGGCAAGGACGAGGTGCGCCAGTGGCTGGTGCGTCGCGACTCCCCGGCCCCGGTGGCGGCGGGCGTCATCCACTCCGACCTGCAGCGCGGCTTCATCCGCGCCGAGGTGATGAAGTACGACGAGCTCATCGCCCACGGCAGCGAGGCGGAACTGAAGAAAGCGGGCAAGATGTATCTGCAGGGCAAGGACTATATCGTCGGCGACGGGGACATCCTCAATATCCGCTTCAAAGTGTGAGCGCGAGCGATGGCCGCCATCGCCTGCCTGGTCACCGCCCACGGTTTCGGCCACGCCACCCGCACCGTGGCGGTGCTCGAGTATCTCCACGACCTCTCGCCGGACCTCGACATCCGCATCCTCACCCAGGTGCCGCGCAAAATGTTCGCCGACACCCTGCCCTCCTTTACCCTCCATGAGGTGGACGTCGATGTCGGTCTGGTACAGAGCTCGGCGCTGAGCGTCGATTACCCGGCCACCATCAGGCGGCTCGACACCCTGCTGCCCTATAGCCCAGCGCGGACCGCAGCCCTGGCCGACCTCTGCCGGGGCTGCTCGCTCGTCCTCGGCGATATCGCCCCCTGGGCGGTGGAGGTCGCCGAGTGTCTTGGCGTCCCCTCGGCGCTGGTGGAGAACTTCACCTGGGACGTCATCTACGAGGGGGCGGCGCAAGCCCCGCCCGAACTGGCGAGCCACGGCGCCTACCTGCGCTCCGTAGCCGATCGGGCGACGTACCGTGTTGCCACCGAACCCCGCTGTCACTCCCACCCCTGCGCCCTGAGCTGCGGACCGATCTTCCGCCGCCTGCGCGCCGGCGGCGATCTCACTCGCCGGCAATTGCCCGGACAAGGGCGCGCCATCGTCGTCATAACCCTCGGTGGCGTCCCCCAGGATGTGGCTCCACAGCCCTTCCACCGTCACCCGGACATCCTCTTCGTCTTCTCCGGGCAGGAGCGCACCCGGCAGGTGGCGGACAATGTCCTCCACCTACGCCGGAACGAGGCCATCTACCACCCCGACCTGATCGCCGCCGCCGACCTGGTGGTGTGCAAGGCCGGCTATTCGACCATCGCCGAATGCTGTCAGGCCGGGGTGCGCACCCTGTGCATCGGCCGGGAGGATTTCGTCGAATCGATGATTTTACAAGACTATGTGCAAGAACGCCTCGGCGGCATGGCCATCTCCGCCGCGGACTTTCTCTCCGGCCACTGGCTCGAGCTGCTGCCACGCCTCCTGGCTGCCCCGCGGCCGCAACCATGCCTTGAGAACGGAGCCGCAACGGTGGCCCGCTTCCTCTCCCGCCTGCTCTAGCCTTCAGCCCTGCTCAGGAATGTCGAGAGCATCGGGATCGAGGGGGGAAGATACCACCTTCCAGGCTTCGCCCTGGTGATCGAAATCGGCGATCTTGTCGATATCCATCTTGAGGTAACGGCCCTGGCCCTCCACCGCCACCTGGCCATCGGGTAGCACGATGCAGCCTTCGCCCTGAAAGGAGCGCCGGCCTTCACTGACGATCCGCGCCACCACGAGGATCTCCTCGGCGAGGGGCACAGGCTTGCGCAGCTTCATGGAGAAGTCGACGGTCACCCCCCAAACGGCGTCACGATGCAGGCCCATGATGGCTCGCCCGATGGTCTCGTCGAGGATGGTGGCGGCGATGCCGCCATGAAGCCGCCCAGGGTACCCCTGATGCTGCTCCACGGCGCGGAAGAGAGCCGCCAGCCGCCCATCGGCCAACTCGTAAAACCTGCTGTGCAGGCCAAAGGTGTTGTCGAGGCCGCAGACGAAACACATTCTCGAGTTCGGCTGCTTGCCTGTTACCGCAATACGCATGATTACCCCATATTCCTTCAGTTGATATCCTCTCCCCCCGTCGCCTCATGGCGACGGCAGAAGGGTGTCGGCAGGGCCGGGGGACCCTGCAGGAGCATCTCCGCAATGGTCTTGCGCATCTTCGGCAGCAGGTGCCGCTTGCCCTGCAGCACCTCCCCTTCGAGCTGCGCCAGCTTCTGCAGCCAGGGGGTCCGCTCGACGCGCGGCGGCTTCTCGCCCTGTGACCTGCCGCTGACCATCTCCTGGCAGCGAAAACAGCCGGGGAATTCCATGGACTGCCCGTCGGGGCGAACCATTCGCGCGGGGACACCGTGGGTGCGACAGACGAGGAGGCGATGGCGGTAGAGAATGCACAAGCCACCCTCGTTCAAAGGGCACATCGCCTGGGGACGACGGCCTTCCGCATCGGCCCGCCGACAGGCTTCACAATACACTTCAGCGCGGCGCAGGATCTCCCCCCGCTTCTCCTCGGAAAGGGCCATAAAGCCGGCGAAAAGATAGAGCCACTCGCTGTAGGTGTGATGGAGGAAATACGAGTCGCAGCAATTGTCGGGGCAGCCCTGGCAGGAAAACTGAAGCTCGCCAGCTACCCTGAGGTACTCCTCTTCCAGCCCCTGGTAGATCTCCTCCAGCCGGCGCAGCTGCCCTTCCGTCAAGTGCAGTTCGCTCATCCCCGTTCCTCCGCGAAACCCTGAACCTCGTAGATGAAGATTTCCGCCCGCCCCGTGCCCCAGCACCCGTCGGCGAGGCCGGCTTTGCGGCAGAGATGGTCGAGAAACTGCCGCGGATCGGGAAGCTGCTCCCATACCTGCGGGAGAAAAGTGGCGCTGCGCCCCCCCTGGCGGAGGATCACCCCGTCCACCCCCGGCCGCAGCAGCGCGAGCAATTCCTCCGCCGAGCCATAGGATAGGGGCCGCGGCGTGGAGAGCACCGAGACGTGGAGCTCGACCCGTTCCACCTCGTCGGGACGGAGGGGTGTGAAACGTGGGTCGTTGAAGGCGGCATTGAGGGCGTTGTCGCGCACCCCGCGCCAGATGGCGCCCACCGGCTGGAGGTTGCCAATGCAGCCGCGCAGCTGCCCGGCCTTTTTCAAGGTGACGAAGGTCGCCGCTTCCTCACCCAGTGCCGAGTCCTGCGGCGGCTGCGGTTCGTCTTCGCCCAGCAGGCGATGCCGCAGCGTCGCCCGTGCCAACATTACCAGGGCCCGGCCCTGTTCGTCGCTCAATCGCCCTTTCATCATCGCCACTCCACGCCCAGCATCATGCAGTTGATGCCGCTGCCGATGCCGAGCAGCGCCCCCCGTTCGCCACGGGAGAAGAAGCCCTCTTCCATGGACATGGCCATGGTGATCGGGGCGGAAACCGAGCCGACGTTGCCGAGAAAAGAGAGGGTCTCGAAGTTTTTCTGCGGCGACAGGCCCAGCGTTTGAAAAAGGAGGCGGGCATGGGCCGAACCCACCTGATGGCAGAAGAAGCGGTCGACATCGGCCTCGGCCCAGCCGCTGACGCGGGTGAAGTCCTCCCATACCGCCTGTGCCGTCTCCACCCCGCGGAGCAGGAGTTCCTCGGAGTCGGTGGCCATGAGGATCGAGTCGCCCCCCTGCTTTCCCCCCTGGCAGAGGCCGGCGTGGGCGGTATTGGCCCGCCACGCCACGCAGCGCAGCATGGGACGATCTTCCCCGGCCCGGGCGCGCCGCATGTAGAGTGCCACCGCCCCCGAGCCGATGGTCAGGGAGGCGAAGGCCGGCTTGACCGTTTTGCGGGTCAGCGTCGTATCCTTTACCAAAGCCTCAAGGGTAGAGTCGAGCAGCGTCTCCGCGGTTTCCCCTGAGACCACCAGGCCGTTGTCGACCTGGCCGAGCTCGATCATGTTGGCCAGGGTTACCATGCCGTCGAGAAAGCCCAGGCAGGCGTTGGAGATGTCGAACACCAACGCCGCCGGCGACAGGCCGAGCAGGCTGTGCACGAAGGTGGCGGTGGCCGGCTCCATCATGTCGCGGCTCACCGAGGTGAAGAGCAGGCACTGCACCTCCTCGGGATCAACTCCGGCCGCCCTGAGAGCCTTGCCTCCGGCCAGCGCCGCGGCCTGGCTCGGCCGGGTGCCCTCTGACCACAGACGGCGCTCGCGGATGCCGCTCATCAACTGCAATCGGCCATGGGGAAGGCGCAGCCGCTCGTAGAGGGGGGCGAGTCGGCGTTCGATTTCCTCCGAGCTGATTACGCGCGGGGGCAGCTCATAGGCGATGGTATCGAGACAAACGTAGGAATAGCGCATCGTATCAAAAAAAAGAAAGGGGAAGGCCGAAAGGCTGCCGCGGCCGTTCCCCGGTGGAATCCTGTTGTGTTGTGGTGGGGTTCAGGGTTTTTCGAATCCGGGATAGAGGTCGAGGAGCTGCTGCTTGCTGGGCGGGCGCTCGAGAAAGCCGTCGAAGCCCCCTTCCCTCGTTCCGCGCTCCCGCTCTCCGCCCTCGCCGATGGCGAGAATGACTGCCTGGCGACCGGAGTATTCCTCCAGCTGCCGGATCAGCTTGGCTACCTTGAGGCTTTCCAGCTGCGGCGAAGAGACATCGAGGACGATGAGTTCGAAGTGCGACAGGGTGGCCTCGTACATCGCCGACCGCCGCGTCTCGGCGAGCACCACCTGCCAGCCGGCCTCGACAAGCAGGCGGAGCAGCTGATGCTGACTCTGCCCGTCGCCGTCCACCACCAGGGCCCGGCGAGTGACGATTTTGCCGAGAACCTCGAGAAGCTGGGTCTTGTCGAGGGGCTTGGCGAGATAGTCGTCCATGCCAGCCTGCAGGCATTTCTCGCGGTCTCCGGGCATGGCCTGGGCGGTGAGGGCGACGACATCGACGTGAGCGCCGGTCTTGCGTTCATGCTTTCTGATGGCCCGCGTTGCCTCGAGACCGTCCATGCCCTCCATCTGCACATCCATGAGGACCGCCTGGTACGTGCCAGAGCATGCCTCGCGCACTGCGTCGCGGCCGTTGTCTACGGAAGTCACGGCAACACCGTATTGACCGAGGATGGTCTCGATCAGGGTGCGGTTGATATGCTCATCCTCGGCGAGCAGCACTTTGGCGCCCTTGAGGGCGTAGGCGAAACTCTCGGTGATGTTCTCCAGGGTGGCGGCGGTCGATTTCTCGAGGCTGTCGATGTCAGCCACTTCGGCGAAGGGCAACTCGAAGACGAACAGGGAGCCGTTCGGCCCACTCTCGACGCGGATATCGCCCCCCATGAGCTTGACCAGCTGCGAGGCCACGGTCAGGCCCAACCCGGTGGTTCCCACCGAAAGGGGCAGAGAGACATTGGGCGGGCCCTGGCGGCGGAAATAGTGGTTGATCAGTTCGAGTTTTTCGGGTGCGATACCACAGCCAGTGTCGGTTACGGTAAAGCGCAGGCGAAACCTGTCCGCCCCGTCGTAGCCGCAGTTGTCGATGCGGATGGCGACGGCGCCGCTCTCGGTGTACTTGATGGCATTGTGCACCAGGTTGGTGAGAACCTGCAGCAGACGGCCCGGGTCGCCATGGACATGGGCCGGCACCTCGGGGGCAATGGTGCAGGAGAAGGCGAGCCGCTTTTTCTGCGCTTCCCGGGAGAGCAGGTAGAGATCGTGGTCGAGGCACTCCTTGAGGTTGAAGTCCTCGTTCTCGATAACCAGCTCCCCGGTTTCGATGCGCGAGAAGTCGATGACCTCGTTGACCACCACCAGCAGCCGGTCCACCGAGCTGTTGACCATCTCGAGGTAAAGACGCTGTTCCGGCGTCAACTCGGTCTCGAGGACGAGATTGGTCATGCCGACGATGCCGTTCATCGAGGAACGGATCTCGTGGCTGACGTTCTCGAGGAAGACGCTCTTCACCCTGTTGGCCAGCTCGGCACGGGCCCTGCCGGCTTCGCATTCCCTGTGGTCCTCGCGCTCGCGCTCGGCACTGCGGCCATTGAGGATTGCCTGAACCGCCCTTTTCTTGAGGAGCTCCGAGGTCTTCTTCTGTTGCGCCAGTTGTTCCTGCAGCGCTTCGATGCGCTGCTGCAGCCTCTCAATCTCCGTCACCATCCTCCTCCTCTTGTCCGTGGATAGAACGACTCTCCCCCTCCCCGTAACACAGGAGTTCACCTGCGCCGCGGCAGAGCATTCGCGAGATCTCGCGGTGATCGATCCGCTCCCCCGCCTTCAGCCGGCATTCGATGCCCCTGGCAAACTCGGCCCAGCGCTCTTCGCCCATATTGAGAAACAGACCTTTCAGTCCATGGTAGGCGCCGATCAGCTCCTGCCTCGCTGAACCTTCTCCCAGCGCGGCCAGTCGCCCCAATCCATCGCGCACCGACTGCGCCGAGCTGAACACCATCAGCTCAACCTGACTCTCGTTGAGCAGGTACTTCTCCTGGAAGTGGTGACGCAATCTTGGCAGGGTTATCTCCGCCAGCAGGCCCGCCTCTGCACCGGTGCGCTTGTCGCCGCTCATGTTCCCCTCTCTAGCCCCCAACTCTCAGACGATCAGGCCAAGATCGCGGACATGGGAAATGAGCTTGTGACGGTCGAGCGGCTTGGTCAGATAGGCCTCGCACTGCCCCTGGCGAAAAGCCTTCATGATATTGCGCGAGTCATCGATGCCGGTGATCATGATGACCTTGGTTGTATCCAGGCCCCTGATGCCCCGCTGCGCCTCCATCTTGCGAAGTTCCAGCAGCGCCTCCTGTCCGTCCATGACCGGCATCATGATATCGAGGCAGATGAGGTCGTAGGGGTCTTCTTCGTCAAAGGCCCTCCCTATCGCCGCCAGGGCCTCTCTGCCATTGACCGCCACGTGGCAGACGCCATATTCCGAGAGAAGAGTCGAGAGGAGCGATCGTGCCAGAAAATCGTCCTCGACAATGAGCGTTTTCATGCTTCCTCCGCGACACACCGCAAAAGGCGTTGTTGATCCTCCATCGCGCGGCACGACCGACATCCGCCGCCGCGCCCTGATATTATCACGATCCGCGACGCATGGAAAACACTTTACCGCACCTATACGCCGAAAATCGTGCGCCAATCCGCCACCTCACCACCCCTGAGGTCAGCGACGGTGACGAAACTCCCAACATTGGTGGACCCTCTGGTCGCGGGAGAAGTCGATCGGCAGAGTGGCGACGGAGATATCGCTGACGGCATAGTCACGGCTCAACTCGCCATCGAGGATAAAGCGGCGAAAATTTGTTGAAAACAGCAGCTGGCCGTCCGGTGCCAGCCTGCTCATCGCCAGGGTCAGCAGGGAGCGGTGGTCCTTCTGGATATCGAAGACCCGTTTTTCCTTCTTGGTGTTGGAAAAGGTCGGCGGGTCGACGAAGATCAGGTCGAAGGTGTCGCGACAACCCTGCAGCCAGGAAAGGCAGTCGGCCCGCTCTGTGCGGTTGGTCACCTCCCCCAGGCCATTGACGGCCAGGTTCATCCTCGCCCACTCTATATACGTGGCCGAGAGGTCGACCGTCGTCGTCGCTTTCGCCCCCCCCAGGGCGGCGTGGACCGAAGCGGTGCCGGTATAGCCAAAGAGATTGAGAAATTTTCTGTCCCTGGCGGAGCCGAAGATTTTCATTCGCACTGGCCGATGGTCGAGAAAGAGGCCGGTGTCGAGGTAGTCGGTGAAGTTGACGAGGAAGGTGCACGGCCCCTCCTGCACTTCGTACATCTTGCCGATATCGCCTTTTTTTTCGTACTGGGAGCGCCCTTTCTGCCGCTCCCTGGTCTTGAGGAAAACGCGGTCGGAGCGCACCTGAAGAAGCTCCTTGACGGCGATGACCGCCCTCTCGAAGCGCTCCTTCGCCAGTTGGGCATCGACGGTCTTCGGTGGCGCCCATTCCTGGATGTGCACCCACTTGCCATAGAGGTCGATGCTGACGTTGTAATCGGGCAGGTCCCGGTCGTAGACACGAAAACAGCTCACCCCTTCCCGCTCCGCCCACCGCAGCCGCTGAGATAGGTTCTTGCGCAGCCTGTTGGCGAACTCGCCATCTCCGCCGTCGCCGGGCCTGCTGCGCGGCCAGCGGAAGACAGCTTCCTCCTCGCGGGGAACCTCGCCAAGGAGCAGCCGGCAATGGATGGGGCCATTATGAAGTTTATGCTTTTGTTTCCAAGACAGGCCAAAGCTGTCGGTACTCGGCGGGTCGGAGAGAAAGACCCCGATCCGCCAGCCCTGGAAGTGGCGGCGCACGACGCGGCCGTAGCCTCGGTAGAGGTGAGTTACCACCGCTTTCTCGGAGAGCCGCTCACCATAGGGGAGATTAGTGAGGAGCATCCCCTGCGCGGCGGGGGGACGGAGTTGCGCCACATCCTGCGGAGACACAACCACGACCCCCTCGAGACCTGCCCGGGCAATGTTCTTCCGCGCTGCCCGAATGGCCTGGGGATCACAGTCGAAGCCCAGGATGGGCGGGCAGAGCCGCTGCGCCCCACGCTCCTCACGTTGCACTGCCTCGTCCACCAGTGTCTGCCACGTGTCCCGGTCGTGACCAAGCCAGCCGAAAAAACCGAAGTAGCTTCGTGACAGTCCGGGGGCGGAATCGAGGAACAGCAGCGCCGCCTCGATGAGCAGCGTGGCGCTGCCGCACATCGGGTCGACGAGAGCCTGCGGTTCCTCCGCCCAGCGGCTGAAGGCCACGATGGCCGCTGCCAGGGTCTCTTTGAGGGGGGCCGTTCCAGTCTCAACACGATAGCCGCGACGGTGCAGACTCTCTCCCGAAAGGTCGAGTGCGACGATGCCCATGTTGCCATCGACATGCACGTGCAGCTGCACATCGGGGCGGGACGTCTTTACCGAGGGCCTGCTGCCGCGTAGGCGCCGGCAGGAATCGACCAGGCCATCCTTGAATTTCAACGCAGCGTAACGCGAATGGCCGATCGGAGACTCGCCGGTGAGGGTGCAGGAAACGGCAAAGGTGGTGGTCTCGGCGAGATGCTCGCTCCAGTCGATGGAAGAGGCTGCAGCATAGATAGATTCTTCATTTTCGACGGTAAATCTTGCGAGTTCGAGGAAAACTCGAGAGGCGAACCGAGACCACAGGCAGCAGCGATAGCCGCATGCCAGCGGACCCTGCCACAGCACCGCCCCTGTCGCCGTCACCATATTTCTGCCGCCGAAGCTTTCGAGTTCCCCCGCGACGAGATGTTCCAACCCCGCCGCACAGGTCGTTGAGAACGCGAATGTTTTTTGAAACGTATCTCTCACCTTCTGCTCCTTGTCGACTTTGCCCGGCGCTCTGACCCTGCCGTTCTCGCACTCCTCCGCCAATCAGGCGGCAATCACTTTTGACAAAGGCTCAACCTGACAATTTCCACTTGACCTCCTTTTCAGGAGGGATAAAGTAGGGGTAGTCGGTCGGCCCAGCCAATCGAAAAACAACAGCTTGCCTGCCCCCGCGACAGATTACCACTGCAATTACCCTCAGGAGAACTCATGAAGAAAGGATTTCTTTCCCCGCTCGTCTTCGCCGTGCTTTTCACCCTGCTCTTTTTGGGCGCAGGCTGCAGCAAGAAGACCGTCATCCCCCCGGAAAACTCGGGCGCTGCTGGCGCCGACGCCGGGAAAAACATCAAATATCCCCTTTCGGAAAGCGGGTTCAACCAGGACAGCTTGCCGAGAACCGGAACTCTCGACGACAAGCAGATGGCAAATACAGCGAGCTATGCCGACTCGCAGTCCGACGAATACAAGAGATTGCACGGCAGATGCTCAGAGAATCTCTTCCCCATTTACTTTGATTTCGATCAGGCAGGAATTCGGCCCGATATGGTGCCCGTGGTCACTCGGAACGCCGAATACCTCAAGTCCGTCCCCAACGCGAGGGTCGTCCTCGAGGGCAACTCGGACGAGCGGGGAACCAACGAATACAATATGGCCCTCGGTGAACGAAGGGCTATCAATGTGCAGCAGTACCTCACCAACATGGGCATAGACGCCGGCCGCATGCAGACGCTCTCCTACGGCGAGGAACGTCCCTTGTTCCTCGGTCACGATGAAGACGCCTACAGCGGCAACCGACGCGTAGATCTCATCATCAAATAAAGCAGACCATGGAGTTCTGTCAAAGTATCTCAGCGGGGAGGGAATTTTTCCCTCCTCCGCTCTATTTCCTCGAGCATTGTCGCAACGACCTCTTGCACACTCAACGCCGTCGTATCTATGAAAAAGGCGTCTTCGGCCATCTTTAACGGCGCTACAGGTCGATTACGGTCATTGTCATCCCGCTCCAGTGTCTGCTGGAGAATGTCTTCCAGTGAAGCCAGTTCCCCCTTTGACAGCAATTGCGCATAGCGTCTTTTCGCTCGCTCCCTTGGGTTCCCGTCGAGAAAGAACTTGTAGGCTGCCCCGGGAAAAACTACCGTGCCAACATCTCTTCCCTCGGCAACGATTCCTCCCCTCTCACCATAGGATCGTTGCATTTCGGTAAGAAAAAACCGCACCGCGGGGATCTTCGACACGGCCGAGGCCATCATCGCCAATCGGGGAGTGCGGACAAGCTTCCCGACATCCTCGCCATTGACGAAGATTCCAACGTCATCATCATCTGTCTGCGCAGGGACAAGACTGATTGAGAACGCTTGCAAAGCCTCTCCAAGACCTTTGTCGTCATCAAGGTTAACCGACTTTTTATCGAGGAAATACGCAACCGCTCGATACATTGCTCCGGTATCCACATAAGCATACCCGAGAGCGACGGCGATCTTTCTGCTCACCGTTGACTTTCCCACTCCAGAAGGGCCGTCAATGGCAACGATGTCAAGTTTTGTGTCTTTTTCAGACATAAAGGGTCCTCTTTGGCAGACTGAGGCCCTTTTCCACGTTGAAACCGACTTTCAATAACACCTCTTCACTGAAATGCGGCCCTTGCAGCTGCAAACCGACGGGAAGGCCGGCCTCGGTAAAGCCCACTGGTACAGAAATACCTGGGACTCCGGCCAGGTTAGCCGATAACGTGAGGATGTCGGAGAGATATACCGCAAGAGGATCTTCACTGTTCTCTCCCAAAGGCCAGGCGGCAGTCGGGACCACTGGAGAGGCGAGTATATCGCATGTTTCGAAAGCACGGTGGTAGTCCCTGACAATAAGGGTGCGCACCTGTGAAGCCTTTCTGTAATAGGCATCATAGTAGCCAGATGAAAGGGAATACGTGCCAAGAATAATGCGCCGCTTTACTTCGGCACCAAAACCGTTTGATCGCGAGTTTTTATAGGTCTCGATGAGGTTTTGTGAGTTGGGATCGCGAAATCCGTAATGAATGCCATCGTATCTGGCCAGATTTGAACTGGCTTCCGACGGAGCGACGATGTAGTACACGGCGACGCAATATTCCGTATGAGGGAGGGAAACGTCGACAATCTTTGCCCCTCTGCTACGCAGCAGTTCGATTCCCAGACGAACTTCTTTCTCAACCTCCTTGTTGAGCGAGGAGGTGAAATACTCTTTCGGGATACCGATGGTTACTCCATCCAGGCCCTCGACGAGGCAAGCGGAATAATCGGGAACGGGCCTGTTTACTGAGGTTGAATCAAGTGGATCATATCCGCTTATGGCCTGCAAGACTATGGCGCAATCTTCCACAGTGCGAGTGAAAGGACCAATCTGATCGAGAGAGGAAGCAAAAGCAGTCAGCCCGTAGCGAGAAACTCGCCCATAGGTCGGTTTCATCCCGACGATGCCACACAATGCTGCAGGCTGGCGAATTGATCCACCTGTGTCTGAACCAAGAGAAGCAAAACTTTCGAAAGCAGCCACCGAGACCGCCGACCCGCCTGAAGAGCCACCCGCCACGTAACCCTTTTTCCATGGATTGCGAGGAACACCAAAGGCACATGTCTCGGAGGTGGATCCCATGGCAAACTCGTCCATAGTCGTTTTTCCGACAATGACCGCTCCTTCTTCCCGCAATCGGCGAATAACTGTGGCATCATAAGGAGGAACATAATGTTCGAGAATCTTCGATCCGCAGGTTGTTCTCAGATTTCTTGTGGCAATAAGGTCCTTTATGGAGAGTGGAATTCCACAGAGTTTACCGACCTCACCATTTTTTCTCATTTCATCGGCATGTTCGGCCTGCTGGAGAGCCCCTTGCTCATCAATGGTAATGAAGGCATGGAGTTCCTCATCTACACGAGATATCCTTTGCAAACAGCGAGTTGTCAGTTCCACCGCGGTTAACGTACCGCTCGACAGCAGCTTGGCAGCTTCTGCCAACGAAAAATCGTCAAGGTCCATGTTATCCTCGATAACGTTTATGATAGCTTATTGAAAGGCTTACAATACTTTTGGAACTTTGAAGAGTTCTCCATTATGCTCAGGCGCATTCAAAAAAATGTCCTTTCTCTCGAGAGATGGCGTAATTTCATCTTCTCTGAAGGCATTTTTAATTAACAGAACGTGACTTGTAGGTTGAACTCCCTCGGTATTGATTTCGCCAAGCTTTTCTATATAAGAAAGAATGTCGTCTATTTGTCTTGGAAGATAATTTTTTTCTTCTTCATTGATATGAAGTCTTGCCAGTCGTGCCACATTATCAAGTTGATCACGT
>JANJUM010000164.1 GCA_024710585.1 Desulforhopalus sp.
AAGGCGAAGAAGAAGGTGGCGTTGGAGAAGGCCCCGGCTACCCTTGCCCCCTGGAAGCGGTCGCCGATGGCGGCGGTGACGATGGCCGGGGCGGCGAAGACCGCCAGGCCGTAGAGGGCGATGGAGAGGAGCAGGGCGGGAGTGCCCCAGTGGCTCGCCGCCAGCAGGTAGGAAAGGGTCTGCACGACGAAGACGGCGAGCAGTCCGCGGCGTCGGCCGATGCGGTCGGAGAGGGTGCCGAAGGCGAGACCCGAGAAGAGGCTGAAGCCGCCGACCCACGACCAGTAGGCCCCGGCGACCTTGGCGTCGAGGTGGTACTCGTTGATCATCGTGGTGACGATGAAGGTGCCGTAGATCATGAAGGTCGCCCCGTAGATGAGGTAGAGGCAGCCGAGACGCAGCAGGTAGCGGCGATCCCCGGCCCTGGCGGCCGGCGTTGCTGCCAGGGCCGGGGTTGCGGAGGGTTGCGGGTGGCGCGGCAATTCTTCGCCGAGGGGCGCCAGGCCCTGCTGCTGCGGGTCGTTGCGCAGCAGCAGGAGGGCGGCCAGGGCGACGAGCAGGGACACCAGGCCGAGCAGCCGCCAGCTGACGCGCCAGCCGTCGGCGGCGAAGAACTCGCCGCACAGGGGAACGGCGAAGCCGACGAAGATGATGCCGAGGCCGTTGCCGCAGATGACCAGGCCGGCGGCCCGGCCGCGCATCTTCCTGGCGAACCACTGGGTCGTCAGGGTCATGGTGGGGATGTTGGCCAGGCCGGTGCCGATGCCGGTGAGACAATAGATGAGGCCGATGAGGGTGCCGTCGTTGCTGCCGGCGATGGCGAACATGCTCAGGGCGATGATCGCCAGGCCGCAGCTCACCGTCAGCCGCGGGCGCAGGGTGCGGATCAGCGTCGGGGCGACCGCCACCGCCAGCAGGTAACCGACGAAATTGGCGGCGCCGATGAAGCCGATGGCCCGGTAGCTGAGGTCCAGCCCCTGGCGCATGCCGGGGATGAGCACGGTATAGCCAAAACGCGCCAGGCCGATGCAGCAGAAGAGGGTGGCGACGCCGACGAGGGCGATGATCCAGCCGTAATGAAAGGGGGGTATGCGCATCGCTCGCTCCGCGAAAAGGGGGCACCGGCTCGATGCTTACTGGCGCGGGGCCGCCGCTGTCAAGGCATTTCTCCGAAAGGGCAATGGTTTGGGGGCCTGATGACCCGGGCCAAGGCCTGGGGAGACGAGCCCGCGAGCAGCCGGAATTTGCCCCTTTGGCGGGGAGGTCTTTTCAGGTAGAGTGGGAAAAAACACCAGTCCGCACATCGCCAGGAGGAAGGCATGCCCACCATCATCATCGACAACCTCTGCCGCGAGGTGCCTGCCGTGCCCGGGCAGAGCCTGCTCGGCTCCCTGCTGCACGAGGGGCAGCCCATCCATACCCGCTGCGGCGGCAAGGCGCGCTGCGGTTGCTGCCGCGTCCGCGTACTCTCCGACGGCCGGGGTATGTCGCCGCGGCGGGACGGGGAGCGCTCCCTGCTCGGCGAGGAGAACATCGCCCAGGGCTGGCGCCTCGCCTGCCAGACCCATATCCTCCGCGATATCACCATCCACCTGCCGACGGCGGCGGAACTCGATCCGGGCTGCTCCGGGCGCCGTGGCGGTGGCAAAGCGCCCTGAGGGCCGGCCTGGCGGCCTGGCTGCGGCGTCAAAGAGATAAGGGAAGTGCCTTCGCTCGGGAGCGTGCCCGCGTCCCTGCCCAGCGCCTTGCCCGTGGCGGGCCGGCTGCACCCCCTGGCAGCCGGGAAAGGGTTGGAAAAATGCGTGATTTTCACTTAAGACGACAAACATTCTTTGACCCCCGGCCGCTTCGCGGCTACCATAGGGAGAAAAGGCGGCATTTCTTTGCTCCTCTGGGCGATCGCGACGGGGGCCGGCCTCAAGGGGCGTGGCGATGCAGGTGACGGGCGGACTATGAACGAGACACGCAGGGGGTATACGGTTCCTGGCGAAGAGGGAGCCGCGATCGAACGCGAGGTGGTCATCCTCCTCAGCGACATGATCGGTTACTCCCGTCGCACCGCCGAGATGCGCCCGGCGGAGATCAAGGAGTTCATGCTCCTCTACCACCGCAACCTCAAGAAAATCGTTCACGAGGTGTGCGGGCCGGAGCAGCGCATCGAGTCGTCCGCCGGCGACGGGGCGGTGGCCGTCTTCCACCGCCGCCAGGGCCAGGGCAAGGACGAGATGTGCGGCCAGGCCCTCGACGTCGCCCTGGCCATGGTTCGCGCCATGGAGAAGGGGATCATCGCCGAGACGCGCATCGGCCTCTTTACCGGCGAGGTCATCGAGACGGTATTCGACGGCAAGGTGATGCGCTTCGGGGCGAGCTTCTCGGTGGCCAGCCGCCTCGAAGAGCTGTGCGGCTACTTCGGGGTGCGCATCCTCATGGACCGCGAGGTGGCCTTCTGGCAGACGGCCCACTCGCGCTATCTCACCTCTATCGGCAAGGTGACGCCGAAGAACTTTCTCCACCCGGTCCATATCTTCTCCATCTACATGCCGGGCATCCACCACTGCCCGGCCGATGTCGACCAGGTCCGGCTGCTGCGCTTCATCGAGACCAAGAACCGCGCCGTGGAGCTGTTCTGCGGCAATGCTCTGCAGGGCATCCACCCCGATTTCCCCCTTGCCGGGCAGAAACTGCAGGAGGCCCAGGAACTCTTCGTCGCCATGACCGGCAGGCAGGATCTGCCGACGGAGCGGGTGCTCGAGTATATCGGCAACAATCCCACCCCCGAGGACGATTTCCGCCGTGTCGGCATGAAGGTCGGCGATCAGGCCGGCCCCCACCTCGGGGTGCGGCTGCTCAACCTCTCCGGCGAGTTCTTCAAGGCCCTCGACGAGGAGTTTTACCACACCCTGGTGGTCGATACCGCCTGGGAACGCAAGTTCCGGCTGGTGTGGCGCAAGAAGGACGAGCCGGTGATCCGCGTCAACGAGCCCCCGGACGGCGTCTACTTCATCGACGTCGGCCGGGTGGCCATCGTCGACGACAGCGGGCGGCAACTGGCGACCCTCAAGGCCGGCGACGTCTTTGGCGAGATGGCCTATTTCGCCAAGAGCAGGGTGCGCAGCGCCACCGTCGTCGCCCTCACCGACCTGGTCCTGCGCCGTGTCTCCGGCGACGACCTCAAGAGTCTGCCGGTGATCAAGAAGATCTTCAGGAAGATCGCCGGCAAGCGCTTCCGGCGCGAGCGTTCCAGGCTCCGCCCGGCGGGGGAGGTACTTGGCGGGGCGGAGGAAGGGCGATGACCATGGACGAGATGCTGGCCATGCTCAAGGAGGTGTACGAGGAGCGCATGCCCTTCGACCGCCTCCTCGGCGTGCAGGTGGTCGAGCTCGGACTCGACGGGGTGCGGGTGCGCCTCGACATGCGCGAGGAACTGGTCGGCAACTTCGTGCGCAACATCCTCCACGGCGGGGTCATCTCGGCCTTGCTCGACCTCACCGGCGGCCTGATGGCCACGGTGGAGCTGCTCAAGCACCTCGAAGGGGCGACGATGACCGAGCTCGGCGCGCGACTGGCGCGCATCGGCACCATCGACATGCGCGTCGACTACCTTCGTCCCGGACAGGGCAAGTACTTCGTCGCCAGCGGCGCCGTGCTGCGCAAGGGCAGCAAGGTGGCGGTGGTGCGTACCGAGCTGTGCAACGACCGCGAGGTGCTCATCGCCGCCGGCACCGGCACCTACCTGGTCGGCTAGTCGGCTGGGGCGGTCGCCCCTGCCCGCTGCGGACGAAGGGACCGCCGTCCTTTTCTACCATCATCCCCCATCGCCAAGGCCGCCTGATGCGGCCATTTCTTTTCTCCGGCGCCGCGACAATGCCGGATACCAGGCAGTGTCGGGCCGTTTTCCGGCCGGCGGGCGCCGTTTTTCGCTGAAGGCTGCCCCGGCTCAGCGGCCGAGCAGTCGCGCCGCCTCGTCCACCGCGCGGCAGGCGGAGGCGATGGCGATGCCGGCGCCGCTGCGGCTGCGGATCCAGTCCTGGTGGGCGAGGATGATGCCGGCGGCGAAGAGCCGTGGGTGAAAGGGGTGGCCGTCGCCGCCCAGGGGGCGAAAAGTCCGGTCGACAACGATGCCGGTGCGGTGGATGGCATGGCCCCTGGGGTCGGTATAGCGCTCCTCGTACCACTGCGAGCGGCCCGAGGGCTGGGCCACCGGCAGGTCGAGGAGGGGTTCGCGGATGGTGTCGCGCCTTGCCTCGAGGCCGCCGCTGAGGAAGCGGCCGGTGGCGAGGATGACCGCCTCGGCGTGGATGGAGATGGTGCCGTAGTTGTCGCCCAGGGTGAGGCATGCGCCATTTTCGTCGAGATGCAGGCGCTGTACCTTCTGCTGGGGAATGATGGTTACCCCGCGCTGCGGCAGGGCCCGCGCGAAGAGCTCGCGCAGGCGGATGCCGGGCACCGCCGGCGGCATGGTGGGGATCTCGAAGAGGGTCAGGCCGGAGAGCCGCTGCAGATCTTGCAGGACCAGGTCGGGGCGGTGCATGCCGAGGAGCGCCGGCAGGCCGACGGCCGAGGCCGGGCCGGCCGCCTGGCGCAGCATCTCGGCCATCTGCTGGCGCACCTCGGGCACCTGCAGGGAGCGGGCGGCGATCTCCGGATAGAGCTCGCCCCCCCTGCTGCCGGGAAAGGCGAGGCGCGCCGTGCTGAGCTCTGGCCAGCGCTGGCGGAGGTTGGCGACCGCCTGGCGGCCGCTGAAGCCCTTGAGCCCGTGGAAGTCGACGATGACGCAGGGGCTGCCGGCGGCCATGAGCGCCGGCCCCGCCGCCATGGTGGCCGGCACCGACAAGGTCGGCTTGACCGTGCCAACCGGGGTCATGGCCATCAGGTTGCTTCGCCCGGCAGGCGTGTAGGCGAGTCCCTCCTGGCCGAGGAAGTCGGTGAACAGGGTGAAGGCGCGCTCGATATCGGCTGTGGCGACGAGGCTCAAGGGATGCTCTGGCTCGCTGCGGCGCAGTTCCGCGAGGGCCAGCCAGGGGTCGTCGACTGCATGGGCCGCCCCCGGCATCCTGCCGAGGAGGTCGAGGTAGCCGGTGGTATAAGCCAGGGCCCCGGTGGAACCGGCCATGGCTATCGACAGCTTGCGCTCCAGGGCGAAGACGGCGGCGGCAAAGCCGGCGATGCCCGTGCCGATGATCGCCAGCTCGCTGGTGATGGTGCGGGCTTCCTCGGGCATGGAGGCTTCGGGGAGGGTGATCGTCGGCGGCATCATCTGTTCTCCATGTCCAGGGTGTCGAGGCCGAGCAGGCCGCAGTGCAGGGCCTCGGCCAGTTCCATCTGCGCTGCCTGCGCGCCCCACACCACGGCGCGCTGGCCCTTGAAGCGCTCGTCGAAGAAACGGCGCATGTGCTGCAGCCCGGAGGGGTCGCGGTAATAGCCGCGGTCGTAGAGGTAGGAGCAGATGCGGATGCCGCAGAAGGAGCCCTGGCAGGGGCCCTTGCCGGCGCGGGAGCGCAGAGCGATGGCCTCAAGGCCCATCTGCTCCTCCTTGCCGGGGGCGGCGTCGACGATCTCGTCGATGGCCGACTGCGGCACCATCTCGCACTCGCAGAGGATCATGTCCCCCGGCTTGCTCTCTTTGAACCAGTAGCGCGGCGAGGCGCCGGGCTCGGTCCAACGGCAGGCCGAGCCGTGGGGCAGGGGTTCCAGGGCGGTGCGGCAGGGGGTGGTATTGCCGAGCCTCCTTGCCACCAGGTCGGAGGCCTTTTCCGCCATGAGGCGGAACGTGGTCAGCTTGCCGCCGGTGATGGTGCAGAAGTTGCTGAGCCCCTGGTCCTCGTGGTCGATGAGGGCGAAGCCGCGGGCGGCATCGCGGTCGCCGCCGCGGCCGGCCGGCTGGAGCAGGGGGCGCACCCGGGAGAAGGCGCGGATATAGCGGGCCTCGGCGAGCATCGGTAGCATCGCCGCCCCTTCGCGGATATTGACGTCGACCTCCTCCACCGTCGGGCGGACGTGCTCGAGGTCGTCGATGCGCAGCGAGGTGGTGCCGAGGATGGAGACGGTGCCCCCGGGGACGAGGATATCGCCGTCGCCGGGGCGGCGCAGGCGGTTGACGACATGGCTGGCGACGCGGTCGTGGGTGACCAGCAGGGTGCCTTTGGAGTAGAGCAGGCGGACGTCGTCACAGCCGGCGAGGCGGGCGATGTTCATGGCCCAGGCGCCGCCGGCGTTGACCACCTGCAGGGCGCGGATGGTCAGCGGGCGGTCGTTGCGGCGGTCATGGCAGAAGGCCATGGCGATACGGTCGCCCTGACGGGCGAAGCTGACCACCTCGGTGTGGGGGAAATACAGGCTGCCCATCAGCTCGCCGGCATGGGCGACGTTCTCCAGGGCGAGGCGGAAAGGATCGACGGTGGCATCGGGTACCCGGTAGGCCTGGACGAGCCGCTCGCTGAGGTGCGGCTCGAGTTCACGGGCCAGGGCCGGGGCGAGGGTCTCGCAGGGGATGTCGGCTTGGGCGCACAGGGCCGGGAAACCTGCCGCGAAGGCCTCGTCGTCGCCCTCCACCGCCACGAAGAGGCCGCCGCAGTCCTCGACGCAGTGTGCGGCAAGACGCTTCAGCAGCGCCCCTTCACGGCGGCATTCCCTGGCCGAGTCGATGTCGTTGGAGACGTAGCGCGCCCCGGAGTGGAGCAGGCCATGGTTGCCGCCGGAGGCCCCGGCACAGAGGTCGCGCTTGTCGATGAGGATGGCGTGGATGCCGCGCAGGGCGAGGTCGCGCATCATGCCGACCCCGGTGACGCCGCCGCCGATGATCAGCACCTCGGT
>JANJUM010000188.1 GCA_024710585.1 Desulforhopalus sp.
CACGGCTTCTTCCAGGAAGCCCATGCCAAGCTCAAGCCGGTGGACTTCTCCACCGACGGCATGTTCGTCGCCGGTCTCGCCCACTATCCCAAACCGGTGGAAGAGGCGGTGGCCCAGGCCCTGGCAGCCTCGGCCCGCGCCGCGACGCTGCTCTCCAAGACGCAGATCTCGCTCGATGCGGTCAAGGCCGCCGTCGACGAGAACTACTGCGACGGCTGCGCCCTGTGCGTCGATGTCTGCCCATACCACGCCATCACCCTGGTGGAGCGGGCTGGCGAAGAAGATCGCGCCAAGGGCCGGCTGATCAGCGTCAACAAGGCCAAGTGCAAGGGCTGCGGCCTCTGTCAGGGCACCTGCCCGAAGCGTGGCGTGGCCGTCTCCGGGTTCACCATGCGGCAGATCAGCGCCCAGATCCAGGCGGCGCTGGCGGTCTAGGCAAGGGGAAACCGCCGTGGCGCCGGCTTGTGCCGGTGCCGCGGCGGCGCATAGTGACATACGATGGCCGTCGCGCCGCAGGGCGCAGGAAGTGGTCGCAGAATTTGGCCACCACGCTACGGCGGCCATCGTCAACACCCCGTACGGGGGATATGGGCGTGACGATGTGGGGAGTGCCCGCGAAAGTATCCGGGTATGGCCCGCTTGAAGCGCCAAAAGGAGCGATACAATGAGTTTCGAACCGAAGATAGTTGCCTTCTGCTGCAACTGGTGTTCCTACGCCGCCGCCGACCTGGCGGGAACGGCGCGCATGCAGTACCCGCACAACGTGCGCATCATCCGTGTCATGTGTTCGGGCATGGTCCATCCCGAGTTCGTCATGGACGCCCTCGCCCAGGGCGCTGACGGGGTGATGGTGCTCGGCTGACACCTCGGCGAATGTCATTACCTGGATGGTAATTACAAAGCGATGTCCCGTTCGGATATGGTCGTTGAACTGCTCGAGGATTTCGGCTACGAGCCGGAGCGCTTCAGCCTCAATTGGGTCTCCTCGGCTGAGCCGGACAAGTTTGTCGCCGCGGTCACCGAGATGACCGCGCGCATCAAGAAGCTGGGACCGGTAAGCGCCCAGGATGCCAAAGCGGCATAAAGGAGGAAGAAATGGGTGTACCTACTGCTTTGGAGTGGCTTGGCTCCTGTTCCGGATGCGAGATCGCCATCTTGAACATCGGCGAGGCCCTCGTCCCCATCATCACCGAGGCCCTGGACATCGTCCATGCCCCGGTGCTGATGGACCATAAATATTTCGGCCAGTGTGGCGAAGGGGTGACCTTGAGCATCCCCGAGGCGACGGTGGGCATCGTCACCGGCGGCGTCAGCAATCACGAGCACCTCGAGGTGCTGGAAGAGATGCGCGCCAAGTGCAAGGTGCTGATCGCCCTCGGCACCTGCGCCACCCACGGCGGCATCCCGGCCCTGATGAACGGCCAGGATCGCGCCTCCAGCTGGGAGGAGATCTACCAGACGGTGACCACCGACCCCGGCGCCAAGGTGCCGAACGTCGAGGTGCCGGCTCCCCTCGATCGCGTCTACGCCTGCGACGAGAAGGTCAAGATCGACATGCAGCTGCCCGGCTGCCCGCCCAACCCGGAGCTCATCGCCGAGGTCATCGTCTCGCTGCTCGAGAACCGCTCGCCGGTGCTGCCGGGCAAGAGCGTCTGCGACACCTGCCCGACGCAGCGTCAGGGCAAGGGCGACGTCGACCGCGTCAAGCGCTTCATCACCAACGCCAAGTTCACCCCCGGCGCGCCCATCGACGAGATGCGCTGCCTGCTCGAGCAGGGCTACCTGTGCATGGGCCCGGTGACCGCCGCCGGCTGCGCCAAGCGCGGCGCCCCGAGCTGCATCTCGGCGCGGGTGCCCTGTCGTGGCTGCTTCGGCCCGGTGCGCAAGGACGGCAACCAGCTGCTCGACATGATGAACGCCCTGGCCAGTAACGGCATCGATTTCAAGTCGGTGGTCGATCGCCGCTCCCTGCTGCGGTTCTCGGGAGCGCACGGATTATTGCGGCCGTCCAAGAAGACTGCCGTCAAGGAGGATTAAGATGGGAAAAGTGTTGAATATCGCCCCGGTCTCGCGGATCGAGGGCCACGCCAAGATCGCCATTCACCTCGGCGACGATGGCAACGTGCAGGATGCCTTCCTGCACATCCAGTCGCTGCGCGGCTTTGAGAAGTTCATCGAGGGACGGCCGGCGGAGGAAGTGCCGCGCATCGTCAACCGCATCTGCGGCATCTGCCCATGGATGCACCACCTCGCCTCCAACAAGGCGGTGGACGGGGCCTACGGCGTCACCCCCACCGAGACCGGTTACAAGCTGCGGGAGATGTGCCAGGTAATGGCGCACATCAACGACAAGATCCTGCACTTCTTCTTCCTTGCCGCTCCGGACTTCGTCCTCGGCCCGGATGCCGACTACTCGGTGCGCAACGTCATCGGCGTGGTCAAGGCCGCCCCGGAGCTGGCCACCCAGGTGGTCAAGATGCGGCAGCTGGGGCAGATGATGCTCGACAAGTTCGCCGGCAAGGCCATCCACCCCATCGCCGGTGTCGTCGGCGGTTTCGCCAAGCCGATGGTCGAGGAGGAGCGCCAGGAGCTGCTCGCCGGCACCCGCACGCTGCTCGACTTCGCCTGTTTCGCCCTCGATTTCGCCATCAATAACGTCTTCTCCAAGTATATCGACGTCATCGGCGACCTCGGGGTCATCAAGACCGGCTTCCTCGGCACCGTCGATCGCGCCGATGGCTCGCTGCGCCTCTATGACGGCAAGCAGCGCCTGATGAAAGCCGATGGCAGCTATGTCGATTTCGAGGGTGTCGACTACACCAAGTACCTCGGCGAGCACGTCGAGCCCTGGGGCTACTCGAAGATGCCCTACGCCAAGAGCTGGAACGAGGGTTTCGACATGACCCTGGCCGCGCCCAAGGGCATTTACCGCGCCAACACCCTGGCGCGCATTAACGTCTGCGACCGCATCTCCACCCCCAAGGCCCAGGCGGCCCTGGAAGCCTTCCGCGCCTCTTTCGGCCGGCCGGCGCAGCAGACTCTGCTCTATCACTATGCCCGGCTCATCGAGCTGGTCTACGCCTGCGAGCGTACCATCGAGCTGCTCGAGTGGGAAGGCATCACCGACCCCAGGGTGCGGGCCAAGGTCGAGCCCAAGGCGGGCCGCGGCGTCGGCATCGTCGAGGCGCCGCGCGGCACGCTCATCCACGACTATGTCACCGACGACAATGGCTGCATCAAGAAGGCCAACCTCATCGTTGGCACCACCCACAACATCGCCCCGATGAACATGAGCGTCAAGCAGGCGGCGACTTCGCTGATCAAAGGCGGGGTGTATAACGAGGGCCTGCTCAACCAGGTGGAAATGGCGGTGCGCGCCTACGACCCCTGAATGTCCTGCGCCACTCACCGCCTGGATGGCGGCATTCCGGTAGCAGTCAGCATCATCGACGCCAAGGGTAACGAGGTCGACAAGATCGTCGCTTGATCATTACGTACCGTTCGTGCAGCCTGCCGTGCCCCGCGAGGCGGCAGGCTGCCGAAGTGACCCGCAAAAGGCCTATTGGCGGCCCTGGTGTTTTTTTGGTCGAAATTGTCGTATAAAAGGTGTACTTATTGGTTCCCGCCCGGTCGATACGAGGTGGGGACTGTTGGAGGGTAACATGCCAGAAAGCAAGCGAATCCAGGTTCGTGCCGAGAATCCCAGCGGTTCCTGCGGGAAGCTCGACCATATGACCATCGACGAGTTGAAGGCCCGCGCCGTCGGCGACGAGTTCGACGGGACCTGCCCGGCCTGCGGCAAGTTCCATGTCAGCCGTGCCGAGATCGAGAAGATCGAGCGCGAAAAAGTGGTCGACAGCGAGGCCTACAAGGCGATGAAGGCCGAGGCCGAAGCCTCCGAATAAGACCAGCCGCACATGGCGGGTCGGCCGTTGACCCGCGACAAGGAGCCGCTCCCGCGAGCGGCCCTTTTTTTCACGGCCCCCCTGGCGTCGGGGGAAAATCTGGCGTCGATCGGCGATGGCTCTGGGAGCTCTGCCACGGCCACGGAGGGAATCAGCACGGTTTCCCTGCGGGCCTGCGGCTTCCCCATCGGAAAAAGGTGTGTCGAATGGCGATAGCCGAAGTGTCAAAAGATCAAGAGCGCCAGCGGGCGCTCCTTGCGGAACTGCATCAGCTGGTGGATCGGCCGATGCGCCTGATGGTGGTCTGCGGCACCCAGAACCGCGCCATCCTCAAGTACGGCCTGCGCCACAAGCTCCCGGAAATGCTGGAGCTTGTAGCCGGCCCCGGCTGCTCCGTCTGCGTCATGCCTGCCGGGCATATCGACGCCTTTATCAAGATCGCCACCCAGCCCAAGGTCATCACCGCCGCCTGCGAGGATCTGCTGCGCGTTCCCGGCAGCAAGGAGAGCCTGGCCTCCATCGCCTCCCGCGGGGCGCGCATCGAGGTGATCATCTCCCCGATGGATGCCCTCGACATTGCCCGGCGCGAGCCCGACTACACCGTCGTTTACCCGGCAGTGGGCTTCGAGGCCACCGCCCCCAGCGTCGCCGAGACCATCCTCGAGGCGGCCCGCCTCGGTATCTGCAACTTCTGCGTCATCCCCTCGATCCGTCTGCTGCCGCCGACCATCGATCTCCTGCTGCTCGACCCGGATCTCGACATCCGCGGCCTGCTCTGCTCCGACCACATCAACACCATCTCCGACACCAAGGCCTATACGCAGCTGGCCAAAAAGCACCATATCTCCTGCTATATAGCCGGATTCGAGGTGGTTGACATCCTCGAAGGCATTCTCAGTCTGGTCAAGCAGATCCGCCGCGGCCAGACCCACTTCGACGACGGCACCGCCTTCATCTACTCCAGCGCCGACAACCGCAAGGCGCGGCGCATGGTCTCCGAGGTCTTCTTCGCCGTTGACACTGACTGGCGCGGGCTCGGCACCATCGAGAACAGCGGCTTCGTCATCCGCGACGAACTGGCCCTGTTCGACGCCACCAAGCGCTTCAACGTG
>JANJUM010000207.1 GCA_024710585.1 Desulforhopalus sp.
GAAGTTGTAGAGGAGGAACTTCTCCATCTCCTCCGCCGGTGCCTGCCCGGCCGTGCCGCCGACACCGACGGTTACCGCCACCTTGCCCCACAGGGTGTCGGCGGTCTGGTGGCGAAACTGGAACCATCGCTCGAGAAAGGCGTGCATGGTGGCGTTGATGGTCGAATAGTAGTTGGGGGCGCCGAAGACATAGCCATCGGCGGCGACGATCTTGTCGCGCAGCTCGGCCATGTCGTCGTCGACCTTGCAGACGTTATCCTTGACGCAGCCGAGGCAGGCGATACAGCCGGCAATGCGCTTGCCGCGCAGGGAAATCAGCTCGTAGTCGCAGCCGCTGCTCTCCAGCACGGTTTTTACCAGGGTGTAGGTGCCGGACTGATTTTCTTTGCGTGGGCTTCCCGAAATCCCAAGAATTTTCATAGTATTTTCCTCCAAATGAAGTGTTCCGCGCAGTCGGGCGGTGGCCGTGCCGGCCAGCCGCACTGGCGGGTGGATGGGGCAAGTGTAGCCGCGCTGGCTTTTTCCGCTGTAGCGACAGCTACACGGCGACGGAAAAAGGCTGGCCGGCCCGGGAAAGTTCCGCTCACTCCTCCGGCGGATTGTCGTCGCCAGGTGGCGGGCAGACGATCAGCTCCTTGCCCTCATAACGAATATGGCCGCGTTGTTTCAGCGCCGCCATGGCCCTCGTGACGCTGACGCGATGGGCGCCGATAAGAAAGCCCAGTTCCTCGTGGGTCAGGGGGAAATCGAGGATGAGGCCGCGCCTGTCGACCTTGCCCTGTTCCCTGGCGACACTGTGCAGGATGCGGTGCAGGCGGTCCTCGATACTGGTCACGGTGAGGTTGCCGATTTGATCGGTGAGCCAGGCGATGCGCTCGCCCATGTTCTTGATGACCTGCAGGCCGATGTGCGGGTGGTCGAGCAGCAGGCTCTGGAACTGCTGCCTGGTGAAACCGCACACCAGGGTCTCTTCGAGACACCAGGCGCTGCAGGGGTAGTGGGCGGGGTCACCGATCAGATTCTCGCCGAGAACATCGCCTGGTTTCCGGTAGCCGAGGATGCGTTCTTCCCCCGATTCGGCGAGCTTGCTCAGCTTGACCCGACCGCCTTTGAGGAGATACATGGTCTCCGCCGGGTCGCCCTGGAGGAAGAGCGCCTCCCCTTTGCCCTTTCGATGGCGGACCGCGGTCTGGCTCATCGCCGCCAGGGTTTCCGCGGGCAGGTCCTTGAACAGCCAGAGCTGGCCGATGCAGGCCGGGGCGAGATTTTCGATATCGGCGGCGAGTTTTTCGCAGAGGCAGTTCATGGCGTTTTCCCTTCAGTGGCTGGGGCGGGGTTCGCCGCGTTGGCGGCTTCTTCGTGGCGTGGGGGATCCTGGCTGCCCCAGAGATAGCCAAGGCCCCGGCCGACATGGAGATAGTGGTCACGCGGGCCGAGGATGCCGAGGGCGGAGTGCTCGCCCCAGACCCAGCTGGCGCGGATTTCGGGGTAACGCCGCCAATAGCTCTCCGCCAGGACCGCTTCCGTCTCGAGGTCGTCGGGGATGACGAGAGGCGCGAAGATGCGCCCCTCGCGCTGGCCGTGCTGGCGGTAATGGTGGCGTGGGCCGGCGATGCCCATGGCGCCCGTTTCGCCCCAGTGGCGGTCGAGGCGGATGTCACGGTAGCGCATCCAGTAGCTCCGCGCGAGGAGTTCCTCGTTGCCAGCTTCATGGTTTGCGGCGAGGCCGCTGGCGGGAGGCGCTGCCGGCTGCCGCAGCAGGGGGGACCCGCTCAGCCCGTGTAGATAGAAGCCGGCGGCCAGCACGAGCAGGGCGACGGCGAGTACGCGGGGCAGGAGGCGCAGCGGGGGGCCGTGGCCGGCCGGTGGCGATTGGGCCGAACCCGTTTCGCTGGGGGACAGGGTCATCACCGCCCCTCCACCAATTCATGGCGCTGGCTGTTGAGCCCGGTCGTGTGCTGGACGGGCCAGGGCTCAATAGAAAGGTATCTGCAGGACATTGACGGCCAGGGGGTAGAGGAGAAAGAGTGCGGCCACGGTCATCAGCGGCAGACAGGGGGGGCATGGGCGGCGGCCCTGGCCGAAAGTCTCGAGCGTCCCGGCAACGAGCAGGGCGGCGAGGGGGAGAACCGGCCACCAGGGCAACGCCGCCTGGCCGCGGCAGGCAAACAGGGGAACGGCCATGGCCGTCACCGCCACCGCCAGGGCGAGGGGCGCAACCCAGCCGAGGCGGGAGTCCGCGGCCGGGGGTGGCGGCTGGCGAGAGCCATCGAAGAGACCCAGGCCATGCCAGGCCAGGCTGCCGCCTGAGGCGGCCAGGAAGTTGACCAGCATGTCGCGCAGACCGTAGGTGCGGTCGGGGTGGAGGCCCTGGAGGAGCTCGTCATGGACGCCGTAGAGGCCGCCGAGCAGCGAGCCGGCCGCGGTCAGCTCCACCCCGCGCGTGTTGACGGCCAGGGCATGGCGCACGGCGAGGGAAAGGAGCAGGTACTGGGCCACGTGGATGCGCTTGACGGCGATGTCGGCGTCGGGGACGGCCAGGGCGGCCAGGCAGAGGGCCATGCCGCTGACGACCACCCAGGTTTTGAACGGCGTTTGCCCCCTGTTCCGGCGGGCCAGGAGCAGGGCCAGGAGGAGTATGGCCAGGGGCAGGACCAGTGGGGAGACCAAGAGGAAGCCCGGGCCGAAAAGTTCGTCGACCAGCCGGTAGAGCTGGTAGAGGTGCACGAAGACGACGACCAGCAGCACACAGCAGAGGTGGCGGAGAAGCGGCCGACCGGGGCGCGGGGTGGCCCTGCGGGCGGTGGTGGCGATGGGTTCTGCTTTGTACATCGTTACGTTCGTTATTGCGGGGGTTATCGGCCATCCCGGGAGGTCAGGAGCATGGGGCGAACTGTTCCATATTTGTCGCGTCATTGCAAGGCGGGCGGGGTGACGGCCCCGCCCCTGGGTCTTTGCCCGACCTGGTTCGCTGCCGTTTCCGGCATTGACAATTGCAATGGTCCTCGGCGGCTCCCCCCTGCATTTTGCAGGAGTGCCCGCTTTCGGCTAACAGGGCTGTCACGGAAAACAACACGAATACGGGATCATGGCAAAGTGTTGTCCGCTGGTACGAAGGTTGCTCGGTGGTCTACGCCCATCGGGGGCAGAGTCCCCCTCCCCGTCAACGGTCATCATGGCGCGAGCGCCGGTGTCGGCCATCGGGGGAGGAGGGGCCGTTCCGCCACAGGCGGCAATCTTTTTCCAGGGAGCGAGGTTATGATTACGAGGCTTGTTTTCGGCGCGCTGCTGACCGATCTGTCGATCATTTTAGCGGCATTTCTTTATCTCGGGGCGAGAAACCCCAAAAACCCGTGGTGGGTCAACGACCAGGTGATGACCTGGGTACTGCCGCTGATCACCGGCGGCATCGTCGTCGGCCCCTTCCTGCTCGTCGAAGGGCTGTTCTTCAGCAAGAACGGGCTGGCCATGAGCGATCTCATCACCACTCTGGTCATCCTCGGTGCCGGTGCCGTCTTCCTGTTGCTGATGCGCATTCCCCGCCGCGTCGCCGCCTATGAGGCCATGGGCGCCTCCCCGCAGGGGGCAAGCAAGGGCTAAATCCCTCGCCATCTCTCCCATATCGCCGCGGGCATTGCACAATGCAGTGCCCGCCCTCAATCGAGCAGGGACTGCTTGCGCTTGCGCCACAGGGTGGTGGCGTTGATGCCGAGCACGCGAGCGGCCTCCTCCAGGGAGGAGGTGCGCAGCAGCACCTGCTGGATATGCCGTTTTTCCACTTCCGCCAGGCTGAGCAGCGGGCCCTCGCCGTCCGGGTCGCTGCGAAAGGAGGCGATATGCGGCGGCAGGTCGCTCTGGCCGAGCTGGGGCCGGGTGGAGAGGATCACCGCCCGTTCCACGGCATTGACCAGCTCGCGGACGTTGCCCGGCCAGGGGTAGGTCTGCAGCAGGGCCATGGCCTCTTCCTCGACATCCTTGACCGGCTTGTTGTTGAGCCGCGCCTGGCGCTGCAGGTAGTGGTTGACGAGGAGCGGGATGTCCTCGGGACGCTCGCGCAGCGGCGGCAGAAAGAGCTCCACCACTTTGAGGCGGAAGTAGAGATCGCGGCGGAAGAGCCCGTCGCGCACCAGCTCCTCGAGGTCTTTGTTGCTGGCGGCGATGACCCGGGTGTCGACCTTCTGCACCCTGGTGTCGCCGAGGCGCTCGAACTCGCGCTGCTGCAGGAAACGCAGGAGCTTGCCCTGCACCACCGGGGGGATCTCCGAGACTTCGTCGAGAAAGAGGCTGCCCTTCTCGGCCAGAGTCAGCTTGCCGACCTTGTCGCGCAGGGCGCCGGTAAAGGCCCCCCGGACATGGCCGAAGAGGTCGCTCTCGAGGAGGTTTTCCTGCAGCGCGGCGCAGTCGACGGTGATGAACGGGCCGCCGGCGCGCATGCTCCAGTCGTGGAGGAGGCGGGCCAGCAGCCCCTTGCCGGTACCGCTCTCCCCGGAAATGAGGACGATGGCGTTGGACTCCGCCGCCTGCCGCGCCGTGGCCAGCACCTGCCGCATGCGACGGTTGCAGGTGAGCATCTCGCCTTCCTGGAAGATGCCGCGCAGGCGGGCCACCTCTTTTTTCAAGGACTGGACCTGGTCGATCTTGTCGAGCAGCACGTCGAGCTGGCCGGGGTGGAAGGGCTTGGGGAGATAGTCGAAGGCGCCGAGCTTGACGGCGCTGACCGCGGTCTCCACGGTGGCATAGGCGGTGATGACGATTACCTGCGCCGGCACCGGCCCGGCGACGATGCCTCGCAGCACCTCGAGGCCGCTGCCGTCGGGGAGGCGCAGGTCGAGGAGCACCAGGTCGGGCCTGTCCTGCAGCAGGCGCGCCATGCCCTCCGCCGCCGAAGCGGCGGTGCTCACCGCCATGCCCCGCTCTTCGAAGTAGATGTGCAGGGTCTGCACGATATTGCGGTCGTCATCGATGATCAGGACGCGCTGCATGGCTCTCCTCCCCGCTTTCCGGGATCCAGAAGGTGAACAGGGTGCCCTGGCCGGGGCTGCTCTCGGCGGTGATGTCGCCGCCGTGGTGTTCGATGACTTCCTTGACGATGGCCAGGCCGAGGCCGACGGTGCCCAGCTTCTCGCGCTCGGAAAATTGCGTGTAGCGTTCGAAGATCCGCGGCAGGTTATGCGGCTCGATGCCGCAGCCGTTGTCGCGGCAGGAGAAATGGACCCAGCCGTCCTTTCTTTCCACCGCCAGCTCCACCTGGCCGCCCGCCCTGGTGTGGCGGATGGCGTTGCTGACCAGGTTGGTGATCACCCAGGGAAAGCGCATCGAGTCGAGCTGCAACGGGGGCAGGTCGGGGGCGATGGCGATGACCAGCTCGACGCCTTTCTCCTCGGCGTGCTGTCGCAGGGGCTTGAGGCTCTCGCGGATGAGATCGGCGACATTGAGACGCTCGCGCACCGCCGGCCTGATCACCCCTTCGAGCCGCGAGATGTCCACCAGTTCGTTGATCAGCTGGGCGAGGCGGCTGCAGTCGTCGCGCGCCGTGTCGAGGAGGATGGCGATCCTCTCGGCGCTGAGCCGGTCGCGTTTCTCGTGGAGGAGATTGACCCCCATGACCAGGGAGGTCATCGGCGTCTTCAGCTGGTGGGAGAGGTCGGCGATGAAGCGCGTCTTGGCCTCCTCGGCATGGCGCACCTTCTCGCGCTCGGCGGCGAGGATGGCGGCGTTGTGGCGGTCGTAGGCGGCGAGGTTCTTGAACAGCCGGTTGAACTCTTCGGTGAGCAGGCCGGTCTCGTCGTCGCTCAGCACCGGCATGGCCGGGTAGCGCTCCCCGCCCTGGCGGGTTGCCGCCAGCTGCCGGGCCAGGGCGCGGATCGGTCGTGCCACCTGGAATGACAGGGCGTAGTTGAGGAGGACGATCCACACGATGGTCCCGAGGAGAAAGAAGAGCGAGTGGCGCTGGGCGCGCTGGCCCAGCTCCCTGGTCTCCTGCTCCGCCCGCTCCATGCCGAGTTCGTTGAGCTCCACCAGCTGGTTGAGCTCGGCGGCGAGAAGCTGGGTGAGGTTGAAGAACTCCTCGATATGGGCTTCGGGGGCGGGCGACGAGAGTCTCGCCAACGTCTCGCGGTAGCTTTCGAAGGTGTCCAGCAGGCTCGTCACCAGGCGCTGTTCGCCGGTTTCGGCGATATGCTGCCCGCAGGCGAGGAGCGCCTCCTCGAGGGTTGCGGTGGGCAGGTCGGCCAGTACCTCCGGGTCTTTTTCGAAGAGGAACCGCGTCACTTTGGTGCGGTTGTCTTCCATGGCCTGGCGGGCCTTCTGCGCCGCCTTGATACTGCCGTAATTGCGCGACATGATCAGCTCGGCGCTCCTCCCCAGGGAGTCGAGGTGGCGGGAGTTGATGGTCGCCACCACCACCAGGGCGATGACCGGCAGGAGGCTGACGAAAAAGATCTTGTTGCGGATCGATTTGCGAAACGTGCGTTCTGCTGTCATAGTGTGGCGATGGTTGTGGCAGGGGGCGCCCTGCGCTCGTCGCGGGCGGGCCGTCCCCCCGCGGCAGGACCCGCAGTCAGGATAGCAGGTTGTCTGCTCGAATTCATCCCCAATCACCCGGCCGAGGCGGGACGGCCGACAACTCGTTTTGGTGAGGAGAGGTCAGTGAAATACAGCGAGGCCCGTCCGGGCCGTATCTTTGTCGTTCGTCTTGAAGATGGTGAAATCGTCCATGAAACCCTCGAAGGTTTCGCCCGCCAGCATGGCATTGCCGCCGCCTCGCTGCTCCTCCTCGGCGGGGCCGATGACGGCAGCACCCTGGTGGTCGGCCCCGAGAAGGACCGCGAGCTGCCGCTGGTGGCCATGGAGAAGCGTCTGACCCACGCCCACGAGGTGGCCGGGGTCGGCACCATCTTCAGCGACGAGGAGGGCCAGCCGCTGCTCCACCTGCACATGGCCTGCGGCCGGGGCGAGGAGGCGGTGGTCGGCTGCATCCGCCCCGGGGTCAGGGTGTGGCGGGTCATGGAGGTCATCGTCTCCGAGTTGCACGATTGCCAGGCGCGCCGGGTGGTGGAAGAGCCCCTCGGCCTCAAGCTGCTCCGTCCCTGAGACTCGTTTCCCAGGAGAGGGCCATGTCCAGGGCCGCTTCGGCATGGATGCGCGCCGTGTCGAGCAGGGGGATGGCGGCGTCGCCCGGCGAGAGCAGCAGGGGGATCTCGGTGCAGCCGAGGATGACAGCCTCGGCGCCCATGGCCTGCAGGCAGCCGACCGCGGCGAGGTAGGTTTCTTTCGACCGCGTCTCCAGCCGCCCGCGCACCAGTTCCTCGACGATGATGCGGTGCAGCTCCCCGCGCAGCTCGGCTGGCGGCGAGAGCACGGTCATGCCGAAGCGGGCCATGGCCTCATGGTAGAAGCCGTCGCTCATGGTGTAGCTGGTGCCGAGCAGGCCGAGTCTGGCCAGGCCCAGCCGCTGCGCCTCGCCGGCCGTCGCGGCGACGATGTCGAGCAGCGGCAGCGGGGCGGCCCTGGCCACCTCGGCGAAGACCTTGTGCATGGTGTTGGTGGCAATCAGCGCGAAATCGGCCCCGGCGGCGGCCAGTGCCCGCGCCGCCCGCAGCAGTTCCAGGGCGATGGCGTCCCAGCGCCCGGCGGCGCGCAGGTCGTGGAAGGTCTTGAGATTGACGCTGTAGATGAGGATCTCCGGGTAGCCGTCGTCGCCGTAGCGGGCGACGTAGCTCCGCGTCAGGTGGAGATAGTAGCTGACCGTCGATTCCGGGCTGAGCCCGCCGATGATGCCGATTCTGCCGTGCATGGAGTCTTCCTGTGTAAAGCTGGCCGTCGCCCGCAGGCGTGGCGTCTGACGCCCTTCCGCCAGACGCGCCCAGGTGGCTTTTCGGGCGGCAAGGTTTTCCCAGACCACGTGTTCTTTTCTCTCAGACCGCCCCGCGCGGGCCGCGGCGCTCCAGCCACCCCCTGAACTCCTCGAACTCCATGGGTTTGCCGTAGAGATAGCCCTGACCGAAGTGGCAGCCGCGGGCGCGCAGAAAGCCCTCCTGCTCCTCCCCCTCCACCCCTTCGGCGACGATGCTCAGGCCGAACTGCCCGGCCATGAGGATGATGGTCTCGATGAGCTTCTCGTCGTCACGGTCGCTGCCGATGCCGGAGACGAAGCTCATGTCGATCTTCATGGTGTGCAGGGGGATCTGCTTGAGGTACTGCAGGGAGGAGTAGCCGGTGCCGAAGTCGTCGAGGGCGATGGTGAAGCCGTGGCCGACCAGCTGGTCGAGCAGGCGCCGCGAGCGCTCGACATCGGCCATCAACGACGACTCGGTGACCTCGAGCTCGATGGCCTCGGCGGGGAGGCCGCTCTCGCTCTGCAGCTGCAGCAGCTCGTCGAGGAAGGTGTCGGCGCGCAGCTGGGTCGGCGAGAGGTTGACCGAGAGCTTGAGGTCGTGGCCTTCCCCCCTCAGTTGCGCCGTTTCGTGGAAGGCTTGCCGGTAGAGGTCCCTGGCCAGCGGCATGATCAGCCCCGACTGCTCGGAGATGGGGATGAAGTCGGCCGGGGAGATCAGCCTGCCCTCGGAGCGCCAGCGCGCCAGGGCCTCCATGCCGACCGCCTGGCCGGTGGCGAGGTCGACCTTGGGCTGGTAGAAGGGCAGGAATTCTCGGTGTTCGAGGCCGCTGCGGATCTTGGCGAGATAGTGCAGCTTCTTCCGCGCCTCCTCTTCCATGTGGGTGGAAAAGAAGGACGAGCTGTTGCCGTTGCTCTGCTTGGCGTTGTAGAGGGCCAGCTCGGCCCGCTTGAGCAATTCCTCCGGGGTGGCGGCGTCGGCCGGGTGGGTGGCGATGCCGACGCTGACGGTGACGTAGACCTTCTGCTCGTCGAAGACGAAGGGCTCCTCGAGCTGATGGTAGAGCCCCTCGAGGACCGGCAGGATGCGCCCGCCCGCCTCGCCCTCGTCGTGGAAGAGGAGGATGAACTCGTCGCCGCCGAGGCGGCCGAGGGTGTCCTCGCTGCGCAGGGTGGGCAGCAGGCGGCGCACCAGCTCCTGGAGGAGGAGGTCGCCGACGTCGTGGCCGATGGAGTCGTTGACCGTCTTGAAATTGTCGATGTCGAGGATGAGGCAGACGACGCTGCCGCCCTTGCGGCGGCAGGTGCGAAAGGCCTGGTGCAGGCGTTCCAGGGCGAGCAGGCGGTTGGGCAGCTCGGTGAGGCTGTCGTGGTAGGCGAGAAAGTTGATGCGCTCCTGCTGGCGCACGGTGGTGGTGATGTCGTTGAACACCGCGGCGTAGTGGGTGATGTCGCCGCTGTGGTCGCGGATGGCGGATATGGTCAGCCATTCCGGGTAGATCTCGCCGTTCTTGCGCTTGTTCCAGATCTCGCCGCTCCAGAAGCCGTGGCGGGCGATGCTCTCCCACATCGCCCGGTAGAACTCGGCCGCGTGGTAATCGGACTTGAGGAGCCGCGGGGTCTTGCCGATGGCCTCGGCGGCGCTGTAGCCGGTGATCTTCTCGAAGGCGGGGTTGGCCTGGATGATGGTGCCCGCGGTGTCGGTGATGGTGATGCCTTCGACGACGTTGAGGAAGACCTCCTTGAAGATGCTCAGGCCGAGGGCGGTCTGCCGCTGTTCGGCGACGAGGTCGGCCAGCTTGGCGTTGGACTGGCGCAGCGATTCGACATAGCGCTGGCAGACGCTGGCGATCTCCTCGATCTCGTCCCCGGAGCCGCTTGCCGGCAAGGGGAGCTGGCCCTCGTCCTCCTGGCGCGAGAGCTGGGCGAGCAGCCGCACCAGGGGGGCGGAGATATAGCGCGACAGGACCACCGAGACGATGACGCTCGCCGCCAGGGCCACTGCGAAGAGGGCGAGGACGATGGTGCGCAGGGTTTTCATCGGCGCGAAGAAGTCGTCGACCCTGCCGGTGGCCGCCACCAGCCAGCCGAATTCGTCGATGGTCGAAAAGAGGGCGATTTTTTTAACGATGGCTCCGCTGCCGGGGTCGATCCAGTCGTAGGTGAGCCGCCCCTGGCGCATGGTGACGAGCTTCTGCAGCAGCTCGCGGTTAGGGCCGGTGAGGTCGTCGATGCGCCCGGAGAGATCGGGGTGGATGAGAATGCGGCCGTCGAGGTCGAGCAGCAGCGGGTAGCCTTCGCGGCCGATGGTGATGGTCAGCACCCGGTCGCGGAAGTCGGCGATATCGACCAGCTGGGTGAGCTCGTCGCGATAGGCGGTCACCGAAATGATCCAGTCCCAGGGGGCGAAGTGCTCCATATAGAGGATTTTCTGGCGAGGTGCGGGATCGCCTGGGTTTTGCCAATCATATTCGAGAAAGCCGTATTTGCGGTTGGTCTGCCTTTGGCCGAGCCACTGCTCGCTGAGGTCGGCGCCGACCAGGGTGTCCTTGGGGTGGACGACCAGCCGCCCCTGGGAGTTCATCGCGTAGGTGTAGCCGGAGCGGGCGATGCGCTGGGCGAGGAGGATGCGTCTGCCGAACTCCTCCGCCTCCCCGCGCTGCAGTTCCCCGGCCTGGACGCGCCCTTCGAGATCCTCGAGGAGGTGGCGGTCCTGCTCTGCCAGAGAGCGCAGATAGCTTCTCACAGCAAGGGTAGCCGAGGTCTCGATGATCTGGCGTACGCCGTTGACGGTGGTGGCGAGGTTGTCTTCGAGGCGTTCGGCGAGGATGTCGTGCACCAGCGTGTAGAAGATCCACGTGCAGCAGAAGAAGATCGAGAACAGCACCCCGGAGAGGATGGCAAAGATCTTGTAGCTGAGCCGGGATTTCCTCGGTCGTCCCATTGATGACAGGCGATGGTTGAGTTGGGTCGCTGCCGACGTGGCAGCCGGAAGGCCCGAGACGCCATGCCGTGACTGGCCGACGGTCGCCGCGGTGGCTGAACGGGAAGTTACCCCTTCGGTATAGAGCCTTTTGTCTTTTTTGTCAAAAAAAGCAGCGTTCGCCGTGGCGAGCTGCGTTGTTGGCCGGCAGCGTCGTTCTCAAGGGTCGGTCTTGGCCCCGGTGCGGCAGGCGGCGGCGCTGCCACCGGTCCGGGTCGACGGGAGCAGGAAGGTGCCGAGGCCGGCGATGGCGGTGAGGGCCGCGGCCACCACGTAGGCGGGGGCGAAGCCCTGGCTGTCACTGCCGATCATCCCCGCCAGGGCCGGGCCGACGATCTGGCCAAAGGCGAAGAAGAAGGTGGCGTTGGAGAAGGCCCCGGCTACCCTTGCCCCCTGGAAGCGGTCGCCGATGGCGGCGGTGACGATGGCCGGGGCGGCGAAGACCGCCAGGCCGTAGAGGGCGATGGAGAGGAGCAGGGCGGGA
>JANJUM010000219.1 GCA_024710585.1 Desulforhopalus sp.
GACGATGAATTTGGCGCGATTGGTCTTCGTGAACGGGGTGTCGAGTTCGACCAGCCAACGTAGCCATACCGGGCAGGGGAGGATATGGCGACGAGAGGCAAGACGCCATGTCACCGTAACCAGAGCGACCGCAAGGAGCACGAGAAGGACGAGGAGAGGAGAATCATTCATGGGCGTTAGAGACTGGTGGAGGCAGACCTTGCCGCAGTCCGACACGCGCTGATGTGACAAGCGGCGCTGGGCCGGTGACAATGTGGTGGTTTTTTGTCGATAGAGGCATTGCGGCTGGTATAGCGCAACCCGGCAACGGTTTTATGTACAGCCAGGCCGCCGAGACCGCCAGCTTTCAGGCGAGGCGCCGGGGTCATCGTGCCTGGCCGAGATGTTCCCAGTAGGACCCCAGATTGGCTTCATGCTCTGTCAATGAGGCACATCTCCGATCAAGCGCCTCATATTCCCGGCCAAAGCTGAGGAGAAACATATCATGGGCTCGCTGACTGCGCCAGCGGTCGACGGTGAGAAAGCGGCCGGGAACCTGTTGATCGCGCAGCAGAAACGTTTCGATATAGCCCTCGGCTTGGCGAAAGAGCTGCGCCCACTCCCCGGACGGACCATAGAGGGCGACGAACTCTTTTTCCCGTGCCGGGGAGACGTGGAACTCCCAGACGCACACGTAGCGTTCGGGCACATGACCGGGTGACTCGACAGGTTGCTCAATCATGGGGCCTTCACTTGGCTTGACTACAGAGTTGAGGAGTGTGCCTTTGCCGAATCCCGCGCTACGCATCGCACAAGGGTTTTTTGCGCGTCGGCTGCCGGGAGGGACGGCTTGGCTGTCATTGGCTCTCGGGCTGCAAGGCGGCCTGCAACGCGGAGCCCATGTCGTCGGCCAGGGTGGCCACGCCTTTGATCACCCCGGGTCCACCGTTTTTCCAGTGCACCGAAAAATCTGCGACTGGCGCCGGCTCATCGAGGGTCTGCGCCTTGATATCGAGGACGACCTCCGTGCCGCCTTCGACGAGCGCGGCCGAACCGAGCAGCTTGACGACAGGGCCAAGCTCCCGAACGACGATGGTCAGCACCCTGGATGGCGGCAGTTCTTCGCCCAGGGCGACCTGCCGCACCTCTTCCTGAGAAAGCTCGAGAGCCGGCCGGCCGCCGACGTCGCGCAAAACCCGCACCCGCGAATAACACCCCGACTCGGCGAAAAACTGCTCGATTCCCTGCCGCGCCGCCGCCTCACGCAGCGGCACATCCTTCTGGTCGGCACGCCAGCGCGCCCCCCAGAGAACGAGTGCCGAAATGGCTTCCCCCCGGGATTCGCAGAGCGCCTGCCGAGGGGCTGAACCGGACGTCTCGAAGGTGGTTGCGGCACATCCCGAAAGGGTCGAGATAAAAACGGCTGCGATGACGAGCAGAATCTGTAACGGCACCTGAGTGCTCTTATAAAAGGTGAGAAATATCATTACACGGCTCGCGCTTTTTCGTGAACAGACCACACACATCGCTTGTTCCACCTCAACCCTGGGACCTTCGGGCCAGATGAAGCGGCCGGTTGGCCCGGACTATTCTTCTCCGCCGCGCTGTTGCTGGTCAATGTTGCTCTTCCTAAGCTTGGCAATGACGATAATCGCGACAATCAGCAGGCAAAGCAGGGAAAACGACACCTTGACGATGAAGTGATGCCAGCGCAGGCAGTCGAGGATACTGGCGATCCCTGCCGAGACAAACAACGTTACGACAACCGCCGTTCGCGTGTTGCTTTGCAGAGTCCACCATAACCCGGCACGCAGGTTGTTCCGATTGCGTTGCCAATACTCGTCGGTGTCTTGGGGAGCTTTTCGTTCGCTCAAAGCGACTCCTCGTTCTCCTCCCGAAAGAGGCGACTTTTGCCGGTTTTGAGTCGTCTTCATACCGCGCAGCCGAAGTGCCGGCACATTGCTGCGCCATTATGGCAAGGGCGAAAGTTTCGTCCCTATACTCACAGCGCGTATCGTCGACATGGGGGAGTGTCAGCGACTGCCCCGGCCTCGAGTGAAACCGAGGGCGCTGCCAGCGTACCATTTTTGCGGAATCGGGAGGAACCATTTTCTCTTGCTCCCGACCGCCTGGCACAAGATACCCTTTAACGAAACAGCGCATCGCGAGGCAGGCCTCGGATGCGCTGTGACTGGTTATGAGCGGCGGGGTTCACCCGCCGGAACCTGGCCGCTACGAAAGCAGAATATTCCTCGCGCTCTCGTTCTTGGCGTCGGTGATATAGGTGATACCGGTTTCCTGGGCTGTTTCGCGGTTGCCGGCGAAGATATCGTTACGGGTGATCTGCGAAACGTTGAACTTACGCGCCCCGGCGAGGAGCTGCTGCAGGCCGCAGGCGAGCTTGTCGGCCATGGACCACATGGCGATGGCGCCATAGGGGATGTTGCGCATCTCTTCCTTGCCAACCTTCTTCTGCACGTCGAAATACGAAGAGAAAATTTCCTCCGGCGAGCTGCCGATATCGGTGACCGACTTGGGCAAGCTGTCCCAGTTGCCGTTGATGGCGGCGCGCTTTTCCGGTTTGAAGACGCCTTCGATATTGGCGCCGAGGAAACCGGGGATCATAATGGCGCGGCCCATGCAGATCATCTTGACATAGGGCGCGCCGAGGGCCAAACCCTTGAAGATGCTGTCTTCCAGGGCGAACCCGCCGGCGAAGGAGAGATCGACCACCTTCTTGCCGCGCGCGGCGAGGAGGCTGGCGTATTCGTAGGCCTTGGCATGCAGGTTGATGGAGGGCACGCCCCAGCTCTGCATCATGTTCCACGGGCTCATGCCGGTGCCGCCGCCGGAACCGTCGATAGTCAGCAGGTCGAGGTTGGCCTCGGAGGCGAACTTGATGGCCATGGCCAGTTCTTCCATGCCATAGGAGCCGGTCTTCAGCGAGATGCGCTCAAAACCGAGGCTGCGCAGATAGTCCACCGACTTCATGAAGTCCTCTCGCACCAGGGCGACGGTGTCGAGGTTGGTGCCGCCGAGGCGACTATGGCGGGCGAAGGACTTGATGGCTCCCTTGGCGAAGGCCTCCTGGACCTCGGGCAGGGCCGGGTTGGGGTCGACGACGTAGCCGCGCTCCTTGAGGAACAGGGCGTAATCGAGGCTGGTGACCTGGATCTCGCCGCCGATATTTTTGGCGCCCTGGCCCCACTTGAGCTCGATGATACACTTGTTGCCGTATTTCTCGGCGACGTACTCGGCGACACCGTTACGGGTGTCCTCGACGTTCATCTGCACGATGATAGCGCCGTAGCCATCGAAATAGCGCAGGTAGATGTCGATGCGGCGGTCGAGCTCGGGCGATTTCTTGATGCGCCCGCCCTGGATGGTCGACTCCTTGTCGACGCCGACGACGTTCTCGCCGATGACGATGGGGATGCCGGTCAAGGCGCAGCCCACGGCGAAGGAATCCCAGTACTTGGCGGCGATGAAGGTCGAGCCGAGGGCGCCGGTCATCAGCGGCAGACGGCTCTTGCTCTTGATCTTACCGCCGAACTCGGTGGTCAGGTCGACATTGGGGAAGATACAGTCGTCGGGGTTCTTGGTCAGGCCCTCGGCGAGACCCACCGAACCGTAGGCATAGCCCTGGATGCGCAGCGAGTTGTAGGAGACGCCGACATGGGTGGTGTTGTTGGCCCCGGCGGTGACCAGGCCGAAGTCGCGGGGATAAAGGAGCTTGCGCCCCACCAGGCTCGACTTCCAGGTCTCGCACTTGCCGGCACAGTCGGCGCGGCACAGGGTGCAAAGACCGGATTCGGCGGGATTTCCTCTGTTGGCGGTACCGAGAACGTCGTTGATCTTGTCGAAACGCATGGGGAAGACCTCCTTGCTTGGGGAAACGGTTACGGGCGGAGGCCTTCGGCATAAAAAAAGGCGTCTGCCCAAACTGAAGAGGAAACAGACGCCATTGTCTTGATATCCACGCAGCCGCACGCCGTTGTGCGACATCGGATTAAATGATACTCGTTTTTGTAGCGGGACTTAACTTGCTTGTCAAGCGGAAATTTGCGCTACAACTCGTCGGAGAGGACGATGGCCTCGGCGATGTCGAGCATCGACTTGCGCGTGTCCATGCTGCGCCGGCGGATCCAGCGGTAGGCCTCCTCGCCGTTCATGTCGCGCCGCTGCATGAGGATTTCCTTGGCCCGCTCGATGATCTTGCGCGTTTTCAGCTCCTGCTCGATGACCCGGGTCTTGATGATCAACTCGGTGTTGTGCAGGGCCACCGCCGCCTGGCTGGCCACGGCGGTGAGCATGTTGATGTCGAGCGTCGAAAAGACGTGGGGCTTGACGGTGAAGCAGTTAAGGACGCCGAGGACCTTGTCCTCCTTCCCCTGCAGCGGCACCCCGACCATCGACACCAGGCCGAGGCGACGCGCCATCTCCTTCTCCTTGAAGCGCTCGTTCTCGAGGACATCGGGGATGTAGAGGGGGCGCTGGGTGGAGATGACATAGCCAACCACGCCCTCGTGGAGGCGCAGCACGCGGTCCTTGACATAGTCGCGGTCTATCGACTGCGTCGCCTTGAGCCGCACCAGAGGCGGGTTCTCGTTTTCATCCACCAGCCACAGCGAACAGATCTCCACCCCGGTGACCCGCGCGGTGACCATGACGATGAGCTTGAAGAGGTCTTCGAGGAAGAGGTCGGAGGTAATGGCCTGACTGATATCCATCAAGGCCTTGATATAATTGTCATAGGTCTGCTGCGGCGATTTTTCCATGGTAATGTCGGCGGTAAAAATTGAGGAAACGGGCAACCTCTGAGGCATGCCCGGCCTGCGTTCCGCCACATCGGCGCAGTACGGCAGCGGGCGGAAGAATACCGCCCTGAAGATACACTATGACGAAGGGTTATGCCACTGCCGACTGCTGCCGGCAGCGCTGTACCCCTTCCCTGGTGATGAGGGTAAGCTGTTGATCCGGATCGGTTTCGATCACGCCCAGCCCCTCCATGGTGCGCAACACTCGCCGCACCTCGGCAAGGCGCAGGTTGAGTCGCCCGGCGATGGTGGCGGCAGCCACCAGTTGCGGCGGGTCGTGTTGCAGGTTTTCACAGAGAATCGACAGGATCTGCTGTTGTTGCTGAATGAGCGACATACGAACCTCTCCTTGGCCTCGAAACGGTGTTGCCGTCGACTGGCGACGACCCCTGTTGTCCGTATTGGGAAAGAGATGTCATGTTTCGGCAAAGCTCGCCGCAACCCATCTATCTTCACCTTTTACTGATATTTTTTATTCGAATTCGCGCCACGGCGCAAAGAAAATAATCATTGTAAATATATTAATTTTTATGAATTGCAGTATCACTTAATCTCTCATGCCGCGAAATGCCCCGGCATCGCGCTCGCCGAGAGCGCCACACATGCCGGAACCAAGAACTGTCACCGCCACCGCGCCAGTTTTGGCCTTGTCACCTTCTCCGCCGGGACGATAGGCGAAGGGGGCTCTTCTTGCCCGGGACAAAGGTCGTGGTCAGCTCCCTGCCCGGCCAGTTGGCGACCGCCGGGGCGCCGAGACGCTTTTTCCTGCCACCGGCCCGGCGCCCGTGGTATAGTTTGCGCCTATCGGCCACCGGCCGCTTTTTTACCGCAACCCGCCCACGCCAACCCGCAGCCCCGCGCACGCCCATGTCCGACATCACTTCCGGCCGCCCCCCGGCCTGGCGCATCGCCCCGCCGACCACCCTGCTTTCCACGCCCATCATGAAGCTCGTCTCGAGCCGCGTCAGCCGCGAGGGCAGCCGCCGCGAACAGGAGTTCTACCGCCTCGACTTCCCCGACTGGGTCCATGTCATCGCCGTCACCCCGAAGGAGGAACTGGTCATCATCCGCCAGTACCGCTTCGGCAGCGACCGCGTCGAGCTGGAAATCCCCGGCGGCGCCGTCGAGGAGGGCGAAGACCCGCTCGCCGCCGGGCTGCGCGAGCTCCGCGAGGAAACTGGCTATGTCTCCGGCGAGGCCCGCATCATCGGCACCGTGCGCCCCAACCCGGCCATCCAGGGCAACACCTGCCACACGGTCCTCGCCCTGGGGGCGGAGCGCCGCAGTGCCCCGCAATGCGAGGAGATGGAAGACATCGAGGTGATCACCCTGCCCTGCGCCGAGGTGCTGCGACTGGTCGCCAGGGGTGACTTGCAGCACGGTCTGGTCCTCAACGGGCTGATGTACTACCTGATGGCCCGCGGCCTCATCCCGCTCGCCCCGTGAAACCTCGCCGCCCCTTGCTGCGCTGGGGAAATCGATTGACAGAACGACCATTTCCCGGTAAGTGCTAGGGAGCGTTTTTCCCGTGGGGCGGCAGGCATCTGCCGCCTTTTTTCATCGCCGCCCGGCCGTCACTGTGGACAACCCCATACCTCGAGACCCACCACCATGAGCGAAGAGAATCAAACCCTTGCCCAGCGCAAAGAAAAGGCCGAGGCCCTGGCCGAGCTTGGCGTGAAACTCTATATCAACAGCTTCAAGCCCGCCAACTGCGCCCGCGAGCTTCTCCCCAAAGGGGACCTCCTCGAGCCTCAGCAGGCCGAACCGGGCGGCGCCGTCTACAGCATCGCCGGCCGCGTGCTGGCGATGCGCAAGTTCGGCAAGGCCGCCTTCTGCACCGTGGCCGACGGCAGCGGCCAGATCCAGATCTACCTCAAGCTGGACATCCTTGGCGAAGCGGTCTTCGAGACCTTCAAGAAGTGGGATATCGGCGATATCGTCGGCGTGGTCGGCACCCTCTTCAAGACCAAGGTCGGCGAGCTCTCCCTCCAGGCCAGCGAGATCGTCATGATCTCCAAGTCGCTGCGCCCGCTGCCCGACAAGTGGCACGGCCTCTCCGACGTCGAGACCCGCTACCGCCAGCGCTATGTCGATCTGATCGTCACCCCGGAGACCAGGGAGACCTTCCGCAAACGTGTGGAGATCATCCGGCTGGTGCGCGAGCATCTTTCGCGGCGCAACTTCATGGAAGTGGAGACGCCGATGATGCAGCCCATCCCCGGCGGCGCCACCGCCAAGCCGTTCAAGACGCACCATAACGCCCTCGACATGGACCTCTACCTGCGCATCGCCCCGGAGCTCTACCTCAAGCGGCTCCTCGTCGGCGGTTTCGAGCGCGTCTTCGAGATCAACCGCAACTTCCGCAACGAGGGCCTGTCGACGCGTCACAACCCCGAGTTCACCATGCTCGAGTTCTATCAGGCATACGCCACCTACGAGGACCTCATCAACCTCACCGAGGAGATGATCTCCAGCATCTGCCAGGCGGTCAACGGCTCGATGAAGATCACTTACCAGGGCCAGGAGGTCGACCTGACCCCGCCATGGACCAAGCTGACCATGGACGAGGCCCTGATGCAGGTGGCAGGCATCTCCGCCGACCTGCTCGCCGACGACGCACAGGTCATGGCCCTGGCCAGGGAGAAGGGCATCAAGCTCGAGGATAACGCCGGTCCCGGCAAGGCCAAGACCGAGCTTTTCGAACTCCTCGTCGAGGACCGCCTGATCAACCCGACCTTCATCACCCGCTACCCCACCGAGGTCTCGCCGCTGGCCCGCCGCAACGAGGAGGACCCCTCCGTCACCGACCGCTTCGAGCTGTTCATCACCGGCCGCGAGCTGGCCAACGGCTTCAGCGAGCTCAACGACCCGCGCGACCAGCTGAGCCGCTTCGAAAAGCAGATCGCCGACCGCGGCGACGACGACGAGATCCACCCCGAGCTCGACGCCGACTACATCCGCGCCCTCGAGTACGGCATGCCCTCCGCCGCCGGCGAGGGCATCGGCATCGACCGCCTGGTGATGCTGCTCACCGACGCCCCGTCGATCCGCGACGTCATCCTCTTCCCGCACCTCAAGCCCGAGGCGGGACTGGCCGCCGACCGGGACGAGGACGCCGGACAATGACCTTCGAGTCCTTCATCGGCCTGCGCTACCTGCGGGCCAAGCATCAGCACGGCTTCATTTCCCTCATCTCGCTGATCTCGGTGGCCGGCATCACCGTCGGCGTCATCGCCCTGATCGTCGTGCTGGCGGTCTTTTCCGGCTTTACCGACGGGCTGCGCGACCAGATCCTCGGCGTCAACTCGCATATCGTCGTGCAGCGCCTCGGCGGCCCGATCAGCGAGTACGAGCTGGCCCGCGACCGCGCCCTGACCGTGCCCAAGGTGGTCGGCGCCACCCCCTACCTCTACGCCCAGACCCTGATGAGCAGCACCGTCGGCGGCAACGGCGTGGTGCTGCGCGGCATCGAGCCGCAGACGGCGAAAAACGTTATCAGCCTGCCGCGGCAGATGACCTCCGGCAGCGTCGACGACCTCGCCGCCGAGAGTGCCTCGTCCGTGCCCAATATCATCCTCGGCAAGAACCTCGCCGCCGAGCTGCGCGTCCACGTCGACGATAAGGTCAAGCTCATCTCGCCTTCAGGCCCGCTGACCCCCATGGGCGTCATCCCCAAGATCAAGACCTGCCGCGTCTCCGGCATCTTCGAGACAGGCATGTACGAGTACGACACCACCCTGGCCTATATGTCGATTACCGAGGTGCAGCGCTTTCTTGGCATCGGTGACCAGGTGCACGGCATCGAGGTGGCGGTGGAGCGGAGCGAGCTCAACCAGGCCGACAAGATCGCCGCGCGCATCGCCGAGACGCTCGGCCCGGGCTATGTGGCCAAGGACTGGATGATGATGAACCGCAACCTCTATGCCGCCTTCAAGCTGGAGAAGATCGGCATGTTCATCGCCCTGACGATGATCATCATCGTCGCCGCGCTCAACATCATCAGCGCACTCGTCATGGTAGTCATGGAAAAGAGCAAGGATATCGCCATTCTCAAGTCTATGGGCGCCACCTCCCAGGCGATCATGCGCATCTTCTTCCTCCAGGGAGCGGTCATCGCCTTCGCCGGCACCGGGCTCGGCGTGCTGGGCGGCCTGGGCCTGTGCAAGCTGCTGTCTCGCTACCAGTTCATCGAGCTACCCTCCAACGTCTACCCGATGACCACCCTGCCCATCAAGGTGCTGCCCCTCGACGTCACCATCGTCGCCATCAGCTCCATTCTCATCACCCTCCTCGCCACCCTCTACCCCTCGTGGAAGGCGGCGGCGGTGCAACCGGCGGAGGTCCTTTCCTGATGGAGCTCCTCACCGCCCGCAACCTCACCAAGACCTTCGGCAGCGGCGAGACCGCGGTCACCGTCCTCAAGGGGGTGTCCCTTGCCGTGCAACCCGGGGAGATGACCGGCATCATCGGCGCCTCCGGCTCCGGCAAGACCACCCTGCTGCAGATCCTCGGCACCCTGGCGCAGCCCAGCGGCGGTGACATCCTCTTTCACGGCGAGCCGCTGCTCGGTCGCCCGGCCCGCGAGCTGGCCGGTTTTCGCAACAAGTCGGTGGGCTTCATTTTCCAATTCCACCACCTGCTGCCCGATTTCACCGCCCTGGAGAACGTCATCATCCCCGGCCTCATCGCCGGCAGGAGCCGCCAGGAGATGCTCCCTGCGGCCCAGGCCCTGCTCGAACAGGTGGAGCTTGGCCACCGCCTGCAGCACAAGGTGCTGGAGCTGTCCGGCGGCGAGCAGCAGCGCACCGCGCTGGCCCGCGCCCTGATCATGGAGCC